>DASVGY010000019.1:0-26601 GCA_036379295.1 Pelobium sp.
CCTGCTGGAGTTTTTTCGAAAGCGGTTTCGCCAGTTTCGGCTCTCCAAGCCAATAAGTTTTTATCTCCGTTTGCCCAATCTTCCATCATGATACGGCTAAATTCGCCAGCCATAATATCATCTTGGTGTTTTTGGAATAAAGGACGCATAATGTCTTTTAATTCTTCAGAAATTTCAAAAGCTTTTACTTTAGCAACATTGCTTAAACGGTCCATCATACCTGATACACCACCATGTTTTAAAGCCTCAGTAATTACTTCAACACCGTATTGTACTAATTTAGAAGCGTAGCCAGCATCAATTCCTTTTTCAACCATTTTATCGAAAGAAAGAATAGAACCAGTTTGCAACAATCCGCATAGGATAGTTTGTTCACCCATTAAATCAGATTTTACTTCGGCTACAAAAGAAGATTTTAACACTCCTGCTCTGTGACCGCCAGTACCAACGCAATAAGCTTTTGCCTGCGCTAAACCTTTTCCTTCTGGGTCGTTTTCTGGGTGAACAGCAATTAAGGTTGGTACACCAAAACCTCTAACATATTCCGCTCTAACCTCAGAACCTGGGCATTTAGGCGCAACCATAATTACCGTCAAATCTTTACGGATTTGCATACCTTCTTCTACAATATTGAATCCGTGAGAATACAATAAAGTAGCGCCTTTTTTCATTAAGGGCATAATTGCGTTAACAACTGCGGTATGTTGCTTATCTGGAGTTAAGTTAACCACTACATCAGCAGTTGGAATTAACTCTTCGTAAGTACCTACTTTGAAATTATTTTCAGTAGCGTTTTTCCAGGAATCTCTTTTGCCTTCGATAGCTTCTTTACGTAAAGTGTAGCTTACATCTAAACCACTATCTCTTAAATTTAAACCTTGATTTAAACCTTGTGCGCCGCAACCAACAATTACAATTTTCTTTCCTTTTAGGGCTTCTACTCCGTCCAAAAATTCTGAATTGTCCATAAAGTCGCAAACGCCTAACTGGTTCAGTTGCTCTCTAAGAGGTAATGTGTTAAAATAATTTGCCATTTTGTTTTTTCCTTTTTTTAGTTTTTATAGAGTCTGCTGTTGGCCTGTCCGAAGACCGCTGTCTTGCGAGTACTCTGTTTTTTTTAATTTCGACTATTTTTTAATTAATTTTCTTTGCGCTAATGCATAACCGAAGTGCATGTTATCATGCCCTGCGGATGTGATTAAAACTTCTTCAATGCTATTCATCTCCGCACCGTAAGTGCCTGTTGCAAAAGGTTTTGCTTGGCTAAACACTCCTTTTTTATAATCCTCTCGGATGCTTTCTATTGTAGCTATTGCCAACACTTTCAACGCCGCAATTTCATCTTCACTAATCTCCCGAGAAGGGACGGAATCTTTTTTAAAATCGTTTAGGTATTTGATAGTAGCACCATTTTCCCAAATTCCGGTACGTACGTAGCAAAGTGCAGGTGTAGTTACCACGATATGTCCGAAATTCCAGATAATGTTATTTTTAAAACCTTCCGGAATGTGATTTAACTCTGCAACGGTAAGCCCTTCTATTAACCGGATAAAAGCTTCGCGGGTTTGGATGGTAAAATTAAATATATGCTCTGCCATGGTTACATTGTAAAAACTTTATCGCCCTTGTTCAAATATTGGTTTTCAACCACATCATCTCCCGGTTCGCGTCGTTCAAATTCGCGTAATTTTGCATGAAAACCGTCACTAGCTTTTATAATAGCAACTCTGGCGCTCCTCACAAACTCAATTAGCCCGTACTGCTGCAATACATTCACCAACTTATCGGTTTCTTCGCGGTGCCCGGTTGTTTCAAAAACGGTATAATCGTTACGGATTACTACCGCTCTTGCGCCGTGTTCACGCAATAAGCGCTCTACACTTACCGTTTCGGCAATTACATTGGTTGGCACTTTATACAAAGCCATCTCTTGCCAAATTACATCCTCGTTGGTGTTGTAATAAACTTTTAAAACCTCTACCTGTTTCTCTAATTGGCGGGCCACTTTTCGCACTACTTCTTCGGTTTCCGTTATCACGATATTAAACCGATGAATACTTTCCACTTCGGATGGCGAAGTGTTCAAACTTTCAATGTTCAACTTCCTACGGCTAAATATAATCGCAATTCTGTTAAGTAAACCAATTTGGTTTTCGGTATAAACTGTGATGTTATATTCCTGCTTGTCTATATTTGATTCCATTTTAAACTCAGTTAGTATTCCCCTTTTTTGGCATCCCCTTTAGGGGAACGAGGGGCGGGTTTTTTATTTTAATCTGATTTCGCTTACGCTACAACCTTGAGGCACCATCGGGAAAACATTGTTTTCTTTTTTAACCATAATTTCTAAAAGGTAGGCACCTTTATGGTTCAACATCGTTGAAAGCGCCTCTTTCACTTGTGCTCTCTCAGAAATTCTTTGCCCATCAATGTAATAGCTCTTGGCCAAGGCCACAAAATCCGGACTGGTAATATCTACAAAAGAGTAACGCTTTTCGTTAAAAAGCTCTTGCCACTGACGAACCATTCCTAAAAATTGGTTGTTAAGGATAATGATTTTCACATCAACTTTTGATTGCATAATTGTTCCCAATTCTTGCAAAGTCATTTGGAAACCACCATCGCCTATAATAGCAACAACATCTTTATCTGGTGCACCAAATTTAGCCCCAATTGCTGCTGGCAAAGCAAAACCCATGGTGCCTAAACCTCCGCTGGTAATATTGCTACGTGTGTTATTAAATTTAGCATATCGGCAAGCCACCATTTGGTGTTGGCCAACGTCGGTTACAATTACCGCATCGCCTTTGGTCAACTGGTTTAATTGATTGATGATTTCGCCCATAGAAAGTTCGCCTTCGGTAGGGTTAATCTCCGCATCAATACATTGCTTCATTTCTTCCGCATCAAAACTTCTAAACCTTTGTAACCATTCTGTATGAGATTTTTTATCAATCAGATCGGTTAACATCGGTAAAGTTTCCTTACAATCGCCCCAGAGCGGTACGGTTGCTTTTACGTTTTTATCAATTTCGGCGGGGTCAATATCTAAATGAACCACCTTCGCTTGCTTTGCATATTTATCTAAGCGGCCGGTTACACGGTCGTCAAAACGCATCCCAACAGCAATTAAAACATCACACTCGTTAGTTAAAACATTTGGTCCGTAATTGCCATGCATGCCTAACATACCTACATTTAAAGGATGATCCGTAGGGATGGCGCCCGCACCCAAAATAGTCCAAGCGGCTGGAATGCCAGATTTTTCGACAAAGGCTTTAAACTCTTGCTCGGCATTACCTAACAAAACGCCCTGCCCAAATAGTATAAAAGGCTTTTTGGCTGCATTAATTAATTCTGCAGCTTGCTGAACGTAGCTTTTCCTTACTACAGGTGTAGGTTTATAACTGCGGATATGGTCGCATTTTGTGTAACCAAAATACGCTGCTAGTTGGATTTGGGCATTTTTTGTAATATCAACCAAAACAGGACCTGGCCTGCCAGTTTTCGCAATGTGAAAAGCTTTAGCTAACACTTCTTCAATTTCTGACGCATCGGTTACCTGATAATTCCATTTGGTAACTGGTGTAGTAATATTAATTACATCGGTTTCCTGAAAAGCATCCGTACCTAAAAGATGTGCAAAAACTTGCCCGGTAATGCAAACCATTGGTGTACTGTCAATTTGTGCATCTGCCAAACCGGTTATCAAATTGGTAGCACCGGGGCCGCTTGTTGCAAACACCACGCCCACTTTTCCCGACGTACGAGCGTAACCTTGAGCTGCATGGGTTGCACCTTGCTCATGACGGACCAAAATATGTTTTAATCGGTCGTTATAATCATAAAGTGCGTCATATATCGGCATAATCGCACCGCCAGGATAACCAAAAACGGTGTCAACACCCTCCTCAATTAATCCGTTTAGCAAAATTTGAGAGCCGCTAATAGTGGCTACTGCTTTTGGCTTTTGTTGCTCGGCGTTCTTTTTTTCTATCGCAAGAGTATCCATAATCTCTTTATCAATTTTGAAATAATTTTTTTTTATTTGGGCGTTTTAACACGCTATCCGCTCATACGGCACAGGGCATTATGCACATTGCCGGTATCCGCTGCTATCGTTAACGCAGCTAAACTCCATCGGTAACACAACCTTCCGTTGCATTTTTAACCAATTTAAAGTACTTGTACAAAACACCACTTTTGACGGGTGGCTCTGGCTGCTTCCACTCCTTCCGTCTATTGGCCAATTCTTCGTCAGCTACCAAAACATTGATGCTATTTTTTGTTGCATCAATCTCAATCAAATCGCCTTCGTTAATTAAAGCTATATTTCCGCCTTCAAAAGCCTCGGGTACAATATGCCCCACCACAAACCCGTGAGTTCCTCCAGAAAAACGACCGTCTGTAATCAACGCAACCGATGCGCCCAAACCTGCGCCATAAATTGCCGATGTTGGCTTCAACATTTCCGGCATTCCTGGCCCACCTTTCGGCCCGGCGTACCTGATAACCACCACGTCGCCTGCTTTAACTTTCCCAGATGAGATCCCAGATATAAGCTCTGTTTCTCCGTTAAAAACCCTGGCTGGCCCGGTAAAACGCTCCCCTTCTTTTCCAGATATTTTTGCTACACTTCCTTGCTGCGCAATGTTTCCGTAAAGCATTTGAAGATGACCTGTCTCTTTAATCGGCTTCGCCAAGGGGCGAATGACTTTTTGCTTATCAAAATCCAGATCTTTTGCATCAGCTACGTTTTCGGCCAAAGTTTTACCCGTTACCGTTAAACAATCGCCATGGATTAAACCTTCCTTCAATAAGTATTTCATCACAGCGGGTATTCCTCCCAATTCGTGAACATCTTCCATTAAATATTCACCACTTGGCTTTAAATCAGCAATTACTGGCGTTTTATCGCTAATGTTCTGGAAATCTTTGATACTTAAATCTATTCCGGCCGTTTTTGCCATTGCTATCATGTGCAATACAGCATTGGTTGAACCACCTAAAACCATTATCACCACCAAAGCATTATGAAATGCCTTCGCCGTCATGATATCGCTCGGTTTAATGTCTTTTTCTAAAAGAATTTTAATGTATTTGCCGGCAGCTAAACATTCATCTTTTTTTGCCTGACTGGTAGCAGGGTTTGATGCGCTATAAGGTAAGCTCATCCCTAATGCCTCAATTGCTGATGACATAGTGTTTGCCGTGTACATCCCGCCACAGGCTCCCGCTCCTGGGCAAGCATTTTCGATAACGCCCTGGTAATCTTCATCACTAATGTTACCAGCAAGTTTTTGACCCAAAGCTTCAAAAGCAGAAACAATGTTTAAGGATTGACCTTTGTAATGACCCGAATGTATCGTTCCGCCGTACACCATGATAGAGGGGCGGTTTAATCGCGACATGGCAATGATGGAGCCTGGCATGTTTTTATCGCATCCCGGGATGGTGATTACGCCATCATAAAAATGACCGGCACAAACAGCCTCAATTGAATCTGCAATAATATCTCGCGATACCAATGAATATCGCATTCCTGTTGTTCCATTTGTTAAGCCATCACTAATTCCTATGGTATTAAATGTTAAGCCTACCAAATCATTATCCCAAACGCCCTTTTTAACAATTGCTGCCAAATCATTGAGGTGCATATTACACGTATTGCCATCATAACCCATGCTGGCAATCCCAACCTGTGCTTTATTTAAATCTTCGGTAGTTAAACCTAAACCGTACAACATTGCCTGCGTGGCAGGCTGCGTTTTATCTTGCGTAAAAACTTTACTGTATTTATTTAATTCCATTATATAATAACTTCAAAACTTAACTTATCTAAAACAAGGCTTTTATAAACCCTTTGGATATTTGCGCCCAAACTTAAATCAAACGCAAGCGGAAAAACGCGGTCATCTACAGATTTAATTCCTATAATTTCTACCGCTGTACCACAGGAAAAGGCACTTTCTGCATTTCTGAACTCCTCGACAGTAATATTTTTTTCAACAACTTCTATATCCAGTTGGTTGGCTATTTTTATAACCGCCGACCTGGTAATGCCGGGCATAATATTGTCTTTTAACGATGTAAAAAGTTTACCATCTTTTTCTATAAATAGGTTGGCAGACGTAGTTTCTGTTACAAAACCATTTACATCTAATAAAACGGCTTCATCAAAACCACGCCTTTTCGCATCGGTTATCGCCATTACGGAGTTAATGTAATTTCCTGTAATTTTTGCCCTAACAGGGATTGCTGCGGGGCTAGGCTTTTCAAAAGGAGAAATGCAGGTTTTTAAAAGCTTGTCACCATAAAAAGCGTCCCATTGCCAGGCGGTTATAATCAATTGAGATTGTTGCGAACTAAGCATTGACATATCCGTTCCGGCAAACACAAGCGGCCTAACATAGGCGTTTTTTAAATTATTAATCTCTAACAGCTTGTAGGTGTCTTGCACAAGTTGAGCAATATCCCAATGAAAGGGCATATTTATTTGCTCGCAAGAAAACTTTAGCCGCTCAAAATGCTCTTTAACCTTGAAAAGCTTAACCCCGTTGATGGTTTGGTAGGAGCGAATTCCTTCAAACGCACCGAAACCATAGTGAATTGTTTGGCTAAAAAAATCAATACCTGCTTCCGTTGCTTTAACAAAAGCTCCGTCTTTGTATATTGTTTGATCTTTCCTAAAACTTTCCATGTATGGTTACTAAATTTATTATAAAAAAAGCGCCTTCTTTGCGGGAAGGCGCTTTCTGTTATTTTATGTTTTTAATTTACACACGCCTTCTTTTTACTGCCGTCAAACAGCAGCACAATTGTTAAAATGAAAATGACCGTTAATAACATAGTTAAAAGCTCTTTTTATTTACAAAAACAAGATAGGGCATACTATTTTATGTATCAATAGTAAATTGAAAAAGTTTAAAAAAAAATATAATTTTGTTAAATCTATTTAAAACAATTTTAATTTTATAATATATAAAAATATAAGATTATAATTTTTTGTTGTTTATACCAAACATCGAATCGGTATTCGGTATGATTTTAAACTTCGTCCATTTTTTCACCAAATTCTTCCTGAAATGGTCAATTGCATCAAAAAAATTACACGTTTTAAAAAAATTAGGGTATAAAAAAAGCCAGAACAAAGTTCTGGCTTCTTTTATATTTTATCATACTTATGCCTCGGAAACACCTTCTGCTAAAACAATAACTTTGTTATCAATCACCTCTACTACGCCGCCTTTGGTGTACAGGTTTTGTTCTGATCCGCTGCCTGCTCTGATGATCACCTTTCCATCATCAAGTGTGGAAATAATGGGTGCGTGGTTGTTTAAAATTTCAAAAGAACCTTGAGCCCCAGGAACAGTAACTGATGTCACTTCTCCTTCAAAAATCTTTTTGTCTGGTGTAAGGATTTCTAGTTTCATTTTTTAGTATTTAGTATTTAGTATCAAGTACCAAGAGATTTGCAAGTCTTGATACCTAATACTAAATACTTGTTTATTAAGCGTTTGCTTCTGCTAGTAGTTTTTTACCTTTCTCAATTGCTTCTTCAATACTACCAACAAGGTTAAAAGCGGCTTCTGGGTATTCATCAACCTCTCCGGCTAAAATCATGTTAAAACCTTTGATGGTATCTTTGATATCAACTAACACACCCTTTAAACCGGTAAACTGTTCTGCTACGTGGAATGGTTGTGATAAAAAACGCTGCACTCTTCGGGCTCTTGATACGGTTAATTTATCTTCTTCTGATAATTCGTCCATCCCTAAAATAGCGATGATATCTTGCAATTCTTTGTAGCGCTGTAAAATCTCCTTAACGTTTTGGGCGCAAGCATAATGCTCTTCACCAACAACCGCCACTGTTAAAATTCTCGAGGTTGAATCTAAAGGATCTACTGCTGGATAGATACCCAATTCGGCGATTTTACGAGAAAGCACTGTTGTAGCATCTAAGTGAGCAAAAGTTGTTGCTGGAGCAGGGTCGGTTAAATCATCCGCAGGAACGTACACCGCCTGTACAGAGGTAATAGAACCTCTTTTTGTGGATGTGATACGCTCTTGCATAGTTCCCATCTCTGTTGCCAAAGTTGGCTGGTAACCTACCGCTGATGGCATACGACCTAACAAAGCCGATACCTCGGAACCTGCCTGGGTAAAACGGAAGATGTTATCAATAAAGAAAAGGATATCTTTTCCTTGACCGTCAGCTTCACCATCTCTATAATATTCTGCAATTGTCAAACCTGATAGGGCAACACGGGCTCTAGCACCTGGAGGCTCGTTCATCTGACCAAAAACAAAAGTAGCTTTTGAGTCTTTCATTTCTTCTTTATCAATTACCGATAAATCCCAACCGCCTTCTTCCATTGAATGCTTGAATTTTTCCCCGTATTTAATAATTCCGGCTTCAATCATCTCACGTAAAAGGTCGTTACCCTCACGTGTACGCTCTCCTACACCGGCAAATACAGATAAACCATCGTAAGCCTTTGCAATATTGTTAATCAATTCTTGGATTAATACGGTTTTACCAACACCGGCGCCACCGAACAATCCAATTTTACCGCCCTTTGCGTAAGGCTCTAATAAATCGATTACTTTAATCCCTGTAAAAAGAATTTCGTTTTCTGTAGAAAGATCTTCAAATTTTGGAGGTTGATTATGGATCGACTTTCCGTTTGTGCTGTCTATATTTCCTAAACCGTCAATAGCTTCCCCAACAACATTAAAAACACGACCTTTAATCGCATCGCCAACTGGCATTTTTATAGGTGCACCACTGTCCACCACGTCCATTCCCCTAACTAAACCGTCTGTAGAGTCCATAGACACTGCTCTAACCCTGTCTTCGCCTAAGTGTTGTTGAACTTCTAAAACAATTTTTTGTCCGTTTTCTTTTGTGATGACTAAAGCATCAAAAATTTTCGGAAGTTTTGCATCTTCTGCAGAGAAACTAACGTCGATAACTGGACCGATGATTTGCGCTATTTTTCCAATATTTGGCATATTCTATGGTATTTTTTTAAAATCCCTTGTTTTATAGCCTCTTAGGGCTTTTGTATTTGAGTCGGCAAAATTACGTTTTATTCCTTAAAATCAAACATGAATTTCAAAATGTTTTACGGGTTTAAAAATGCTGCGCTGCTAATACATTAGGGCGTTTTAAAGGAAAAAAATCTTTTTAAATTATAACAGATTTCTGCTGCTTTTTAAATACGTGAGCTAATTTGCATCTAACTAATTATTTTAATATTCTTTTTTTTGATATTAAAATTTACTATGTTAGCATAATAAATTTACTATTAGGAGATAGTAAGAAAACCAATAATTAACCCATTAAGAATTATTCTTATGATAAAGAAATTACTGTTAGGAGCAAGCCTTGCTTTGCCTGCAATTACTTTTGCGCAAGGTTTTCAGGTGAATTTGCAAGGACAAAAACAAATTGGAATGGCTGGCGCTGGAGCCGGAACTGCCATGGATGGCGCTGCAGTATTCTTTAACCCGGGAGCAGTAAGTATGCTCAAAGAAAATCAGGTGAACTTAGGTGTAAGTCCACTGTTTTTTAAATCTGCCTTTTTAAAATCAGGTTCTTCTACCGTAGAAAACAACGTTGATGAAATTGCACCACCCTTTGAAGCTTACGGCGTTTGGGGTCCAAAATCTGGAAAGTACAAATTAGCTATTGGTGCTTATACACCTTTTGGCGGGTTGGTTAACTGGGGAGATGAGTGGTCCGGAAAGTACGCCCTGATATCGCTTGATTTAAAAGCAATTTATATCCAGCCTACTTTAAGCGTTAAAATAACCGACAATATTGGTATTGGAGCCGGGTTTGTGTATAACCACGGACAAGTGAAATTACAAAAAGCGGTACCCATTTCTCAGGCAAATGGCAAAGACAGTAAAGCTACGCTAGATGGCGCAGGAGAAGGTTACGGATGGAACGCCGGTATTTATTTCAAAACCTTATCCGGCATTACCATAGGTGTTACTCATCGTTCAAAAGTAGTGACCAAACTTAAAGGCGGTGATGTGATATTTGAAGGACCAGATTATGTAAAAAATAATTTTGCGACCAAATTTGATTCTCAACTGCCCTTACCCGCAACAACTAGCTTAGGTTTTGGGTTTTATCCTTCTACAAAAACAACCGTTGCATTTGACGTAAACTGGGTCCACTGGAGTGTTTATAAAGAATTAGCTTTTGACTATGACAACAATAATAACACTACCCCACCGGCTGACAGTAAATCGCCAAGAAATTACGGCGATGGCGCATCAATTAAATTAGGGATTAACCAGCAACAAACTGACAAATTAGCCTTAAGAGCGGGAATTGGTTATGCGTTTACGCCTGTTAAAGATGGCTATGTAACACCAGAAGCTCCGGATGCAAATAGATTGATTTTATCTGCAGGTTTAGGTTACGATATCTCAAAAAAATTCTCGCTTGATTTATCCTTCCTTTACGAAGCTATAAAAGAAAGAAAGCAAACCAATATTGAAACCGGCTTAAACGGCACATTTAAAACCCACGTTTATATCCCAGGAATCGGCGTTAATTATAAGTTTTAATTATCCTTAAAAAAATAAACATGAAAACATATAACAATCTAAAACTGTTACTTGCCGGTTTGATATTAACCACGGCAGCTTGTCAACCAACAATAGACACGCCCGCACCAAGTAAAGGAAGTGCCGATTTCTCCAACTATATTGCTGTGGGAAATTCATTAACCGCTGGTTACGCTGATAATGGACTTTACCTAGAAGGGCAACAAAACTCTTACCCCAGCATCATAGCCAAACAACTTAAGGCCGTTGGCGGCGGAGAGTTTAAACAGCCCCTATTTACAGAGGCACAAAGTAATGGTTCTGGCTACTTAAAGTTAGGTGGCTTTAATGCAGATGGAACCCCGAAAATTGTTCCGGTTGCTGATAAGCTTGCGGGCAGAGGAGAGTTTGACGCACCTGGATTTGGTAAAGTTCAACTTTATACGAAGTTTACCGGCGATATAAACAATTATGGTGTACCAGGAATAAAACTTCAACAAATTACCTTTGCGCCCTACGGGAATTTAAATGGCTATTTTGAGCGCCTTTTGCCCGGAAATGCAGGAACTAACAACACCACTTATTTAGATTTTGTAACCGCTAAGCCTTTTACATTTTTTACAAATTGGTTAGGTAATAATGATGCACTAGGCTATGCAACAAGCGGCGGCGTAGGCGATGCATTAACACCGAAAGACCAGTTTGCCGGACTTTACAATTTGTTGATTCAGAAACTTACGGCCAATGGAGCTAAGGGTGCAGTAGCAACAATCCCTGATGTTTCCGCTATTCCGTTTTTAACAACTGTTACGGTGAAAGCCCTGTTAGATGGGGCAAAAAAAGTTAATCCGGCTGCGCAAGCAATTTTTATTCAAACTGCTGCTGGGACAAGAGCCGCCACAGATGAAGATTTAATAACCTTATCATTCAACTCTACCGGCCTATTTGGAAAGCCCGATGCACAAATGCGACCATACGGTTTGCATCCGGGTAATCCAATTCAATCACAATATGTTTTAGATAAAGTTGAGGTTGCCAATGCAAGAGATTATGTAGCGAGCTATAATGCTACCATCAAATCTATTGCTGCAGCCAAAGGACTCGCCGTTTTTGACGCTTATACTTTTTTAAACGGCTTGGGCGGAAATGGAATTGATATCGATGGTGTTAGGGTAAGCGCTAAGTTTATTACCGGCAATGCTTTCTCTTTAGATGGTGTGCATTTAACACCAAAAGGTTACGCAATTGTTGCAAATGAGTTTATTAAGGCCATTAACGCAACCTACGGTTCTTCCATCCCAAAAGCTAATTTAGCAGATTATAGGGCAGTTAGATTCCCATAGTTTGAGATTGTCAAATTAAAAAAGCCCGCGGAATGTTTTCTCGCGGGCTTTTTTTGTATCAACAATTACTGGCCTTTTGTAAAATGCTTTAGCTGGATAATTTCTTTTTCAGTTAAATACCTCCAACGGCCTCGTGTTAAATCCTTTTTTGTGAGGTTTGCATAAATTACACGGTCAAGCTTTACAACTTCGTAACCCAAACTTTCAAAAATACGGCGCACAATTCTGTTTTTTCCACTGTGAATTTGAATGCCCACTTCGTTTTTGGCGCCACCTGTAACATATCTAATCTCGTCTGGTTTGATTAAACCATCTTCAAGCTCTACCCCAAAAGCAATTTTATTAAAATCGCCCTGAGTTAAATTTTTGTTAAGCTCAACGTTATAAATTTTGCTGATACTGTTTTTCGGATGCGATAATTTATCTGCCAAATCGCCATCGTTAGTTAACAAAAGTAAACCCGTAGTATTTCTGTCTAAACGGCCAACAGGGTAAATGCGTTCGGAAGTTGCTTTTGAAACCAGTTCCATCACGGTTTTTCGCTCTTGTGGGTCGTCCGTTGTGGTAATGTAATCTTTTGGTTTATTCAATAAAACATAAACCATTTTCTCTCTTTTTAGGAGTTCGCCATTATATTTAACTTGGTCAGTTTGTGGGTTAACTTTTGTGCCTAGTTCGGTTACTACTTCATCGTTAACTTTAATCAAACCAGAAGAAATCAACTCATCAGCTTTTCTTCTTGAACAAATTCCAGAGTTAGCGATAAATCTATTTAATCTGATTAACTCATCAATTTTTTTGAAAGCTCCTTTATCGTTGCTTTTTAACTTTACCCGGTCATCATTATATTCATTTGAGCGGTCATCATAACGTTTTCGAGATGCACTCCCGTCCCTGCCTTTGTATTCAGAACGTTCGCCAAAGCTTTCTCTTTTCTCGTAAGGACGCCCTTCTCTACTGAAATCACGATCACTACTTACAAAAGGCTTTCTATCCTCATCTTTTTTCGGGCGAAAAGGTTTGTTCCCATCAAATTCCTTTCGGTCTCTAAATGGTTTTCGGTCGTCCCCATTCTCAGCCCTCTCGCGGTAAGATGGTTTCTCCCCAAAGGTATTTTTATCATCACGCGTTTTATAAGAATTTCTGTCTCCACCTTCGGTCCGGCTTCCGTAGGGTGTTTTTTTATCCCGATGGGCGTCGCCTGCATTACGGTTTCCGTATGGCTTTTTATCACCGTAAGCGTTACCTCCAGCATTGCGAGTACCATAGGGTTCTTTTTTACCGTAAGCGGGTCCACCGTCGCGGGATCCGTAAGGCTTTTTATCTCTATAATTTTCTTGCTTATCCTCAAACGATTTACTATCGCCATGATGATTTGCATCGGTTTTTCTGAATTTCGAAAAAGGAAGATTGCTATTGTCTTCGCGATTGGATCTGCCGGGCGTATCAGATCTTTCAGACTTTTTGTAGTCTTTTCCGGACTTGTCATCGCGACTGTTCCTGTCTTTATTAAATGGCATGGTGTTATTAATTAATACCTGTTTTTAAGGGAGACAAAGGTACTAAAATCTTTAAGAATATCAGTGCTTTTTGGCTTGACTTAGCATTAGAGAAATACCATTTTGAAAACCTGATTTAAAGCGCTTTAAACCCAGATTTATGTAACTGTTTGATAATCTGATAAATAAAACGTACCTTTGCCCAGCTTTTTTTATTTTTGGATAAAAAACGAGAATTATGAAGTTAAAATATATAGTTGCCTGCAGCTTAATGTTGGTATTTTGCATACTTACAAAAATGTTTGGTTACAGCTATTCTGGCACTGCTAATAATTTGGAAACTCCAAGTTTAAACTTGGTGAGGAGTATTGCGGAAAACGATTTTTTAAATCATCTGGAATTTGCTGATGAACTTTTGCCTTCGGGCGATAAACTTGTGGATAAAAAGATGAAACGAGCTTTAAAAGCCCATTCTTATGGCAACATGCAAACCCTTAAATTACATCAACGCTCACAGGTTTGGTTTCCGATAATAGAACCTATTTTAAAAAAATACGGGGTGCCAGAGGATTTTAAATATATTCCACTTGTTGAAACCGGAATGAAACGCGGTTTATATTCGCCGAAAGGCGCTGCCGGCGTTTGGCAATTTATGCCGCAAACAGCCAGAGACTACGGTTTAACCGTGAACGACCGGATTGATGAACGGATGAATGTTCGATTAGCTACCATTGCTGCCGCAAAATACATTAAAGATTTGCACAAGCAATTTAACAGTTGGACCTTAGCCGCAGCGGCTTACAATGGTGGCGAAGGGCGAATGAAAAGACAAATTAATAGGCAAAAACAGGATGACTATTTTAGGTTAGATTTAAATCGCGAAACTGGCAAATATGTGTATAGCCTTATTTCCATGAAGGAAGTAATTGAGCACCCCGAAGATTACGGTTATAAAATTAGCAACCCCAAGAAATTGTTGGCTTACCAGGAGTAAATATCGTTGGCGTATGCCGCTCCCAATTAGCGAAGGATGTGTTTTAGTACTAAATCACTTCCTTTTCTTTGCGCTCTCCAACAATGAGCTTTATTTTTCCTAAATAATCGGCATCAAATCAGCGGGAATAAGCGGCACTTTCTCAATCATTTTTTTTCAATTTCGGATTGATACAAAATAAAAAATTAGCCTTTTTGCCAAGCTATTTATCAAATTCAATCAGCTCAAACCGATTCTCAAAAGGGTCTCTAAAAAATATCCGCTCTCTACCTTCAATTTTGGTGGAAAAAGAAATTTTAACACCTTTTGATTTTAGAAATTCTTTAGCCACTTCTAGGTTAGAAACTTCAAAAGCCGGATGTCTTTGGGATAAATCTCCCGCTTTTTCCTCCATTATGTGTAATTCGATATTACCTATTTTGAACCAAAGTGCATTAAATGGCTTATCACCTAAAATGAGTGGAAGTTCTAAGGTATTTTGATAAAAATCACAAGCTTCTGCCAGTTTACCAATCGGTACATTTATCAAAATGTGGTCAACTCTTTTGAAAGGAATCATATCAATTAAGTTAGCGCAGGATCTTCTGCTTCCTCGTTAGGTTCATTTCTAAACATGACTTGGATGCCGTGAATAAAATTACGTAATATTTGATCCTTACACGGGCGGTATTGGTTTTGAGCCGGATTTCTAAAAAACGCACTCAATTCGTGTTTACTTATTCTAAAGTTAACCAACCCTAAAGCTTCAACAATATCATCATCCGTGAAAGATAAGGCGATTCTTAGCTTTCTAAAAACGATATTATTGTTTAGCTTTTTTTCTGGCTTAGGCTGTTCGCCTTCTTTTTTACCTCTTTTTAAACTGATAAATCCGTTTAAAAATATTGCAAAATCAACATCGTAAATAGGTTTATAATCGGGCTGGTCATCTTTTTTTAACCATTCGCTAATTTGGGCCCGAGTAACCTCTTTATCCGCCAAAGCGAAAATCTTGATCATCTTATCATCACTTAATTCAAAAGTGTAACGTAATCTGCGTAAAATATCGTTGTTGGTCAAGTTGAAAAAAGTAAAAAATAAAAAGTGAAAAAATACCTAGCACCTTAAGCCTTACACCACAAACCCCTCTAAGAGTAAAATTCTCTTTTTGCGGCAGACAAAGTATTTCTTAATAAACTAACAATAGTCATTAAACCAACACCTCCTGGTACCGGAGTAATATAAGAACATTTTGGAGCAACATTTTCAAAATCAACATCACCAAAAAGCTTGTAACCAGATTTTGTTTTTTCGGAAGTTTCGCGGTTCATACCTACATCAATTACCACCGCTCCATCTTTTACCATATCTGCCGTTAAAAAGTTCTTTTTACCGATTGCCACAATAATAATATCCGCATTGAGCGTAAGTTCTTTTATATTTTTTGTTCTGCTGTGGGTTAAAGTTACGGTAGCGTTGCCGGGATTTGCATTACGAGCCATTAAAATACTCATTGGGCTGCCTACAATATTGCTGCGGCCAATTACCACGCAATTTTTGCCAGCCGTTTCAATGCCGTAAAACTCAAGTATTAACATAATCCCGAAAGGCGTGGCTGGTAAAAAGCAAGGTAAATTTCGTTGCATCCGACCTAGATTAATAGGGTGAAAACCGTCCACGTCTTTTTTATAATCTATCGCTTCAGTAACTTTTTCTGGGTCAATATGTTTTGGTAAAGGCAACTGAACAATAAAGCCATCGATAGAAGCATCTTTATTCAATTCATCAATTTTAGACAGCAATTCAGCCTCCGTAACTGTTTCATCGTACCTGACCAAAGAAGATTTAAAACCCACTTTCTCGCAGTTGCGCATTTTGCTGGCTACATAAGTTTCGCTACCACCATCATTGCCTACTAAAACCGCAACTAAGTGTGGTTTTCTTCCAGTTTTTTCCAGCATTTCTGCCGCCTCAACTGCAATTTGTTTCTTTAATTCTTCTGATACGTGTTTTCCGTCTAATAATATCATTTTATGATTTTTTAAATGGGGATATAGTTAAAATGCAAAGCTAAATTTTTTTAGAGATGCTGAATCCATTTTAATGATAAAATGCAGTTAGCTTTAGTTAAACATATTTTTTTGTGCTTATGTTAACATAGTTCAACCGTTACGCTAAAAAATATTAGATAAGCCTATAAACAACTCAAAACTATCTACTAAAATACTTTACCGCAAAATCTTCGCAATTAAGCACTTCTATTTCTGCAAAGTGAAAGTCTTTGAGGTTTTCTGTCACAATGCATTTGCAATCATTTTCTATAGCTGCGTAATATTCTAATCCGTCTTCAAAATCCAATATTTTTTTATTTTCAAGAGTTTTGATAATACCTAATCTTCCATTATCTGCAATTTGAATATGTTCTAGCAGCAAACTAATTTTAGATTTTGCAATTTTTGCAGATGTTTTTTTCTCAGCAAAATAGTATGCGATGGCTAAACATACGGGTGAAGTGTAAATGGTAAAATTAGGATGATCTGCCAAGCTCAGTATTCTGGCTGCATAAGAAAAAACAGGATATTCTTTATTTAAAACGGCAACCAATACATTTGCATCTAAAAAAACTTTCATTTTTTAGATGCAAAGAATTCATCTTCTTGTGATGCTTTTTTAGACTTTTTAGTGTGATAAATTGCATCTCCTTCTGCAACCATACTCACCCATTCAGAAATAGGGAAATCCTCTAAAGATTGATAAGGCTTTTCTACAACTTTTGATAATAAATGCTCTATCATCCGCGATAAGCTGATATTATTGCGCTCAGCATATTTTTTTGCCTTATTGATTATATCTTCATCAAACGACAAGGTGAGTTTAGTATCCATGGCTAATAGTGATTTATTATCCAAAGATATTAAACAACTACGTAATAACAAAATATTTTATACGTGTAATTTTTAAGTGAAAAGTTGAAAGTAAAAAGTTAAAAAACTTATATCGCTAATAATGAATTAATATCACCTAATAAAAGTTCTCAAATCTCATATCTAACTTTTCAAGTCTAACTCCCAACCAACTAATCCAACTTCAAAACCGCCATAAACGCTGATTGCGGAATTTCTACGTTTCCAACCTGGCGCATGCGCTTTTTACCTTTTTTCTGTTTTTCTAATAATTTACGTTTACGCGATATGTCTCCACCGTAGCATTTTGCAGTTACATCTTTGCGCAAAGCCCTAACATTTTCACGAGCTATAATTTTTGCACCAATTGATGCCTGGATTGCAATTTCAAACTGTTGCCTTGGAATTAACTCCCGTAATTTTTCACAAATACGTTTACCAAAATCGTACGAGTTGCTTCTGTGTATTAATGATGAAAGCGCATCAACGTGTTCGCCATTAAGCATGATATCCATTTTCACCAAATCAGATTGTTTAAAGCCAATCTGATGATAATCGAAAGATGCATAACCCTTTGAGATTGTTTTAAGCTTATCGTAAAAATCAAATACAATTTCGCCCATTGGCATTTCAAAAACAAGCTCTACCCTATCAGCAGTTAAATAGTGCTGATTCATGATCATCCCTCTTTTTTGGATACAAAGCGACATTACTGGGCCAACAAATTCTGCTTTGGTAATAATATTTGCCTTAATAAAAGGTTCTTCTACAAACTCTAATTTAGAAGGGTCGGGTAATTCAGAAGGATTGTTTACCGTAATAGGATTTCCTTTTGTGGTATGCGCAATGTATGAAACGTTAGGTACGGTGGTAATTACTGTCATATCAAACTCTCGCTCTAAACGTTCCTGAATAATTTCCATGTGCAGCATTCCTAAAAATCCGCAACGGAACCCAAAGCCTAAAGCAGCGGAAGATTCTGGCTCAAAAACCAAAGAAGCATCGTTTAGCTGAAGTTTGTGCATTGCCTCACGCAGTTCTTCAAACTCGTCGGTATCCACAGGGTAAATTCCGGCAAACACCATTGGCTTAACTTCCTCAAACCCTTGGATACCCAACACTTGTCGGTCTCTTAAAACAATTGTATCGCCCACTTTAACTTCTCGGGCTTCTTTAATACCAGAAATAATATAACCTACATCGCCGGTTTTTACAACATCTTTTGGCGTAGGGTTTAGCTTTAAAATCCCCACCTCATCAGCAATGTATTCTTTGCCGGTAGCCACAAACTTTACCCGGTCGTTTTTCTTAATTTGTCCGTTTACTACTTTAAAATAAGCAATAATCCCACGGAAAGAGTTAAAAACGGAGTCGAAAATTAAGGCTTGCAAAGGAGCTTCCGGGTCGCCAACCGGTGCCGGAACACGTTCAATCACCGCGGTTAAAATATCTTTAATACCTAAACCAGTTTTTCCAGAAGCCGGAATAATTTCACTCCGCTCGCCCCCTATCAGATCTATAATTTGGTCTTTCACCTCCTCTGGCATGGCCCCAGGCAAGTCCATTTTGTTTAAAACCGGAATAATAGTAAGGTCTTGCTCGAGCGCTAAATATAAGTTAGAAATAGTTTGCGCCTGAATCCCCTGAGAGGCATCAACAATCAACAAAGCACCTTCGCAGGCGGCAATAGAGCGAGAAACCTCATAAGAAAAGTCAACATGCCCCGGCGTATCAATCAGGTTAAGAATATATTCCTGACCCTCATGGATATAGTTCATTTGTATGGCATGACTTTTTATAGTGATACCCCGTTCACGTTCTAAGTCCATGTTATCCAACAGTTGCGCCTGCGATTCACGCTGCGTAACCGTGGCGGTGTACTCCAATAATCTATCGGCAAGAGTACTCTTTCCGTGATCTATATGTGCAATTATGCAGAAATTACGTATATGCTTCATCTGAAACGCAAAGATAGATTTTTAAGCAGAATTATAATTAACAATTTTGATGTGTTGAAATCCATGTTGCTTTACAGCTCACGCTAACCTTTTTAGCGCTCGTTTCTTAATTTTGGGCGCTTTAACAGGCTTTCCGCTTTATCTTTTTGGCAGAAAAATCCAAAAAGGATGCCGCTGCAATCCTTAGCGCAAATCTAATTATGAAAACATTTTGCTTACCAAAAGTAATATGTTCCCTCACATACCAAATCTCAACTCTTCTACCTAAAAAAAATCCTTTAAATTCAATAATTTCGCAATATGTCTTTATTTCACTTTAAACAATTTGTAATTGACCAAGAAAATTGCCCCATGAAAATAAATACCGACGGTGTTTTACTGGGCGCTTTATGCAAATTGGAAGGCGCAAAAAAAGTATTAGATATTGGAACCGGAACCGGGGTTATCGCTTTAATGTTAGCCCAAAGAAAAACGTCTCTTGTTATAGACGCTATTGATATCAACCATATTGCTTATGAAAAATCGAAAGCTAATTTTGAAAAATCTCTTTTTCATGCAAACCTAAAATCTTACCATCATAGTTTTAAGGAGTTTTTTGAGTTAAACCCACAAAACTCATACGATTTAATTATTTCTAACCCGCCTTACCATTTAAATGCGTCACAATCGCCCAAAGCATCTAAAAATATCTCAAAACATACCGATGAACAATTTTTTTTGGATTTATTGTTAATGGTAAAAACTCACTTAAAAGATGAAGGCACTTTAACCTTGGTTTTACCCATAGAAATTTCGTTAATGTTGCAAACAACCGCCCGTGATTTTGGGCTATACCCGATACATTGTATCAAAATTAAATCGTATCCTGATAAAGCACACATCAGACATATCATCAGCTTCAGCAAAAAACAAAATAGTGAGTTGGTGTTTGATGATTTTTGTATTTACGATTCGCAAAACATACATTCTTTGCAATATAAGGCTGCTTTAAAAGACTTTTTCACAATTTTTTAGATGATTAAAATAGGATTAATTTCAGACACCCATAGTTATTTGGATGATGCTGTGTTCAAATATTTTGATGACAGAGACGAAATTTGGCATGCCGGTGATTTTGGAACCTTAGCACTTGCAGATAAGTTGGCCGCATTTAAGCCCTTAAAAGGTGTTTACGGCAATATTGATGGCAAAGATATCAGAGAAGTTTATCCCGAACATTTAAGATTCCATTGTGAAGGAGTGGATGTTTGGATGACCCATATTGGTGGCTATCCTGGCAGATACTCCACTAATGTAAAGCCCGAAATTTACACTAAGCCACCGAAGCTTTTTATCTCCGGACATTCACATATCTTAAAAGTTATCTACGATAAAAAGATAGAATGCTTGCATATTAATCCCGGAGCAGCGGGAAAACAAGGCTGGCACAAAACCAGAACTTTAATTAGATTTTCAATTTCTGAAAATAAAATTCATACATTAGACGCCATAGAATTAGCAAATAGATAACGTAAAAACTACACTAAGTAAATGGCAACAGTAACAACATTAGGTCAGTTCATCATTCAAAAGCAGGCAGATTTTCCGTACGCAAAAGGAGAACTTTCCAGATTATTACGAGATATAGGCATAGCGGCAAAAATAGTTAACCGCGAAATAAACAAAGCCGGTTTAGCTGATATTTTAGGAGAGGTTGGTACCATTAATATACAAGGCGAGTCGCAAAAAATACTGGATGTATATGCTAACGAGCAGTTCATTTCTGCTTTGAGTATGGGCGGCGAGTGTGCCTTGGTGGTTTCAGAAGAAAACGAAGAGGTGGTTATCCTAAACAAAGATGTATCGAAAAATGCTAAATATGTAATTGCTATTGACCCACTAGACGGTTCATCTAACATTGATGTAAATGTGGCTGTGGGCACAACCTTTTCAATATTTAGAAGAATTTCAAAAGAAGGAGAAGCAAATATTAACGATATTTTACAAAAAGGTACGGCACAGGTAGCAGCAGGCTACATTGTTTATGGCTCTTCTACCATGTTGGTTTACACCACCGGCTGTGGCGTTAATGGCTTTACTTTAGATCCGTCTATTGGCGAGTTTTGTCTTTCGCACCCGAATATGAAAATTCCGGCAAACGGAACTATTTATAGCATGAACGAAGGAAACTATGTCCATTTCCCAGAAGGCGTAAAAAAATACATCAAATATTGCCAGGTAGAAGACCCCGAAACATCAAGGCCATATACCTCCAGATATATTGGTTCTATGGTGGCCGATTTACATCGAAATCTGATTAAAGGCGGCATATACATTTACCCAACCACCGCAAGCGCACCAAACGGAAAGTTAAGATTAGTTTACGAATGCAATCCGCTGGCATTTATAATAGAGCAAGCTGGCGGAAGAGCGACAAATGGTTTTGAACGAATTTTGGACATAGAAGTTACAGAAATACACCAACGCGAATCGATTTTTATAGGTTCAGAAGATATGGTACTAAAAGCAGAAGAGTTTATGGCAGAATACTCGCCAAAAGAAGTGTTAGAACTCGGATAGTTTTTAGGTGTACGGCCAGAAGGTAAATTTCTAAAAATTTGGTTTTAAATTACAATAAATTAGATTTTTGATTTTCTGTTTCAAACACCGTATCAATTTTTTTATCTTTTGATTTAGATGCGATGACAGCCAGCTCGTCGCATCTTTCGTTTTCTGGATGGCCCGCATGACCTTTAACCCAAGTAAATTTAACCTGGTGCAATTTATAGCTTTGCAAAAACCGCAGCCAAAGATCTTTGTTTTTTTTACCGGCAAAAGCCTTTTTAACCCAGGTAAAAACCCATTTTTTTTCAACCGAATCAATTACATATTTAGAATCTGAGTAAATCATCACTTCCTGGTTTAGTGCTTTAATGGCCTCCAAGCCAATGCAAACCGCCATTAATTCCATTCGGTTATTGGTAGTCATCCTAAAGCCTTCAGAAAGTTCTTTATAATGCTTACCCGATCTCAAAATAACGCCATAACCGCCGGGTCCTGGATTCCCACTTGCTGCACCATCCGTAAAAATTTGAATCATTTGCGAAGATAAAAATTTAGAGAAACAACAGACGCTAAAAGATTATTTTACACCTAATCAACCAGATAGCATAGTGTTACTTAATAATTTTCTGAAAAGTTTGATTAGTTTAAATTTTAAATTATTTTTGCACTCCCCTAAAACAAATGGCGGTCGTAGCTCAGTTGGTTAGAGCACTGGTTTGTGGTGCCGGGGGTCGTGGGTTCGAGCCCCATCGTCCGCCCTTAAAAATTAAGCCTTTCAAGAAATTGGAAGGTTTTTTTTATGTTCAAACTTTTCCGAATCCCAAAAATATGTCTGCTAAATTCGTGAAAACCGGCCTGTAAACCGAATAAAAAAAGGAGTTACAATTTAATGTAACTCCTTGATTTTTAGTGTGGGAGATACTGGGTTCGAACCAGTGACCCCCTGCTTGTAAGGCAGGTGCTCTGAACCAGCTGAGCTAATCTCCCTTTTCAATCTTAAACAGCGTATTTGCTGTTGATTGGGATTGCAAAAGTAGATTATAAAATCATATTTCCAAAAAATAATTAATAAAAGTTGTACAATATTTTTACGCAGCTACTTAAATATTTATTTATCAGATATTTATTTTTCCTGCGGCTTTGAAAAAACAATTTTTATAAAACACAAACTATATTAAAGCATTGCTAAATCTACTTTTATATAAGCTTTGCTAAATTTTATAAAGTATGATTTAAACCATATTTTTAAATGGTTTTTGTGTTTTTTGTGATAAAATTTAAGTTTTAACATAAATTGCGATATGTTTACAGTGAAACTGTAAATTACTCCACTTCCTATTTTTTAATATATGAAAGATCCATTAAATATAATCAAAATCAGAAATGCGAATGAACCTGAATTTCTACAAGCAGTAACTGAAGTTGCTGAATCTATTTTTCCGTTTGTTGAGCAAAATCCAATTTACAGAGACAATAAGATTTTTGAACGGATGGTTGAACCCGAGCGAGCTATCATTTTTAGAGTGCCATGGCTTACAGATAAGGGGGAAGTTGAGGTGAACCGGGGTTATAGAGTGCAAATGAATAGCGCCATTGGTCCTTATAAAGGTGGTTTGCGTTTTCATCCATCAGTTACCTTAAGTGTGTTAAAGTTTTTAGCGTTTGAACAAGTTTTTAAAAATAGCTTAACGGGTTTACCAATGGGTGGCGGAAAAGGAGGTTCTGATTTTGACCCTAAAGGAAAGTCAGATAATGAAGTGATGCGTTTTTGCCAA
Source organism: Pelobium sp. (assembly GCA_036379295.1). Lineage (GTDB taxonomy): Bacteria > Bacteroidota > Bacteroidia > Sphingobacteriales > Sphingobacteriaceae > Pseudopedobacter. The sequence goes on from DASVGY010000019.1 coordinate 23,565, forward strand.
AGTTTTATGACAGAATTATATCGCCATGTTGGCGCTGATATCGATATCCCTGCGGGTGATATTGGTGTTGGTAAAAGAGAGATTGGTTATTTGTTTGGGCAATATAAAAGAATAAAAGGAGAATTTACCGGCGTTTTAACTGGCAAAGGTTCTGAGTGGGGCGGCAGTCACATCCGTCCGGAAGCAACTGGTTACGGCCTAATCTATTTTGTTGAGGAAATATTGAAAACGCAAAATCAAAGCCTTGAAGGTAAAGTTATAACCGTTTCTGGATCAGGCAATGTAGCTCAATTTGCGGTTGAAAAATGTATCGAAAAAGGAGCTAAAGTTGTAACAATGTCTGATTCTGAAGGGTTTATTCACGATCCGCAAGGGATAGATACAGATAAACTAGCGTTTATTAGGCATTTAAAAGATGTTCAACGTGGTAGAATTAAAGAATATGCAAAACAATACCAAGGCGTAACGTTTTATGCAAACGAAAGACCGTGGAAGATAAAATGCGATATCGCCCTGCCAAATGCAACCCAAAACGAATTAAACCTTGAAGATGCATCAAAATTAATAACCAATGGCTGTATGTGCGTTGCGGAAGGTGCAAATATGCCGTGTACGCCAGAGGCTGTTAACGCTTTTAATTCGTCTCATATCTTTTACGCTCCCGGAAAAGCTTCCAACGCCGGCGGTGTAGCTGTTTCTGGGTTAGAAATGTCGCAAAACTCACAAAGATTTTCATGGACCCGTCAGGAAGTGGATGACAAATTAAAAAAGGTTATGAAAGATATCCATGAGATTTGCGTAAAACACGGAAAAGACGAGAACGGAAGGGTTAACTATGAACGAGGAGCCAATATTGGTGGATTTGTTAAAATAGCCGATGCGATGCTAGCGCAAGGATTGGTTTAAAACAACAATTAAATTAGCCTACAAAGGCATAAAATTAATGTATTCACCCAGGCTATCCAGCTTGGGTGAGTTATTTTACATCAGTTTTAACAACTCGCTGTAAAATCATCCGCAAAACCATCACCATCTTAATTTTAAAAACAAAGCAAACGCTAATGGATAATGTGAAACAAAATAATAAATGCAAAAGTCAGCTCTTAAAAATTGGCTAACGGTTTCAAATATTTCCACCGTTTTATTGCTCGTATTTGCTATCGCAATGTTTGTTAACCCAAATATTAAAGTAGCGGTAATAAAAAGCCTGATGAAGATTGGGTTTTTCCAGGTCGGCATTCCATCAAAAAACAAGCTTCAAGAAATTGAACCCTTAAATGAAAAGGTGTTATCTGAAATTATATTTAAAAATGAAAGCGGAGAGTTAGTAAATTTATCGCAATTAAAAGGAAAAGTCATCTTTTTAAACTTTTGGGCTACCTGGTGCCCTCCTTGTATCGCAGAAATGCCCGGTATCAATAAATTAAAGCAGGAATACGCAGAGAACAACAATATTATTTTTTTAATGATTGATACTGACGGCGATTTTAATAAGTCTTTGGATTTTATGCGAAAGAGCGCCTACCAATTACCTGTTTTTGTATTGGCGAGCCAAATTCCACCGGTGATTTTTAAAAATTCTTTGCCAACTACTTTAATCGTTGATAAACGGGGTAAAATGGTTTTACATCATGAAGGAAGTGCGGATTACAACAGTAGAGAAATGAGAGCTTTTATAAAAAATCTTTTAGCTGCTAAATGAATTTACTTTGCGTCTTTTTTAAATTGATAATAGGTTTCTCAAAATAATGAAACGAAAAATAACTCAGTAAAATGCTAAATGCTATAATAAGTATTGAGGTAATTATTTTTGAGGTAATGCTGTAAGGGAACGTGTTGTAAACGCTTTTTTCTAGCGTTGGTTTCATAAAAACGTACAGTATCCAATGATAAATGTATAACCCATAAGAAATTTTTCCTATAAATTTGAGCGCCCTTATGTTAAACATTTTGCTAACAAAGTTATTTTCTAAAATACAAAAAACCAGCAAGGCCGCAAAAAATACCGCAAACAGGGTTAAGCCAAACGTTGCAAAATAGGGATTGCTGAAATGGACGCTTTGCGTTATGGCGCTTATACTTACAATATAAATTAAAGAGAGATAGAAAAACGGCAAAGTCCACTTCTGCAGCGTCAAACGATTAAAACGCACAGCATAAGCTACCAATGCGCCTAAAGATAAGCTATCCATACGCGAAAGCGTTCCAACATAATAACCAATGTTTTGGTTGCTAAAATGAAAATATCGGGTACCAATTGCCACGCAAATTAATGACAGCAAAACAGCAGGTATATTGCCTTTATCAATATATTTGACAATAAACGGAAACAAAAAGTAGAATTGCTCCTCGATAGCTAAAGACCAGAAATGGTTTAAAGTATCTCTTCCGTCCGGAAAAACACCATTAAAAATGTAGGCCCAATTTTGCAGATAAAACCAGTAAGTCCATGACGTGTAGCTTACTGTATTAAGTCCCCAAAAAAGCTTTGGGACGATAATGATTGCTAAAACAAGATAATAAAGCGGAAAAATCCTAAGTACCCGTTTAAGCAGAAAGTTTGAAAAATAACAATCGCTTTCTTTGCTATCGATTAGAATCCCGGTAATTAGGAAACCCGATAGAACAAAAAATAAATCAACACCACACCAACCAAGCATAAAGTGAAATGTATGGAAAGATAAGACCAATAAAATTGCAAAACCTCTAAGTCCATCAAGCGCAGAAATATGTTCTTTCGAGCTATTATAGCTGATGGCTATTTTTGGAAAGAAAAAAGAGTTTAGTTTATTGAGCATTTAAAAAGGACGAACTAAGTTATCTTTGCTTCTTGCTTGCATCGGTAAAAAATGTTAAATTATTTTGGTTCAATAATTTTACCTAAAAATCTCAAAGAAAAACAATCTCAGATACCACATCCGCACCAGCTTTGTCGTTTAGGTTAGCAATTATTTGGGCTCGCATCATTACCAACTCGTTTTTTATAACCGAAGACTCAATACGTACAAAAAGCTTTTTTTCTCGTATAAAAATCTCA
>DASVGY010000020.1:0-2136 GCA_036379295.1 Pelobium sp.
TATAGGCTTTTACTTGCAATATTTGGGCGTTTATACACGCTATCCACTATATCTTTTTTTGTCATCCTGAGCGGAGTCCGAGGACAAAAAAAGGATGCCGTTTCTATCGTTAACGCAAAAAAATTCAAAGAAATTTATTCCCTTTGAACGTTCAAATATGCAGAAGCCTATCTGGATAAATAAGACCAGATAGGTTTCTATTTTTTTAGTTAAAATTCAACTTTTGGGCTTTTATCTGCGCCAGCTTCTGCAGCAAACGCACCTTTTTGTTGAAAACCGAACATACCAGCAAATAAATTATTTGGGAATGTTCTAATTTGTGTATTGTACGCTTGTACGCTTGCGTTAAAATCTCTACGAGCAACAGCAATTCTGTTTTCGGTACCTTCTAACTGCGCTTGTAATTCCTGGAAATTAGCATTCGCTTTTAGTACTGGATAACGTTCAGAAACCACCATCAATCGGCCCAAAGCCTGACTAACGCCACTTTGTGCATTCTGAAATTTTTGGATGTTTTCTGGAGTCAATTTATCTGGATCCACCTGTACAGATGTTGCTTTTGCTCTAGCTTCAATCACTTGCGTCAAGGTTTCTTTTTCAAAGTTGGCAGCACCTTTTACCGTGTTTACCAAGTTTGGGATCAAATCTGCTCTTCTTTGGTATTGGTTTTCCACCTCGCCCCAAGATGCTTTTACTTTTTCATCTAATTTTACCGCTGCGTTGTAACCACACGAGCTTAACGAGCCTACGGCAATCAGGGCAATTAGCCCGAATAATAGTTTTTTCATTTTAGTTTTCAGTTTTTTCAAATTTAGCAATAGGACTCAAATTCTGTACCTTTGTTACAATTTGGGATAAAAACCCAACATATTGATATGCAAAAAGAAATCGACCTTGTTTTAAGTCCAGATTATATACTTGACCAAAGCTACATTAAAGCTAGCATTCTAAGGCAAGAAAAGCTAAAAGATATACAGCTCAAATCCTTTAAAATTCGTAAAAGGTCTATCGATGCCCGAAGTAAATATCCGGTTTACCGCTTAAAAGTTGTTTTATATATTGATGAGCATCCCGTTGTTCAGCATTTCAATATCAATTATAAATCAGTAAAAAATGAAAAAAGGGTAATTGTAATTGGTGCCGGACCGGCCGGAATTTTTGCCGCATTAAGATTAATTGAACTGGGCTTAAAGCCGATAATCATAGAACGTGGTAAAGATGTAAAAGAACGCCGACGGGATTTGGCAGCTATCAACAAAGACGGTAGTGTAAATCCAGAATCAAATTATTGCTTTGGCGAAGGTGGTGCCGGAACTTACTCTGACGGAAAATTATATACTCGGTCTGATAAACGCGGCGACGTGAATAAGATGCTGGAAATTTTTGTGGCTCACGGTGCAACAGAAGATATTTTGGTAGATGCCCGTCCGCATATTGGAACCAATAAGTTGCCGCAGATTATCACCGCAATTAGAGAAACCATTTTGAATGCCGGCGGCGAGTTTCATTTTGATACTAAGCTGCTAGATATTGATATTAAAAACCAACAATTTAACTCAGCAACTACCAATAAAGGCGATTTTGAAGGTAAAGCATTAATTTTAGCGACGGGCCATTCGGCAAGAGATATTTATCATTTACTCCATAAAAAAGGAGTTTTATTGGAAGCCAAACCTTTTGCTTTAGGCGTTAGGATTGAGCATCCGCAATATATTATTGACCAAGCACAGTATAATTGTAAAGAACGACATGAAAACTTGCCGCCTTCTTATTATAGCTTAGTTACGCAGGTAGAAGACCGAGGCGTTTTTTCATTTTGTATGTGCCCAGGCGGGATTATAGCGCCTTGTGCGACTGATGCAAATGAAATCGTGGTTAACGGTTGGAGTCCGTCCAAAAGAAATAATCCTTATGCGAACTCTGGAACGGTGGTGCAAATCAATTTTGATGATGCGCCCGGACAAGAAAGCGACCCATTTAGGTTACTAAATTTCCAGGCGGAGATTGAACAAAAAGCGTTTACCGCTGGAGGCGGCAATTTAAAAGCACCCGCACAAAGAATGGTGGATTTTGTGAATCAAACCGTTTCTACAGATTTGCCGGATAACTCCTATTTACCAGGTTTAGCTTCTGCAA
>DASVGY010000021.1:0-6653 GCA_036379295.1 Pelobium sp.
ATTTTTGATTCGATACTCGCTTTAACCGATGCCGGCAACGTAATATTCCTAATTAGTAATTGCTGCAATTGTAAACCTCTTTTGGCAAAACTTTTTTCGATTGTCGTTGAGATAACATTTTGAAATTCTTCTCTTTTTGATGAATATAGCGCAACCGCATCATAAGATACGGCATTGTCTCTGATAACTGTGCGAGCTACTGGGCGAACAATTTTGTCTAAGTAATCGGTTCCTATTTCTTTTAAAATACGTGGTGCATCAGCGCTTCTCACATTAAAAAGAACCGATAAATCCATTACCACCTCAAGTCCATCGGCGGTTAAAACCCTGATGGCGTCATCACCCTTTATGGTGCCTTCTTCTTGGGCAGCCGACATGGTGTAGTTTTGAGTTTTTACATCAAATTCGGTAATTTCTACCAATGGGTTTACAAAGTTTAAACCGCTGTACAGTACATTATCGTTTACTTTCCCAAACAAAGTTTTTACACCAACCTCGCCGGCGTCTATCGTTTTAAAACAAGAGGTAAGTACACCTGCAAGTATTAAAAGTGGAGATAATACGTACAACAATTTGCCCGTTTGAACCGACTGAGAATTTGGCTGCTTTTTTAAAACGAATCCTGCTAAAAAAATAAAAATGCCTATTACAATTAAAACCATGAGTTTGTTTATTAACGTTTATTCTTTTTTTTCGATTTTGCTAACACGTTTGCTTCTGCTTTCTTTCTCATTTCTTCCCTCACAAATTTGATGTGCTTAATTTTGTAATATACACTTAAACCAAATGCCGCAGCGCATAATAACGGAATAAAATAATAGTTGCCCGCCTTGTAGCCGTAATAACCTATCGCAACCGAGGCAATGATTAAAATATTTAGAATAACGCTAAAAATAACATGTTTAACCATTATTAGTAAACTTGCATATCATTATCAAACTCTGCGGCCCAGGCCAAAATACCACCTTTTAGGTTGTATAAATTGGTATAGCCCAAGTTTTGCTCTAACTGCATACAAGCGTTTGCGCTTCTGGCTCCGCTTCTGCATTGCATTACTACCGGAATGTCTTTTTTGATTTTATCAGCTTCAATAACCACGCCTGCCAAAGGGATGTTTTCCCCGTCAATGTTTGACATTTCGTACTCAAATGGCTCACGAACATCAATCAACTGAAATTCTTTACCTTCTTCTTTCCATTGCTTTAGTTCTTCAACGCTTATTTCTTTCATGTTTTTGTGTTTTAAAATTCAAATTTAGGAAAATTATTGAGGGTTGTTGGGGTGGTGATACTTGCTTTTACTTGCGAGTGACGTGGAACATTAATCCCAAATCTCGTTCATCTCTGTTAATATAATTGGTTTTCCATCCGTTACAACAATGGTGTGTTCGTGTTGAGCCATAAAACCGCCTTTATTACCAACCATTGTCCATTTATCTGCAAGAGTTTCAGCGATTGTAGAAGTTGTAGAAATAAAAGTTTCAATAGCAACTACCGAGTTTTTTCTGAATCTCCCAAGGTTGAATCTATCTCTAAAATTAGCTATTTCGTGAGGTTCTTCATGTAAACTTCTCCCAACGCCATGACCGGTTAGGTTTTTAATCACCTTGTAACCTCGTTTTTTAGCTTCAGTTTCTATCAAAAATCCAATATCGGCAATCCGAACACCGCCTTTAATATTGTGGATTGCTTTATGTAGAATTTGCTTTGATGCTCCAATTAAGTTTTGATGCTGATTTATATCTTCACCAATAACAAAAGAAGCTCCGTTATCGGACCAAAAGCCGTTTAGTTCAGCAGAAACATCAATGTTAATCAGATCACCCTCTTTCAAAAGTCTTTTGTTTGAAGGTATTCCGTGGCAAAATTCATTATTTACGCTAATGCAAGTATAACCCGGGAAGCCATAAGTTAAATAAGGTGCAGACTTTGCCCCAAAATCGTTAAGAATTGCTGCGCCATAGTTATCAAGTTCTTTTGTAGTGATGCCTGGTTTCGCAAAATTGCGCATTTCCTTTAGGGTAATAGCAACAGCTTCGCTTGCCTTTTTCATTCCTGCTAATTCAAACTCGTTTGTAATTGACATAATTTTTTTTTTGATTAGGCTAAACGCAATAGCTATTACTCCGCCTGCGCATTCACTACTTTAGGTTCGCCAATTGTTCGGTAAATGCCTTCGCCGCTTAATACTTTTGCCACTAAAGCAGAGTTATCTAGCAATTCTATCGCTTTTTTCAACTCCGTATCGTACTGGAAACTGTTTAGCGTTCTGCCTTTTTCAAAATAATAGCGTTGCGCAATCTCACTTTCTAAAACTCTTTTAATTTCCGGTTTGTAGGTAAATAAATCAGCCGCTTTGCTGGTACTTACCTTAGATTTTAAGGCTTCAAAATCTGTTTTGATGGCCTCCCATTTTTTATCGCTTTCGGCGTAAGATTTTAAATCGGCCAGAGATTTTTCTGTAGCCGTTTGGTAACTGTAATCTTTGTCTTTTAAGTAATTTACAAAGTTTTGGTATTCGGCATCGCTTAGCATAAATTTATCTGCGGAAGCTATATTTGGGTGGGTTTTTGCAAAGGCTGTTGCGTAATCAAAAATGAAATACTTGCTTACTAAAACCTCGGTAATTTCATGAAAAAGCGTGGGTTTTACATAAACATCTGGGTAAATCCCGCTTCCGCTGTAAACAGAACGCCCGCCTTTGGTTTTAAATGCCGTCCATAAAGAATCGGGTAATTTATCTACAGAACCATCATCATGCCTATGCGTGTAATCTAAAGCTTGTATGCATCGGCCGGAAGGCGTATAATATTTTGCAACCGTAATTTTAACCAAACTATTGTATGGAAGATTGAACGTTTGTTGCACCAAACCTTTCCCAAAACTACGTTGACCTATAATTACCGCTCTATCCAAATCCTGCAAAGAACCCGCAACAATCTCTGATGCCGAAGCAGAACGATTATTTACCAAAACTACAATAGGTAAATCTGCCGCAATAGGATTGTTGTACGTTTTGTAGCTGATGGTTTTTTCTGGATTTTTGCCTTTTTGAACCACGATTTCCACATCGCGATTGACGAATAAATTCACAATTTTAACCGCTTCTTGCAAAATTCCACCGCCATTGTAGCGTAAATCTATAATTAAGCCTTTCGGATTGTTTTTCTGGATATCTACCAATGCATCTTTAACCTCTTGGCCAGAATTTTCTAAAAACTTATCCAACTTAATGTAGCCGATTCCGCTTTGCAACATACCGTGGTAACTCACATTTGGCTGATTGATTTCCGCCCGTGAAATTCTTTTTTCGATGGTGTTTCCATCGCGTGAAATAATGATTTTGACAGGCGTATCTTTTGGGCCCTTTAACAGTTGGCTAATTTCGTCGTTGCTTTTTCCAGCTATTTTTTTATCGTCGATGCTGATGACCTCATCTCCGGCTCTTATATCTGCCTTTTGTGCGGGATAACCTTCAAACGGAGCAGAAATAAAAACTTTCCCATCGCGGTGGATAACGCCTGCACCAATTCCGCCGTACTGAGTGCTTACGTATTTCATTTTGTAATCCTCAATTTCTGATTCCGGTACAAACTCGGTGTAAGGGTCTAAATTTTCTAACATCGCATCAATTCCGGTACGCATTAATTTGGCTGTGTTTACCTCATCTACGTAACTGATATTGAGTTCTTTATAAACGGAAGCGAAGATATCGAGGTTTTTAGATATCTGAAAAAGGTCGTCTTTAAAAGAAAAACTTAAACCCGCAATAAGGATTAAGCCGATAGAAAGTTTGATATGTTTTTTAATCCTGTTCATGAGGTAATATTAGAGTTTAAATGTACAAATTAACGTTTACATCCGGTGTTTTTAAGAGATTTTTTGGGCGTTTTAACAGGCTATTCGCTCATACGCCAATAGCCTTAACCGCTTGCCGGTATCCGCTGCTATCCTTAACGCTTTTTTTTACGGATAAATTTGTTTTTCAAAAGGGCTTGCCTATAAATTACAATTCAAACTTTATCCCTTGCGCCAGCGGCAGCTCAGTAGAATAATTAATCGTATTCGTTTGCCTACGCATATAAGCCTTCCAAGCATCGGAGCCAGATTCTCTGCCTCCGCCAGTTTCTTTTTCGCCACCAAAAGCACCGCCGATCTCTGCTCCAGATGTTCCTATGTTAACGTTGGCAATTCCACAATCAGAACCGTTAACAGATAAAAAAAGCTCCGCTTCACGCATATTGGTAGTCATAATTGCGGACGACAAACCCTGCGGGACGGCATTCTGAATTTCAATCGCTTGATCCAAAGTTTTATACTTCATCAGGTAAAGAATAGGGGCAAAAGTTTCTTGTTGCACAATTTCCATCTCATTGCTTGCTTCGGCAACGCAAGGTTTTACATAACATCCAGATTCGTATCCTTCGCCAATTAAAACTCCGCCTTCAATAATAAAATTGCCACCTTGTGTTTTGCATTGTTCAATTGCGTTCAAATAATTTTTAACAGCATCTTTGTCAATCAATGGACCTACATGGTTTTCTGTATTTAAAGGATTACCAATTTTCAACTGCAAATAAGCTTTTACCAATTTTTCTTTAAAAACATCATAAATACTTTCGTGGATGATTAGTCGGCGAGTAGAAGTGCAACGTTGGCCAGCGGTACCTACGGCACCGAAAACAGCACCTGTTAAAGTCATGTCTAAATCTGCGTTTTCTGTAATAATGATAGCATTGTTTCCGCCCAGTTCTAAAATGTGTTTTCCTAATCTTGCACCAACATTTGCCGCTACAGATTTGCCCATTTTAGTAGAACCCGTTGCAGAAAGTAAAGCGATGTTATGGTCTTTCGCCATTAACTCTCCAATTGTTGCGTCACCTAAAATCAAGCAGGATACTCCTTCTGGCAGGTTGTTAGCTTTTAAAACTTTGGCTAAAACTTTTTGGCAAGCAATTGCAGTTAAAGGTGTCTTCTCGGAAGGTTTCCAGATACAAACATTCCCACAAACTAAAGCCAAAGCCGCATTCCACGCCCAAACAGCAACAGGGAAATTGAAAGCCGAAATAATACCGACCACGCCCAACGGATGCCATTGTTCATACATTCGGTGTTGCGGCCGTTCAGAATGCATGGTTAAGCCGTATAATTGTCGCGATAAGCCACAAGCAAAATCACAGATATCAATCATTTCTTGTACTTCGCCCCAACCTTCTTGCAAGCTTTTACCCATTTCGTAGGAAACCAATTTCCCTAAATCATCTTTATGGTTTCGTAGTTCTTGCCCTAATTGGCGAACGATTTCTCCTCGTTGAGGAGCAGGGATATTTTTCCAAGTTGAAAAAGCGGTTTTGGCGGTTTGAATTAATTCTAAATAATCATCCTCGATTGCAAAATTTACGTTGGCAATAACTTGGCCGTCCACGGGAGACAATATTTTCGATTGTAAAGTTTGGTTTTTACTAACCCAAATTTCGCCACTATTGCTCGCATCATTCAGCTTTTCTATACCTAAGTTTTTCAATACGCTCGCTATACTACTTCCCGTCATTTTATAAATAGTTTGATTTCACAATAACGTCTAAAGATATACATTGTGTCCTTTATTGGTATATTTACAGAAGTAATGTTTATTTTTAGCATTGATTAAACGGTCATTTTATCATGTTACACCCAAGTTTTAAAGCATATTTACCGCAGATTGTTCGGCTTTTAAAAGCGCATAAAATTGCTAACGCTTGCGTATTTGGATCGGTTTTAACCCAAAAATTTGATGTTACGAGTGATGTGGATTTTATAGTCAACTTAGAGGAAGGAATAGAACCAGCAGAAGCGGGTACACATCTTTGGAATCTACATGATGATTTGAGACTATTATTAAACAGAGATGTGGATATTCTTACAGAACGTTCTTTAAAAAATCCATATTTAATTCAAGAAATAAACAACACCAAGTTGCCTATTTATGGATATTAAAGAACTTAAGTTATTAAAAGATATACTAGACTGTCTTAATCATATCAACACCTATATAGGCGATCACAAAGTGTTTGAGCTTTACGCAAATAATCCTCTGTTGCAAGATGCGGTTGAGCGCAATATTATTACCATCGGCGAAGCAATGAATGCTTTGCTAAAACTCAATCCAGAAATAAAAATCACTAATGCCCGGAGAATTGTAGACGCTCGAAATAAGCTTACGCATGGTTATGACGAGATAGAAATTGTGCAAATTTGGAGCATTATTGTAAATCATCTGCCGATCTTAAAAGAAGAGGTAATTTCTTTTCTCAATCCTCAATCGATTTAAGTCATTAGCATTATTGGTTTTACTTTCAAAAGCTGTTAATCTCAGTTTTCATCTTAAAATAAATTTAAAATATTCTTGCTTTAAAGTCAGTGACTTACAAATTGGCTGTTTAATTGTTAATAAATAATTCACCGCAAATCTTTATATTAATGATAATTTCAAAATTATTATCAAAAAAGGATTTGTTCATTCCTATTGTCGTTAAATTAAAATTGGTATCCTATGGAAGAAGATTTCGAATTTGAATTTGGCGAAGACCCAAAATTATCGGTTGAGCGTTACGAGGAAATGATTCGTAACCATGACCAATATTTTTTTGATGCCTTGGCGTTTGAAAATATTAT
>DASVGY010000022.1:0-11153 GCA_036379295.1 Pelobium sp.
TAGAGACTGATTTAAACTTGTAACCAGCTCTTTAAATCTGGATTTTTTTCTAATTTCTACAAACGTACCCGATAAAAAGTAAAGCAATAGCAAAGCAACCGTACCACCAAGATAAAGAGAACTCTTGTGGAGGTTAACCAACTTTAAACCGCTAGCTAAGTAAAAAAATGTTAAACAGGCGGTAATGTTTAAAATAAAATAAGTTAACGGTATTTTTTTAAACATTAAATTAATAAGCTGAGCTTCAAGAGCTATGTGGTTTTGGAAACTGTAAAACTAATAAAATAACAGAAATATCAGTTAGAGATTATATTTTTGCGATGAAATGGCGTACAAGTATGTTGATAATTACCGCGAGCGGGGTGCAAGAAAAAAACTGGTTGACGAACTTGAGAAGAAGAAGGGAATATCAGACAAAGATGTGCTGGCAGCAATTGGCAGGGTAAAGCGACATTATTTTTTTGATGAAACTTTTTGGGCACAAGCTTATTTGGATAAAGCTTTTCCAATTGGCGAAGGTCAAACTATTTCTAACCCATATACGGTAGCCTACCAAACCGAACTTTTGCACATTAAAAAAGGCGATAAAATTTTAGAAATTGGAACCGGTTGTGGCTACCAAACCTGCGTTTTGCTAGAATTAGGTGCTAATGTTTATACTATTGAGCGGCAAGAAAAATTATACCAAAGAACCATACAAGTTTTACCTCATTTAGGCTACAAGGCTAATTTTTTTTTAGGCGATGGTTCTAAAGGAATTGCCCAACACGCACCTTACGATAAAATAATTGTAACCGCTGGTGCGCCACTAGTACCACAAATACTGCTTAAACAGCTTAAAATTGGAGGCATTTTGGTTATTCCGGTGGGCGATGAAAAGGAACAGAAAATGGTGACGGTAATACGGGTTGGCGAAAATGATTTCGATAAAATTGTGTTAGATACTTTTAGATTTGTGCCTTTGTTGGGCGACCAGGCTTGGTGAATTAGCTCATTAGTCATTAGTAGAAGGGGTTCACTGGTCTGGATGGACGGTTTTATAAAAAGAATTTTTGGTAGGTTTATATGAGTAGCAAGTATCAAGTATCAAGTAGCAAGTAGCAAGTATCAAGTACCAAGTACCAAGTATCAAGTATCAAGAGCCTTTTTAAACAGCGGACTGCCGAGTATTGACTAATGAACTAAAGGCCACAAAGCAAATACTAATGACTAATGAACTCTTTATGACTTAAAAACTTTTCATGGCTTTGTCCATTTCTCTTTTTACATCGCGTTCCTTTAAAGAATCTCGTTTGTCAAACGCTTTTTTACCTTGTGCCAATGCAATTTCCATTTTTGCAAAACCCCTATCGCTGATAAATATCTTCAGCGGAATAATGGTTAAACCTTTGTCTTCGCCTTTTAGCAACAGTTTTTTAATTTCTTTTTTGGTGAGTAAAAGTTTACGGTCTCTTTTTGCTTCATGGTTGTAAAATGAACCGTGTGAGTATTCGGAGATATGAAGGTTTCTGATGTAAAGCTCATTATCAATAAAAGTGCAAAAAGAATCACTGATGTTTGCTTTGCCTTCCCTAATCGACTTAATTTCGGTACCTAATAACTTTATTCCTGCAACAAACGTTTCTAAAATGTTGTATTCAAATCTTGCTTTCTTGTTTCTGATGTTGATATCTGATGACATGTTTTTCATTTCCTTACAAGGCAAATATAAAGGTTTAATTTTGAAGAAGCCTCACCCCAAACCTCTCCGATGTAGAGCGAGTTTGCCTACAAACGTTAACGTGGCTAATGTTTAAGAATAAAGATTCAATACACAAGAGGCAAGGCTGGTTTGCTACCGTATTGCAAATACTAGTGACTAATGAACCAATAACTAATGAACTAAAACGCAAATCTACTAATGAACTCCTGGTACTAACTAATTTAAGCTACTTCCCGCATATCTACGGCTACCACTCTTGATACGCCTTGTTCTACCATAGTTACGCCGTAAATAATATCTGTACTAGCGATGGTTTTTTTGTTGTGCGATACCACAATAAATTGCGATTGGTTTGAAAAAGTTCGGATGATGTTGTTAAATTTCTCGATGTTGGTATCATCCAAAGGTGCATCAACCTCGTCAAAAATACAAAACGGGGCAGGTTTTAAAAGGTAAAGTGAAAAAAGTAGGGCAGTGGCGGTCAAGGTTTTTTCGCCGCCAGAAAGCTGGTTGATGGATAACGGACGTTTGCCTTTAGGCCTAGCGATAATGTCAATATCAGATTCTAAGGGCTGAGCCGGATTATTTAAAACCAAATCGCAACTGTCTTCCTCGTTAAACAAGGAGCGGAAAACTTTCATAAAATTTTCACGAACCATGGTAAAAGCCGTCATAAATTTCTCTTTGGCAGTGTCGTCAATTTCTTTGATGGTTTCCAAAAGAGAATGACGGGCTTCGGTTAAATCCTTTTTTTGACTGTTGATAAACGTAAAACGGGTTTCCATTTCCTGGTAAGCTTCCATAGCCATCGAATTAATAGCGCCAAATTCTTCTAGTTGCTTTTTTACTTTTTCAACCTGCTCTTTTACCTGGTCTTCATTTTCGTCTGCCGGTGGTTCGTCATCTAAAATATCCTCAATGGCAATGCTAAATTCAACAGCTAAGCGCTCTTTTAAAGCGTTCAATTCAATTTTTAAAGCGTTCTTTTTATCTTTAACTTCATTATTGAGCTGCTCTGCACTGTCTTTGTTTTTACGTAACTCGCTCAATTCAATTTCTAACAAATTTGTCTTCTCTTTGGTTTCGTAATAATCTTTTTCGGCGTCTAATACGGCTTTTTCAAACTCTTCTTTTTGCTGATACATTGCCAGCAAATCCTCATCCTCATAATCGGTATGTACAACGGTTTCTAGAATGGAAGCTTTGGTGGTGTCTAAGTCGGCCTGATTTTTTGCTATTCTGTTTTCGAGGTTTTCCAGCTGACTTTCCCGATATTCCAAATCCTTATCAATACTGCCCAGCTTGTTTTTTTGCTGATGAAACTTTAAATTTTCGGTATTAAATGCCGTAGAACGCACTGTTAACAGCTCACTCAGTTCGGCGTAAGCTGCTTGTTCTTGTTGTAAGGTTTGCTCAAAATTGTGTTTTTCGGTTTTTTTTTCTTTGATTTTAGGGATTAACGTTAACAGCGAATTGTTGATGGCTGATAGTTTTTGTTCGATATCCTGTTTACGGTTTTGACTGTTTTGTATAAAAACTAAATACTGTTCTTGTTTGGTTTTTACAGATACCAATTCATTTTGCAGTTGGTTAATAGCTTTTTGCAAATCTTGTAGATCGGTTTGGTGGAGTGATGCTTTTAAGCTACCTAGCTTGTGTGTTTGTTCCTCAATTTCGATGGATAATTTTTTTGATTTTTGATCTAAACTTTTGATTTCTTTGTTCAGATTTTCTAAATTTTTAGCCCTGCCAATCCGCTTACCTTCAAACAAGCCCACAGAACCGCCCGAAAGCAAGAATTGAGTTTTAAAAAATTTGCCTGATTTTGCAATCAATACCAAATTTTTTTCTAGTTGCTTATTGTTTAAACTTCCTTCTTTTTCATCGTCAACCAAAAAAACATTTTGCAACAAAAAGTTAGCTAAAATCTGGTATTTAGAATCCACATCAACCACCTCCAAAGCTGAAATTGCCACATCTGGCGAGTTTACACTTGTTTGTTCAGGCAACTGCAAATTATCGAGAATAAAAAAATTAGCCTTTCCCCGGGCGGCATTACTCAATAGTTTTACGGCTTCTATGGCATCATCAAAAGACCGAACAACGTAGTGGTTCATTAAAGGTTCTAGGTAATTTTCGATAGCAATTCTGTATTCTTCCTGACAAAAGAGTATATCTGACAATAGGGGCGCATTTTTGTTCCAAGCTGCATTCTTTTTCAAAAAACGGATAGATTCTGGAAAACCTTCCAAATTATCAACCATACTTTTGGTAAGGTTGTACTCATTTTGTTTAGCGTCTGCTTTACGGCTGTACTGGCTCAAGCTATCTTTATTAACGCCTATGTTTTCCTCTAAGCGGATAATTTGCTCTTTTATCTCGTCTTCCTGCTGCTTTAAAGCTACAAATAGACTTTGTTTTTGGGCAAGCTTAGCCTCTAAATCAATGCTAACTTTATTAAATTCGTAAATTTCTGTTTCCCGGGTTTGGGTATCCGCAACGTTACGTTTGCTTTCTTGGAGCAGCGCCTCTTGCTGTATATGCAAAATGTCAACTTCTTTTTCCAGGTTATAAACTTGGGTCTGTAAATCTGCATTTTGCTTTTGTGCGTTTTCTAGTTTTGTTTTACCAGCCGCTTGCTGCAGCCTTAGTTCATCTACCTCTGATTTTAAATCATTTACGGCTTGTACCAAATGGTTTAGGTTTTGCTCTTCTTGTAAACGGTCCTCATTTAGGCGTTTCATGTTGTATTGAACGTGTTGCAGCTGTGCTTTATCCTTATCTAAATCTTCGGTTAGCCTACGTTCTTTATCCTGTAAAAATTTTAGTTGTTCGTTTTTTATCTTTTTCTCGTTCTCGTAAGCTCTAATTTTATTTACAAACTCATTGGTAGCTTTCTGCTGAACGGAAAGGTTTTTTTCTTTAGTTAAACTGCTTAGTTTTTGTTTTTGGATTTGAGCGTCAAGCTGTTCTATCTTTACTCCTAAAACATGTTTTCCTTCGTTTTGCGCATCTTCTAGCGCTTCCAATTGGCTTAAAGAAGTTTTAAAGTTGGTAATCTTAAATGATGCCAACACCAAACTTAATATCTTATATTTTTCTTTTAGGCGATAATAGCGCTCGGCTTTTTTCGCCTGGTTTTCTAATGTTTTAAGGTTTTTTTCGACTTCGAAAAGTAAATCTTCAACCCTGCTTAAATCGGCTTCTGTATCTTTTAAACGGCTAAAAGTTTGCTTTTTTCTGAGTTTGTATTTGGAAATTCCAGAGGCTTCTTCAAACAAATTTCTTCTAGAACCTTCTTTGTTTGCAATAATTTCGTCTATCATTTTTAATTCGATGATAGAGTAAGAGTCGGAACCAATTCCGGTATCTAAAAACAAGTCCGAAATATCTTTCAATCTGCATTGGACATCGTTTAAACGATATTCTGATTCGCCGGTGCGGTATAATTTACGGGTTATGGTTACGGTTGAATAAGCGGTAGGTAAAATGTTTTTGGTGTTGTCAAACGTTAAAGAAACTTCGGCAAGGTTGGCAGGTTTTCTGGTTTTTGTTCCGTTAAAAATAATGTTCTCCATTTTTTCTGAACGCAACATTCTGGTGCTTTGCTCGCCCAATACCCAACGAATAGCATCTACTACGTTTGATTTTCCGCAGCCATTGGGGCCAACAATAGCGGTAACTCCCTCATTAAAATTGATGGTAATTTTATCTCCGAAACTCTTAAAACCCTTAATTTCAAGCTTATTTAGCTGCATTTTCTGTTGTAAAATGGAATGCTGAAAATAAGGATTTTTGTTTGACGGTTGAAATGGAATTTGAAGAAGTCGGTCTCATCCTTCCCGATAGCTATCGGGACTCCGAAGGAGAAGGACTTTCCCATAGTGGATAAACAGCTATTGGCTATTCAATGTTTAAGCGGTTTCTCTTCTCCGTAGGATATGTCCCTCTGTCCGTGGCCTGTGCCCTTACAGCCAATAGTTATATGATAAAAATCGGTATGTGAGGACAAAGACCGAGGATAAAGATTGTAAGATTTTAACCCAACTTACTTCTTAGCAGCAACTCGCCAAATAATTCCGGCACCATCATCGCAAACTAATAACGCACCATCTTTTGCCACTGAAACACCAACTGGTCTCCCGTGAACATCTCTGCTTCCATTACCTACAACAAATCCGGTTAAAAGATCTTCTTCTTTTCCGGCAGGTTTGCCATCTTTAAACGGAACAAAAACTACTTTGTAGCCATTAAACTCAGAACGATTCCACGAGCCGTGTTGACCAACGAAAGCCCCATTTTTATATTTCTCTGGAAATTGTGTTCCTGTGTAAAAAGCTAGACCTAAAGATGCGCTATGGGGAGCTAATGCATAGTCTGGTGCTATCGCTTTTGCAACAAGCTCAGGTTTTTCTCCTTTTCTTCTGGGGTCAGCATGATTTCCAAAATAGCTGTAAGGCCATCCGTAAAAAGCATTTGGTTTAACAGAAGTAATATAATCTGGAACCAAGTTGTCCCCTAAGCCATCCCTTTCATTTACCGCAGTCCATAATTCTTTGGATACCGGATTCCACGCCATCCCAACCGGATTACGTAACCCTGAAGCATAAATTTTTTCTCCACTTCCATCTGGGTTTACCTCCAAAATATTTGCTCTGCGCACTTCGTTTTCCATCCCATTTTCGCCAACATTACTGCCAGAACCTACGGAAATGTAAATTTTAGAGTTGTCTGCACTTGCAATCAAGTTTCTTGTCCAATGGTTGTTGTAACCTCCAGCTGGCAACTCAACTATCTTTTTGCCTTCGCCTTCAATTTTGGTAGCCCCAGTTTGGTAAGGATACATCATTACACCATCGGTATTGGCAACATAAAATTTATCGCCAATAATCAACATTCCGTAAGGCTGGTTTAAACCTGTTAAAAATAGAGTTTTGGTTTCCGCAACGCCATCGCCGTCCGCATCGCGATAAAGTAAGATGTTATTAGCGCTTTTTCCACCTACTTCGGCATCGGCCTGACCAATAATTTTCCCTACTACTTGTTCTTTAACCGTTCTTTCAGAGTTTGATAGTACCACCAACACATCACCATTTGGCGCAATGTAAGTTTGTCTGGGGCTTTTTATTTTTTCTGCAAAACGAGTTACTGTGAAGCCTGCTGGCGCTTTTGGTGTTTCAAATGCTTTCCAGCCGATGATATTACTAAACTTTGTTTTAGAGTCTGAAATAGCAGCTAAGGAATCGAGATTGCTTACTTTGGAAGAATCCGCAGAAGCAGAACGCTCTGCTTTAGATATTTTGCTGTTGCAAGCGCTCATTACCATAGCTGAAACGGTAAGCGTGTAGAGTAAATGGTTGATTTTCATAGAAATATTTTTTGGTTAGATTGTTTTTAGTTTAACAATAATATTGCCATTAATATGCCATGGTATAACTGCAAAGCGCACAGAGTTCCTCGCAAACGTCACAGCGTTATAATCGACCTAGTTAATATTTGCTTGCTGATAATATTTTTAACCACGCAGGACACAGAGATTACAGAGCGAAGTGGTTTTTAAACTGTTTGTTAAAAAAATAATTGGGGTTAGCTTAAGTGTCTCCTCTCGGATGGGGCAGGGGAGGTTAGCCAAGTGGCTCTCTATATTTAACGGTTGAATCAAACGAAGCATTGAATGAATTAAAAAGAGCAGGATCGAAGTCTTTGAGGCTGAAAGACAAAGTTCCATTAAACCAAAAAGCATCTACCAAACGGCAAATGCTTTTCTTTGAAGATTTTTGTTTTGATTAACCCAAATAGGATTTTAAAATCTTACTTCTTGAAGTATGACGCAACCTTTGCAAAGCTTTGTCTTTAATCTGGCGAACACGTTCGCGAGTCAGGTTAAATTTCTCTCCAATTTCTTCTAAAGATAATGGGTGATTGGTGCTTAAACCGAAGAATAAAACAATGATTTCTCTTTCCCTTTCTGTTAAAGTTGATAAAGAACGCTTGATTTCTTCGGATAAAGATTCGTCAATTAAAGAACTATCTGTGTTTGGGTTGTCATTTTCCAACACATCTAGCAACGTGTTCTCTTCTCCTTGCACAAATGGCGCATCCATAGAAACGTGGCGGCCCGAGTTGCTCAGCGTATCTGAGATTTTTTCAACCGTGGTTTCTAAAGTGTCTGCCAATTCTTCCGGAGACGGTTCTCTTTCAAATTCCTGCTCTAATTTAGAGAAAGCCTTACTAATTTTACTTAAAGAACCTACCTGGTTTAGCGGCAAACGTACAATACGTGATTGCTCGGCAATAGCTTGTAAAATTGATTGGCGAATCCACCAAACAGCATAAGAAATAAATTTGAACCCTTTGGTTTCATCAAATCTTTTTGCGGCTTTAATTAAGCCTAAATTACCTTCATTGATTAAATCGCCCAAGGTAAGGCCTTGATTTTGGTATTGTTTTGCTACGGAAACAACGAAACGTAAATTTGTTTTAGTCAAACGTTCGAGAGCGGCTTGGTCGCCTTCTCTGATTTTTTGTGCCAGGATAACTTCCTCTTCGGCGGTAATTAGATCAACCTTTCCAATTTCGTGA
Organism: Pelobium sp.; assembly: GCA_036379295.1. Lineage (GTDB taxonomy): Bacteria > Bacteroidota > Bacteroidia > Sphingobacteriales > Sphingobacteriaceae > Pseudopedobacter. The sequence continues at coordinate 8,285 of DASVGY010000022.1, forward strand.
AGATATTTGTCTAAAGACTGTGATTCACGGTTGGTGATGGATTGAGTAATCTTGAGTTGTCTCATTTAAACTAGTTAATTGCGCTATTCTAAAAACTAAAAGTCTGCAAAGTTAAGAAACTTTGTATCATTTAACGTTAATTGTATGAAAATGTTGGGATTATTTAATTTTATTTTTGTACAACAATTCTGCTGTCAGTGCACAAAAATCAAGCCATTGAAAGTTTGGCAGGTTTTGTTTCAAAGGCCGAGATAGCCTTTTAAAAATAATAATTTGGACGCTTTATCCCCGATAAAATTGGGATAGACTACCTTTAAACGAATTCTTTCTTTGTAAATGCAAATCCGTTATATGCAAAAGATTTTGCCTCAATAGTTAATTCGGGCGAAATTATAGAATATAGAAAAGATTAGTTTTTACAACGACGTAGTCTTTCAACCTTTAACTTACAACTTACTACTTACAACCTACTACTTACAACCTAACCCTAAAACTCCACCCTTGTTCCAATACCTAATTTAAAAATCCCGGTAATATCCAAATCATGCGAATTTTGAATATAGCTGATGCCATAAAGTTCATTGGTATTAAACTCGCTATAAATACTAATTGACTTTACCCCTAAGTTTGGCAACAGCTTCTTGGCATCTAGCTTAAACTCTGTACTAAGGGAAATGTGCGGACGAAATGCAGTAGACCACCAATAATAACCTTTCGGATAATCGTCATCGTCCCAGGTTGAATCGAAATCGCCGCCAGCGTGATAAGTTAAAAATACACCTGGATTTGTTGGGTACAGCGTTCCCCAATTTTTAATTCGGATGCCATAAGGGCGATAAGCAAATTTTGCTGATAAGATATTTAAATCGCCACCATACTTAGCCGGAACGTATCCGTAACCGATATCTAATGTGCTTTTTCCGCTCTTGTTCAATTTATAACCAGCGGCCAAATTGAACATCCCAATACTACCAGCATGTTGTAAAACTACGCTGCTTGGAACATACCACTTGTGTTCTTTTGTTTCTAAATCTTGCGCATAACCTAGTTGAGCGCAAAGATATAATACGGCAAATAAAAATTTAGTAAGCAACGTGTTCATATTTTATTAGTTTGCCGTCAGCAATTTCAACGTATAAAAATTCGCGGTTGGTTACCGCGTTTGAGGTGATAAATGGTACGCCATTCGGAATTGGGTATTCTACATTATCCCTGTTTTCGTGGGAGTGTAAAGAAGCCACCACTTTTGGGTATTTGTTTAAGAGCTTTTCGTAAGGAAGCTCTAAATTTCTGTCGAAATCACCAGAACTTGGTGGAATGTGGGCAACGTTTACAATTGCATTTACGCTGTTATCTGTTTGGAGTTCTTTTTCCATCCACACTAAATCTGGTACCTTCCCGTTGAACTGATATTCCCTGCTATTGTCATCCTCACAAATAAATTTCACCTTTTTGTAAACAAAACTAAAGTTGAGTTCGCCAAACATGTGTTTATAAGCAGCTAAACCATTTGCTACCAAGTCATGGTTTCCAATTATGGTAACATAAGGAACATTTAGGTCTTCATAAATTTTGGTTACCCATTCCATCTCCTGGCGAAGACCAAAATCTGAAACGTCGCCGTTCAGGATTACAAAATCAATTTTTGGAGCATACTTATTAGAAAGATTGATTAGGTCACGGGCTTGGTCATAAGAACGCTGCGTATCTCCTGTCAAGATAAAACGCAAGGTATCATCTGGCGGATTGGTGTTTTGTGCAAGCTTTGCTAGGTTTTTAGCATTTAAATTTGTTGGGCTATTTCTATCGAAAGACTGGTTGGGACTGTATTCTAAACTATCGCAACTAAAGAAAAGTAAACCGACCAGAAATAATGGGAGTATTATTTTATTCATTTATAAAGTAAAAAGTGAAAATAAAAAAAACAGCAAGTAAGAAGGGAAAATTGATCAGTAAAAAGCCCGATAAAAAAAGTTATTACCTACAATAAGTCTTTTTACTTTTGCTTTTCTACTTTTAATTCAACACTAAATATCTGCAATTGCAAATGCTTTATCAAACTTGATGCCTTTATCTGTGTTTTTTAAAGTGCAGCACTCATTTATTGGGTCGTGTTCTAAAAAAAGGATATAGTTACCTTCCTCGGCTTCCTTCAAAAACTTAGCTTTTTCATCCAAAGTTTTTAGCGGAAACATATCATAACCCATTACATAAGGTAGGGGAATATGCCCAACGGAAGGCAGCAAATCCGCCATGTAAACCACAGTTTTTCCTTTATAGTTTATTTGTGGAAGCATCATGGCGTCAGTATGGCCATAAGCGAATCGTACTTTGATGTTTTCGGTAAATTGTACACCATCTACCACATTGATAAATTTAAGTTGTCCACTTTCTTGAATCGGCAGAATATTTTCTTTTAAAAAAGATGCTTTTTCTCTGGCGTTAGGGTTTACAGCCCAGTCCCAATGTTGCTGATTGCTCCAATAAGTTGCGTTTTTAAAAGCTGTTTTTAGTTCTCCGTTTTCACGGATGACTGCTCCACCAACATGGTCAAAGTGGAGATGCGTTAAAAAAACATCGGTGATATCATCTTTAGTAAAACCTAAATTATTCAGTGATTTCTCTAAGGTATCATCGCCATGTAAGTAATAATGTCTCAAAAATTTCTCGTCCTGCTTATCGCCGATGCCGGTATCTACCAAAATCAAACGACCTCCATCTTCAATCAATAAACAGCGGAGCGCCCAATCGCAAAGGTTATTTTCATCCGCAGGGTTGGTTTTTTGCCAAATTACTTTAGGTACCACGCCGAACATTGCGCCACCATCTAATTTAAAAAAGCCTGTGTTTATGGTGTGGAGTTTCATAA
>DASVGY010000023.1:0-11892 GCA_036379295.1 Pelobium sp.
AATAAAAAGTTTGGCAACACACATTGCAGATTTACCCTCTTGGGCAGAGATGGTTTTGAGAACGAACGAACTCGATTTCGAAAACAACACTCACCAAATCGACGATGTAAACAACACCGTTGACCTTGTGGATTTTTTTGACCGCTCGGTAGATAAATCCATTAAAGCACTAGAAAACGCAAGTTTAGAAACATTGGATGAAATGTGGATTTTGAGAAGCGGAAATCAAATTTATAGTGAGGATACAAAATACGAAGTGATCAGAATGAGTATTGCGCAACAAATTCATCACAGAGCGCAATTGGGCGTGTACCTCAGGTTATTAAACATTCCAATACCGGGAAGTTATGGGCCAAGTGCCGATGATCAAAATTTTTGATAAACAAAAAGAGGAGCGTTAAAAACTCCTCTTTTATAACATCAATCTGAAAAATCAACAACGTTAATCATCATTTTTGGCGACAGCGTCTTTCTTGCTTAAAAGCTTTGCGTTTTCCACTAACTGAATAAACTCTGCTCGGTAACCATTATCGTCAACGCCCTTACCTTTTTTCGCTAGCGCAATTACGTTATCAAAATTGGCATTTTGTTTAAATCCCGAGTCTCTGATTAACAAACCAAACTCAGCAACAGCAGCAACAAACTTAAAATCCGTATTTGCATCATTCAATTTTTCGCCTTTATCTGTTAACACCACACTAAGCTCTTTACTTTTATTTCCATCGGGTTGTTTGTAACGCATTTTTACTGTTAATAATTCATCAGAAGAATTAATACGGCTTGGCTTTTGGTATTTCATCTCGTCGGCTTTCTTAACAAAATCATCTTGATAACCTTTCGGGATAATTTCATAAAGTGCAGTTACGGTATGCCCTGCACCCATTTCTCCCGCATCTTTTTTGTCATCTTTAAAATCTTCGTTGTTCAACAAACGGTTTTCATATCCTACCAAACGGTAAGCTGCTACCTTAGCCGGGTTAAATTCTACCTGCAACTTTACATCTTTTGCTACGGTAAACAAAGTTCCGCCAAACTCGTTAATCAGCACTTTTTTAGCCTCATTAATTCCATCGATATAGGCATAGTTCCCATTTCCCTTATCGGCGATAGCTTCCATTTTGCTATCTTTAAAATTTCCACTTCCAAAGCCTAAAACACTCAAGAAAATGCCTTCATTTCTATAACCTTCAATCATCCTTTGCATCTCTGCATCGCTACTCGCACCAACATTAAAGTCTCCATCAGTCGCTAAAATTATTCGGTTGTTACCACCTTTAATCAAATTGCTTTTTGCGGTTTCATAAGCCAGTTTAATTCCCGCTCCACCAGCAGTTGAACCACCAGCAGACAAGTTGGTTAACGCATCTTTAATTCTCTGTTTATCGTTTCCGCTGGTGCTTGGCAATACCAAACCGGCAGCACCTGCGTAAACCACAATGGCTACTTTATCGTTTGGTCTTAGTTGGTCGGTTAATAATTTCATGGATGTTTTCAATAATTCCAATCTATCCGGACCTTGCATCGAACCTGAAACATCAATCAAAAAAACCAAATTAGAAGCTGGTAAATTCTCTGTTTCAATAGCCTTTGCTTTTAAGCCGATACGTACCAAACGGTGGTTTTTATTCCATGGCGCATCGGCCACATCTGTAGTCATACTTACCGGGTCATCCCCCTTTGGTTCTGGATAATTATAACCGAAATAATTAATGAGCTCCTCTACCCTCACCGCATCTTTGGGAGGTAATTGTCCGTTCCTGATAAACCTGCGCATATTGCCGTAAGACGCCGCATCTACATCGATAGAAAAAGTAGAAAGCGGCTCTGCTATTGGGTTTTTGAAACTATTTTCGTTGATAGCATTATAGCTTTCGGTGTTAAAATCCTGTGCGCTATACATCGGGCTTGCGGTATAGCCTCTTACGGCCATCACCTTTCCACTTTCCATGGATGCTACCAAACCCGTTAGGCTGCTCTTTCTTTGAGTTCCGTAACCAATAACAACTACCTCATCTAAACTTTTTTGCTCGGGCTTTAAAATCACTTTTAGCTCTTGATTGCCAATTTTAACCTCCTCGGTTGCAAAACCTATTGAAGAAATAACCAGCATTTTTTCTTTAACAGAAACTGTAATTTTAAAATAACCACTTGCATCTGTTACCACTAAATTTGTTACATCAGACTTTGCAGCAACCACTGCGCCAGCTAAAGCATTTTGCTGATTATCATACACATAACCTGTAACAACTTTGCTGTCATCAGTTTTAAACGCCGTAATAATTAGCGTAACAATTAAAAGGAAAAGTAATTTTTTCATGATGTTATTTTTAAATTTGATAACATGATGCTTTTAAAAATCGTTTTCCATAAACTGCTCAGTTATTTTTTTTATTATTGATGTAAATGGCTAAAATTCCTGAGCAAAATAACACCAATTTGGCTGATGAGCATTTGGTTGCCGAGTATAAAACTTCTGGCGATTTGCAGGTTTTGGGCAATCTTTATAAAAACTATATGCCGTTGGTTTACGGGCTCTGCTTAAAATATCTGCAAAATGCAGAACAAAGCCAGGATGCGGTAATGCAAATTTTTGAAGAGCTGATTGATAAATTAAGAAACCACGATGTTAAAAATTTTAAAAGCTGGCTTTATGTGTTAAGCCGAAATTTCTGTTTGATGGAATTGCGGAAAAACAAAAAAGTTAACATCGTAAATATTGAAGATACTTTTGTGGAATCAGCTGCTTTGCTGCATCATGATGATAATGACACCAAAGAAAATCGTTTGTTATTGATGGAAGCTTGTTTAGAAACATTGGTAGATGAGCAACGAAAAACTTTACAACTGTTTTATCTGGAGCAAAAGTGTTATACCGAAGTGGCGGATAAAACCGGTTACGAGCTTAAAAAGGTAAAAAGCTACATCCAAAACGGAAAAAGAAATCTAAAAATTTGTATCGACAAACGCAGTGAATAGCCCACAAAACGATATCGAACTTATCCGTAAATACCATAACGGAGAACTCAGCTCGGCCGAAAAAAATCAGCTAGAAGCGAGGGCTTTAGACGATGCTTTTTTACAGGATGCTTTAGATGGTTACGAAGCAAAAGACCTTAAACCCAATGAATTATTAGCGCTGAGCAAAAGATTAGAAGAAAGAATTGCGCCGGCAAAAATACTTACGCCTGTTTGGGGCTTTAAACAATGGGGAATTGCAGCTTCCATATTGTTATGTATTGCTTTAGCGAGCATTTATTTTAATCAGGCACCAAACAATAAAACTATTGCGCTAACTGATGTGCAACAAAAAGAAGACATTCCGCAAACCCAAAGGCAAAAATTAGCGCCGGCAGAAAGCGAGGATTCTGACCAAAACGCTTTGGCTGGTAAAATTGATGAAACACCACAAATTGCTAATCCGGTAGCAAGTACAACCCAAAACAACCGTTACGCACCAGATGCTGATATTTTGGTAGAACCTGTGGCGCCCGAGGGTGCTGCTACAAACAACTCGCCAACAGCATTAGCAGAAGTTAACGTAAATGGTTACGGTACGCAAAAGAAACAAGATTTAACGGGCGCTGTATCACAAATGGCACCTGAAAGCCTAATGGCTTCGCGAATGATGCGAGCTGAAAAGCAGCGTATGGCTTCCTCGCAAGTGAAAGGAACCATCACCGACCAAACAAACAATACGCCCTTACCTGGGGTTTCCATTAAAAATTTAAGCACCGGCCAAACCGAACAAACGGATATCAATGGCGAGTTTTCCATCGATGCGCAAAAAGATGATAACCTGGCCATCACGTACTTAGGCTACGATACCAAAAATAAAACAGTAGAACAGCCAAGCGATTCGCTGAACGTACAACTTACGCCTGCTAATGCTTCATTGTCTGAAGTGGTGGTAGTTGGTTATGGCAAAGCAGCTAAAAATGCTAATGAAATTGCAGCGCCAAAAGTTGGTTGGAAATTGTTTAAACAATATTTAGAGAATCAGGCAAAAATAGCGAACGTGGGTAAAGGAAAAGTGGAGCTTCAGTTTGTCATCGATAGCCAAGGCGAACTGTCTGATTTCCGCATTGTAAAATCCTTCTCAGAAAAAGCTGCCGTGGCTGCCATAAATATTATTAAAAATTATAACGGCGGCTGGTTAGCATCCGCAGAAAAAATCCCACATAAAGCAACCATTATCATCAAGTTTAAATAAGCTCAACGGCATGAAAAAATTATTATTCCTTATCCCTGTTATTTTACTTTCCTGTACGCAAAACAAGCCGAAAGATGATAAAGCCATTACGCAAACAGCGGGCACAGACCCACATTCTTTTGCCAATCCAAAAGAGAATGTAGTTACCCATTTAGATTTGGTGCTTGCCGTTGATTTTGGTGAGCAGCAACTAAAAGGCCTTGCCACCTGGACCATCAACCACGTTTCAAAATCGGATGAGATTATCTTTGATACCCAAAATTTAAACATCGAAAAAGTAACCCTTGACAATGATACCAGCAATGTGTTTTTTGCCTTGGGCGAGAAAGTTGAGTTTTTAGGGCAAGCTTTAAGTATCCCCATCCACCCTGAAACCAAAAAAATTAACATTCACTATAGCACCCAAAAAGATGCAAAGGCTTTGCAATGGCTAAATCCACAACAAACGGCCGGAAAAAAGCAACCTTTTTTGTTTACACAATCTGAAGCCATTTTAGCCCGAAGCTGGATTCCGACCCAAGATAGCCCGGGGATTAGGTTTACCTATACCGCCAACGTAAGGGTTCCAAATAATTTGTTGGCTTTAATGAGTGCCGAAAACCCAACAGAAAAGAACGCAACCGGGAAATACCACTTTGAACAAAAACATCCCATTCCGTCGTATTTAATGGCATTGGCCGTGGGCGATATCGCTTTTAAAGCCATCGATAAAAGAACCGGGGTTTACGCCGAACCTGTGATGTTAGAAAAAGTAGCTTACGAATTTGCTGATATGGGTAAAATGGTAAACGCTGCCGAAAAAATTTATGGCGATTATCGTTGGGGCCGCTACGATGTGTTGGTTTTGCCACCTAGTTTCCCTTTTGGCGGCATGGAAAACCCAATGTTAACCTTTGCTACACCAACCGTAATTGCTGGCGACCGCTCTTTAGTAAGTTTAGTGGCACACGAGTTGGCACACAGCTGGAGCGGAAACTTGGTAACCAATGCTACATGGAATGATTTCTGGCTAAACGAAGGTTTTACCGTTTACTTTGAACGCCGCATTGTAGAAGCACTTTACGGGAAAGAAGAAGCCAAAATGCAGGAAGTTTTGGGCTACCAAAGCCTAATGGAAAGCATCAAAGATTTGGGCGATAAAAACCCGGATACCCGCTTGAAAGTAGATTTTACAGATAGAGACCCCGATGACGGTGTTTCTGATATTGCTTATGAAAAAGGCTATTTCTTCTTAAAAAACATAGAAAATGCGGTTGGAAGAGAGAAATTTGATGCCTTTTTAAAAGATTACTTTAATCGCCATGCTTTTAAAAGTATTGATAACGACACGTTTTTAGATGAGCTGAATGTGCTTTTGATTAAAGGCGATGAAAAGTTAAAAAAGCAAATAGATTCTTATGCCTGGGTTTATCAGCCCGGTTTACCTAAAGAATTTAATGCCCCTGTTAGCAGCGCTTTCGCTAAAATTGATACGCTTGTTACGCAACTAATGGCCACAAAAAACGCAAGCGGGCTAAGTAAGCAAATAAAACCAACCAATGGAAAGCTTTACTTCATCAATAAACTGCCAGATAACTCAGGAATAGCATTATTAACAAGGGTAGATGAAGAATTTGGCTTCACCAATTCAAGCAATGCAGAAATACAATGTGCCTGGTACGTTCTGGCACTAAAAAATAATTACGCCAGCGCTTACCCTAACATAAAAGAATTTTTAACAACAGTTGGCCGCAGAAAATTCTTGCTCCCGCTTTACAAAGAGATGCTAAAAAGCCCGGAAGGCAAAAAAATGGCACAAGACATCTACAAAATTGCCCGGCCAAATTACCACTCCGTCGCCTACAATAGTTTAGATCCGCTTTTAAAGTAGATTAAATACACTTTAATGATAATTTATTCAGATCTTAGCGCCGCTATTTAACTATTTTTAAAATCCCTTTAACAAAAGTGAATTGCATAAAATTCGGGAAATAATTCCCCAAACAGAAACTTAATTTTCCCGCTTTTCGTACAAAGGTAAACACACCTCCGTGTTTGCTTTTAAAATGAGATCAATTAAATATGCTTTGGCAATCATAACCTTGTTTGTAGCGCAAAATTGTTTTGCGCAGCAAAAAGCTATGTACACCCAATACATGTTCAATACCTTAGCTATAAACCCGGCATACTCAACCTTAGACGAATCTTTAACCATTACCGCTTTAAGCAGGCACCAATGGGTTGGTTTTAAAGGTGCCCCAAACACGCAAACCTTATCTTTACACACCCCCATTGGCGAGAGCAACACTTTTGTAGGAGCTATTTTAGTGAACGACCAAATTGGAGAAGTCATCAGAGAAACCGGAGGCGATGTTAGCCTTGCGCAGAGAGTGCCCGTAGGTACAGATTCTTACCTGGCGGTTGGTATCAACGCCGGAACCAGTAATTTTGGGGCTAATTATTCAGAAAATTATAGGGTGAGCCCAGCATCTGCAAGCGACCCACTTTTTCAGGATCAGAATAATATGCGTATCAATTTTGGCTGGGGCGCAATGCTATTTTCAGACAAATATTACGTGGGTATCTCGGCTCCTTTCTTTTACTACCGCGATATCGGTTCTATTGCAAAATCGGTAAATAAGGCCGCCTACCGCCCGCATTATTTATTACAGGCCGGCTACCTTTTAGAAATTAATCCCAACCTTAAATTTAAGCCTAATTTATTGGTGAAATACGTTAATGGCTCGCCAACGCAGTTTGATATCAATGCTAACTTTTTATTAAGCGAAACGCTGTGGCTGGGCGCTTCTTACCGCTCTTTAGATTCTTTTGACGCTTTGGCCTCTGTATTTATTACCCCAGATTTGCAGGTGGGCTATTCTTATGATTTTACCAACACCCAATTGGCAAAAGCCCAAAAAGGCTCCCACGAAATCGCAATAAAATTTAGGCTACCCGTACGCGGACGAGACCATACCGCTTGTTATTTTTAACGCTTTTAAGCCCTCAGTTCAGTCACATACGGCAATCCGGCTACCAAATAATAGGTTCTGCAATTGTTAATTTACCTCTCCTTTTTAGATAAAGATGGCATTTAAAAGGGAATCAAGCTAATCAACCGTAACGGTTAAACCCTCCTGCTGCAAAATTTTACGGTACACCTCCATTTCGGTAAAAGAGCCTTCCAAAACAGCGCACTTCCCTTCGTTATGTACCGTCCACGCAATTTTCCCGGCCTGCCCTTCCGAGTAGTCGAGGTATTTCATTAAACAATAAATAACATGATCAAAGGTGTTAATCTCATCGTTCCACAAAATTAATCGATGTATCACTTTTAAAGACGTTAAAATCTCGTCTAAAGTAAAGGTTTCTTCCTGCGTTTGGGTATCAGCCATTTAAATCGAAGTCGAATGCTATAATTTTAAGGGCTTAATTTAGCAATTTATGCGCAAAAATCAGCCTATTTATTTGAAAGGGAACGGCAACCGTTTCAGTTTCTGCAGTCTGGTTTTCCGCTATAGTCCTCGCCCCCTCAAAAAGGGGCTGTGGGCTGCCGCTTCACCCCAGCTTATCAATAAAGGGGGCAGTGCTTTGCTATTTAAAACCAAATGGCAAATTAAACCTAATTAATAGCTTTCGCTATCAACAATTAGCCTTAGCTCAATCAAGCGTCAACGCTCAAAGGCGGGCAACACGTTTCCTCTCGCTTGGTTTTATCAGTCCTTAAATTGCTTTTAAAAACCGTTTAATTCCACCAAGGGTTTCTTCCCTTCATGGTTAAAATGCCCAACAAAACAAGCACAACAGCAATGGTATAATAAATATAAATTGCCCGGTGTTTGGCCTTATCATCAATAGCTTTTTTAGATTTAGCATAACCCACCGTAATCAACACAATAGCTAAAACCATGATGCTGATGTGTTCCACGTTCCAGTAGCGGTTAATTGGGTTTTTCATCTGAGAAAAATCAACCATCGGACTTATAAAATACAATACCAAACCTACCAACAGTTGTATGTGCGCACTAATTAACGTAAACAAATTTATTTTTTTGTTAGCCGCGGTGTAGGGTTTGTTTCCGGCAGTAAAAGCCTGAAAAATTGAAATTAATACCAATATTAAGATTACGTATCTCAATACCGAGTGGAGGTGAACTAATCCTGATAACATAGCTTTCTTTTTTAAGCCAAATATAGCACAAAAAGCTGGTAAGGCGGCAAAAGCTTTATTGCGCAATTATTTACCAGCCAAAAACTTTATTTAAATGTGCCCAAAGCTCATTATCAAACCTTTGTGCCGCATTAAACGGATTGCCAGCGCTTTCGCCCATGCGTATCACCACCATATTTTTTGATGGGATAACATAAATTTTTTGGTCGTTTTTACCCAAGGCAGCAAACATATCGGCAGGGGCGTTGGCAACAAGTTCTCCCTTTTGCAGGCGCTTAGTCCCGGGTAAAATAAAGCCCTGTTTACCGTTTAGCCAGGTTAAGTAACCATAACTAGGATTTAGGTTTTGCGAACTACTCACTTGCTGCTTAAAATAATTGGTGTCGGCTAAAACTTTAGTACCGTTCCACGTACCTTTATTTAAAAGCAACAAACCAAACCTGGCCATACTCCTTGCATTGCTAAAAAAAACGTGGTAATTATCCTTGGTTGTTCGCCACAAGCCGCTGATTCCTGTTTTATCCTGTATCCTGCTTTTAAAGTAACTGTCGAAACTTACGCCACTGGCGCTTTCAATTACCTTATCTAATAGGGTGTAGGCCGGCGTAAAATAAAACCATCTGCTCCCAGCATCCGCTTTAAATACCAAGCAGGCGGGCAAAGTGCAATTTTCAGCACCTTGGCGCCCACCTAAACCGCTGGTCATCGTTAGCTGGTGCCAAATAGTAATCAGCTTTTCTTTTTCGGGCGGCAAACTTGTAAAGCCTGTGCCCAAATAAGTAGAACTGGCCTGGTTAATATTTAGCAGCCCTTCTTGCTGCGCAATTCCAATTAAAAAGGCGGTAAGCGTTTTCCCGGCAGATGCCCAATACCAAGGACTACTTTCGCTAAAATCGCCAAAATACTTTTCAACTACCATCTTGCCATCTTTTAAAATAATAAAAGCCTTGGTGTTCTTTTCTTGCAGATAAGGGTATAGTTTGGAAAGCGCTTCCTGATTCCAGCCCAAATCCATCGGCGAAAGCTTAGCCCATTCCTTGCCACTTTTTGGAGGAAAGTATAAACTTTCAGAATTTTTTTGCTGTGCAAAAATTGGGGAAGCACTTGTTTTACCCATCAAAATCAAAAGAAAAAGATATTTAAATAACTTCATAAGTTGCTTTTTAAATACGACTGTTTTTTAAGCTTTTGGTTTAGCGTTTTTCTTTTAAGGTGTTTTGTCAAGCAAATGTTAAGCTACCACAAATCGTAAAAAGCGGGTGCGGGTGGCTTAATAATTGTCGCTAAGCTAGTAATTCAATAAAAATACAGCAAAATGAACAAAGTCATTTTATTAGCCAGCCGCCCCGAAGGTAGGCCAAGCCTGGCCAATTTTAATAGGAGCACAGAAAAAATGCCCACCCTGCAGGATGGCGAAGTGCTACTTAAAACACTTTACGTATCTGTAGACCCTTATTTGCGTGGCCGAATGAGCGATGCAGAATCTTACATTCCACCTTTTAAGCTCAACGAAGCGCTACAATCGGGCGTAATTGCGGAAGTTAAGGAAAGTAAGCATCCAGATTTTAAGAGTGGCGATGCCGTTTCTGGAATGCTGGCGTGGAAAGAATGGCAAAGCAGCGACGGGAAATCGCTAAGCAAAATTGACCAGGAAGTTGCGCCACTTTCTGCTTATTTGGGTGTATTAGGCATGACCGGCTTAACCGCTTACTTGGGTTTAACAGAAATTGGGCAACCTAAAGCTGGCGAAACCGTGGTGGTTTCCGGAGCAGCCGGAGCGGTGGGTTCTGTAGTGGGGCAAATTGCTAAAATTTTAGGCTGCAAGGTCATTGGCATTGCCGGTACCGATGAAAAAGTAAATATGTTAAAAAAAGACTTCGGTTTTGACGAGGCTATCAACTATAAAAGCACTGCCGATATCAGCGCAGCAATTAAAAAAGCCGCACCAAATGGTGTAGATGTTTATTTTGATAATGTTGGCGGCACAATATCAGATGCTGTTTTAGCCAATATCAATAAATTTGGGCGTATAGCGGTTTGCGGTGCAATTTCTTCTTATAACGATACAGAAATCGCCGAAGGGCCGCGGGTGCAACCTATTTTAGTTAAAAATAGCGTTTTGATGCAGGGCTTTATCGTCGGCAATTTTGCGCCAAAGTTTCCAAAAGCCATCCAACAATTAGCGCAATGGCTTAAAGCAGGTAAGCTCCATCACAAAGAAACCATTGTGGAGGGCTTCGATAATATCCCGCAGGCTTTTATTGATTTGTTCGACGGAAAAAACCAAGGTAAAATGGTGGTGAAAATATAATCGGGTAAAACAAAGCAAAAACAACGCTGTTGTCATTTTAATTATTAAAGATAAAATCATGTTAAATTTTGAATTTAAAAATCCCACTACAATAATTTTCGGAAAAGGCGAAATTGCCAAATTAGCCACCGAGGTTCCGGCAAATGCTAAAGTGCTGCTGCTTTACGGCGGCGGAAGCATCAAAAAAAATGGCATTTATGAACAGGTAAAAAGCGCATTAAAGCGTTTTGAGGTGGTCGAATTTGGTGGCATCCCCGCAAATCCAGAATACGAGATTTTAATGGAGGCCCTAAAAATCATCAAAACAGAACAGATTACTTTTATGTTGGCGGTTGGCGGCGGCTCCGTTATTGATGGTACTAAATTTTTATCTTCGGCGGCGCTTTACCAAGGAGATAATCCTTGGGACATCTTAAAAAATGCTATAAGAACAGAAAAAGGCTTGCCATTTGGCACAGTGCTTACCTTGCCGGCAACGGGTTCAGAAATGAACTCAGGATCGGTAATTACCCGTAAAGAAACGCAAGAGAAATTAGGCATGGGTGGCCCCGGATTGTTTCCTCAGTTTTCTATTTTAGACCCCGAAGTGGTAAAATCAATCCCGCAAAGGCAATTGGCAAACGGCATTACCGATGCCTTTACCCACGTTTTAGAGCAATACATGACCTATCCAACGGGCGCTTCTTTGCAAGATCGTTTTGCAGAAAGCATTATGCAAACTTTGGTAGAGCTAGCTCCGGTGATTACCGCAGACCCATCCAATTACGATGCTGCCGCTAACTTTATGTGGTGTTGTACCATGGCTTTAAATGGCTTGATACAAAAAGGTGTCCCTACGGATTGGGCTGTCCACGCCATGGGACATGAGCTTACCGCACAATATGGTATTGACCATGCCCGTACCTTGGCCATTATTGCGCCGAGCCATTACCGATATAATTTCGAAAGCAAACGCGAGAAGTTAGCGCAATATGGTAAAAGAGTTTGGGGAATAAACGAGGGAGATACTGATGCAATTGCTAAAGCGGCAATTTATAAAACCGAAGCTTTTTTTAATTCTTTAGGAATCGATACGCGACTGTCGGACTATACATCGGATTACGAGGGAACCGCCGACCGGATTGCGCAGCGCTTTACAGAACGGGGCTGGTTGGGGCTTGGCGAACATAAACGTTTATCGCCAGCAGATGTGAAACAGATAGTTGAAATGAGCTATTAGCG
>DASVGY010000024.1:0-6960 GCA_036379295.1 Pelobium sp.
GAACGGGGCAGATCTCTCTTCGCTAAGGCGAATCGAGATGACGAAGTAAAATAGCAGCGCCTACCCGGCAAAAGCGATGACCAAAATAACCCGAAAAATTCGGCCTTGGCCTTTGCGGCAACGAAGAACCAAGGTAAAAGTAGAACCTTGTAGCAAAGGGCGCAGCCGAGAGTTTTTTTGTTAATTTTTAGCGGAAAAAAGTAAAGAAAGAAAGGGTTCCAGCGGGCAAATGCAAACCAAAGCGCAAAGCTTTCGCCACAATAGATAATGAGATCGAAAGAAGCATCAATTACGATTGAAGAAAAGAGGAAGCAAAGCTTTGGTTTCGTTGGGCTAATCCAGGTAGTGCAGAGGAATGGGCAGATCTCTCCTATAGTCGAGATGGCGGGATGGTGAAAAGCAAACTACTTTTAATTTAAAGGAAACAAGCAATTCTTATTATATTTGAAAATTCAATTTAAAAAAGTGATTAATAAACGGCAGCTCATTTTTTTATTAAAAGATTTAGAATCTGATAGTGTAGAACGCACAATCTCTGCCAATAATAATGATAAATTCTGCATGGCTGTTTGTGCTTTTGCTAATGATTTGTCCAACCACCAAAAACCTGGATATTTATTGATTGGGGTAAAAGATGACGGCAGTTTATCTGGCTTAAAGGTAACGGATGAATTGCTTAAAAACCTAGGCGGGTTAAGGTCTGATGGCTTGATACTTCCACAACCGCAGATCAGTATAGGTCATTTTTCGTTGGATGGTGGCGATGTGGCAGTTGTAGAGGTTTTACCTTCTATGTTTCCTCCTATTCGATACAAAGGAAGGATTTGGGTAAGGATAGGGCCAAGAAAAGCTATTGCTAATGAAGCCGAGGAGAGGATGTTGATAGAAAAGCGGATTTCTTCTGCAACTACCTTTGATTCTCGCCCTTGTTTAGGTGCAACGATCGATGATTTAAATGTAGAGGCTTTTTTTAACTCTTATTTACCAAGGGCGGTTGCATCTGAAGATTTGCAACACGACAAAAGAAGTATTGAAGAGCAATTGGCTTCATTACGCTTTTTCGATTTAAGATTTAATTGCCCTACCCATGCAGGCTTAATTCTTTTTGGGAATAATCCAGCGCACTTCATCTTTGGAGATTACATTCAATATGTTCAGTTTAGAGGAATCACATTAGGGTCAGACATCAATACTGAATTCAAGTTTTCGGGAAGTCTATTTAATATGTTATCTAAGTTGGATACCTTTATAGAAACATCAGTGGTTAAAAAGCAACCGATCCCGGTAAGTGTTTTAAGAGAGGAGACGGTTAATAGCTATGCAAAATGGGCAATTAGGGAGTTAATGATGAATGCCATTATGCATCGAGATTACGAATCTAATACCCCTATTCGTTTTTATGAGTATAGCAACCGCTTAGAATTAATGAATGCTGGTGGGCTTTATGGGAATGCTAGACCAGAGAATTTCCCTAATGTAAACGATTATCGTAATCCCATAATTGCCGAGGGGATGAAGGTTTTGGGCTATGTGAATCGTTTCAGTAGAGGTGTAACGCGGGTTAAAGAAGAGCTTTTAGAAAACGGCAATGGTACTGCAGTATTCGATTTTACTAAACGCACTGTTTTTGAGGTGATTATACCTATTTCTAAGTATTATTTATCTTACACCGACCCAGTCACCGACCCAGTCACCGACCCAGTCACCGACCCAGTCACCGACCCAGTCACCGACCCAGTCATTCAGTTATTAAAGCTATTAGTCGAGGAGGAATTATCTTCTGGAGAGATGCGCTCGAGGTTGGGGATTAAACATCGGCAGACTTTCAGAGATAATTATATCCATCCCGCTTTAGAAAATGGTTTAATCATGCAAACTATTCCAAATAAGCCCAATAGTAGGTTACAAAAATATAGACTGACCGAGCGAGCAAGAAAATATTTAAAACTATGAAAATTCAAATTGCTCCAATCTTCCATCCTCTTTAACATCCCAACTCTCGCTTAATTCCCATGAACCTTTTTTTCTTATCAATTATCGGCTTTTTCATCCTTGAATTACTCTATTTCAAAATAGCAGACCGTTACAACATTATCGATAAGCCAAACCAACGCAGTTCGCACAGCCAAATTACCCTTCGTGGTGGTGGTGTTATTTTTCCAATCGCTTTTTTAATTGGAATCGTCATTTTTCAACCGCATCAATACTATCTGGCTATAGCAATTTTAGCAATTTCCACCGTTAGCTTTTTAGACGATGTGATGACCCTAAATAATAAATTACGTATTGGTGTACATCTTTTGTCTGTTTCGCTTTTATTGACTCAAATTTTTATCAATCAAAATATCCCTTTTACGGCGCTGTACAATCTTTATTCCTTACTCTTTATTCTTTCCTCCCTCATCATCACCATAGGAATCATCAACGCTTATAATTTTATGGATGGTATCAATGGCATTACCGTTTTGTATTCTTTAGTGACGATAAGTACCTGTTTATGGGTTCAAAATTATTTGGGGATTGACCTGCTTAGCTTCGGAGTTTTTTTATTACTAATAGCCTCTCTTATTGTTTTCGGATTCTTTAACTTAAGAAAGCGGGCAAAAAGTTTCGCAGGCGATGTTGGAAGTATAGCTGTCGCCTTAATTATTAGTTTTCTTATCGGAACATTAATCATAGTAACTCAGGATTTAAAATGGATTTTACTATTGGGGATTTATGGGCTAGATGCTGTCGCAACAATCGTTTGCAGACTATTGCGGAAAGAAAATATTTTTGATGCACACCGCTCTCATTTTTACCAGTTTTTAGCGAATGAGAAAAAGTGGAGTCATGTTTTAATTGCCGTGATTTATGCTGTTTTTCAATTATTGTTAAATGGCGCTTTAATTTTTGGAAGCGCTGCGGTTGTGTACCCTACATTTATAATTATTGTTTCTGGTTATGTGCTTGCCAGGCTATCACTGGAAGGTAAAGCCCGTTTATTCATTAACTACTAAAAATTCTTTTCGCCTGATGAACATCGCTAAACAAAACTATATAGTATATTTGCGATCAGCTAGAATTGAATTTTATGTTCAGACGGATAAACATTGTGCCCAGGTGGCTCATCTTCTGCATCGACCTGGTTTTTTGCGCTTTCGCTCTTTTACTCGCTTATCTGTTGGCTGCTAACTTTGACGCTACAAAAATCGACATCAACCAGCTCAGCAGAAACACCTTAATTTTTGTCGGCATTAATTGCATTGTTTTTTTTAACGTAAAAACCTACGCTGGCATTGTTAGGTATACCAGTGCGCAAGATTCTTTTCGTATCCTTTTCAGCATTTCGGTAAGCAACCTGTTTTTTATTCTTTGCAACTTGTTTCTGCTGGCTTTTAATAAAGAACCCATTATTGCTAATGTAGTGGTGGTGATAACAGGCCTGTGTAGTTTTGTTTTCCTTATCACCTACCGGGTTTTAGTAAAGTACTTTTTTATGTACATTAAAAATTTAAAGCTAGATAAGCGGAGGGTAATTATTTATGGCGTGGGCGAAACTGGCGTAGCTACCAAAAGAAATTTAGATAGCGACCCAAGTGTGAACATGAGCGTTGTCGCTTTTGTAGATGGTGATCCTCGTAAGAAGGGGAAAGTGGTAGATGGCGTTAAAATTTACCATACAGATGACTTGGAGAATCTCATTAAAATCGAAAAAATTGAAGATCTGATTTTAACACCTCAGTTTATCTCTACCCAAAGAAAAAACGCCATCGTTGATCTTTGTTTGGATAATAACGTAAAGGTTTTAAACGTTCCGCCGCTAAAAACATGGGTAAACGGCTCATTTAAAACCAATCAAATCAAAAATATCAGGATTGAAGACTTACTTGAACGCGAAACAATTGAACTGGAAGATCAGGTGCTTTCGCAAGAGATTAAAGGTAAGCGGGTGTTGGTAACCGGAGCGGCAGGTTCAATAGGTAGTGAGATTGTACGTCAGCTAACCAAATTTGATCCACAACTAATCATCCTTAATGATATTGCAGAGTCGGCCCTTCATGAAATTCAGTTGGAGCTGCAAGATAATAAGCTGTTTGATAATTTTATTGCATTTATTGGTGATGTAAAAAATAGGGCTAGAATGAACCACCTTTTTGAAACATTTAAGCCGCATTACGTTTACCATGCCGCTGCCTATAAGCATGTGCCCATGATGGAAAACAACCCTTCTGAGGCTATTTGCACCAATGTTGGCGGCACACAGAATATTGCCGATTTATCCGTAGCGCACCAAGTAGAAAAATTTGTGATGGTTTCTACCGATAAGGCCGTTAGGCCAACCAACGTGATGGGTGCTTCAAAAAGGATTGCCGAAATGTATGTGCAATCTTACTCCAACCACATCGAAAAACACAATACAGCAGCAAAAAACGGTTCGGTAATTAAAACCAAGTTTATTACCACAAGGTTTGGGAATGTATTGGGCTCTAATGGCTCTGTAATTCCGAGGTTTAAGGCGCAAATTCAGAATGGTGGACCCATTACCGTTACACATCCGGATATTACTCGCTACTTTATGACAATTCCGGAGGCTTGCCGCTTGGTTTTAGAAGCGGGTACTTTGGGCAACGGCGGAGAGATTTTTATTTTCGACATGGGCAAATCTGTGAAAATTGTAGAGCTTGCCAAAAAAATGATCCGCTTATCGGGCTTAATCCCTAATCAGGATATAAAAATTGAGTTTACGGGGCTAAGACCGGGCGAGAAATTATATGAAGAATTGTTGAATGATTTAGAAAATACCGTTCCTACACATCACCACAAAATAATGGTGGCAAAAGTAATGGTTTATGATTTTGAACTGGTAGGCAAAAGTGTATTGGAGTTGGTGCAAACGGCTTGTAATTATCAGGATAAAGATGTTGTTAGCCGAATGAAAAAATTAGTTCCTGATTTTATTAGTAACAATTCTATCTACGAAGAATTAGATCATAAAATTCAGGTAGAAGCTTAGCATGAAAAAATTCTCTCTTTTTAGTTCACTGTGTTTGTTTGTTTCTTTGGTAAATGCGCAAACACCTCACCAATATTTGCCTTTTTCGTTCGATTTTTACCAAAAGTTTAACGAACAAATTTATAGCAGATCTACAAGTTTCCATAGCGCAATCAAGCCATATTTTCAGGATGATTCTTTGCTGAAAGCATCGGTTGATTCTTTTTACAACATTGGTGCGGATACTTTACAGCGGTCATGGGTGCGCAGGAAGTTGCTAAATGAACACTTACTTGCTATCCAAAATAAGGACTATACTTTTTATGCAGATTATTTGCCTGATTTGTTATTGGGTAAAGATGAAGCAGCTGGTACCATTTGGTTAAATACCAGAGGCTACCAAATTGGCGGAACCATCGGAAATAAATTTTCTTTTTACACCAGCGGTTACGAAAACCAAGCCGTTTTCCCGAAATATTACAGGCAGTTTGTAGATGCCAACGGAATAATACCGGGGCAGGTTAATGATAAGTTTGGCCCCTCCAAAACAACAAAAGACTGGGCTTATGCTACCGCGATACTGTCTTACACACCTGTTAAATACCTCAATATCACTTTAGGGCAGGATAAAAATTTTATTGGCGATGGTTACCGTTCCATACTTTTATCTGATGTAGCCAGCAATTATCCTTTTTTAAAGCTCACGGCAGAATTAGGCCGGGTTAAATATATGGCTTTATGGGCGCAGTTTCAGGATTTAAAATCGCCACAGTTTTCATACGATAATGGTTACCGCAAAAAGTGGGGTGCATTTCATTACGTAGATTGGAATGTTAATAATCGGCTAAGTTTAGGTTTTTTTGATGCGCTAATTTGGCAGGATGCAGACAGTACGGGCAAACGTGGCTTTGATTTTTCTTACGTAAATCCCTTTATCTTTTTACGGCCGATAGAAGGGCAAAATGGCTCGCCAGATAACGCATTGATTGGCTTTACCGGTAAGTACGAGCTTTTAAGTAACCTTACGGTTTACGGACAGGCCTTGCTAGATGAATTTACGGCCAAAGAGGTTTTTGCCGGGAACGGCTACTGGGCAAATAAATTTGCTTATCAGTTTGGTTTAAAAGGGTTTAACGCCTTTAGTATAAAAGGACTTAACTATTTAGCAGAGTTTAATACCGTTAGGCCATATACCTACTCGCAAAGAAATTCGCTGCTTAACTACGGCCATTATAACCAGCCACTGGCACATCCGATAGGAGCTAATTTTAGGGAGTTGGTAAGCATTTGGACTTATAATTACAAAAGATTTGAGCTTACAGGAAAGGTGAATTTTGCGCAATATGGCTTAGATGGGGCAGGAGACAATTATGGAAAAGATATTTTTAAGCCCTACACTAGCAGAAACAGCGACTATGGAAATAACACCGGCCAAGGGGTAAAAACAGATTTTACTTTTTTACAGGGGAAAGTGAGCTACTTGATTAACCCAAAATATAACCTCAGATTAGAGGCCAGTGCAAGCTCTAGGCAGGAAGATAACGTTTTAAATAATAACCGTACGCATTTTATCACTTTCGGTTTAAGAAGTTCTTTCAGGAATTTATACGATGACTTTTAAAAAGCAGGAATCTATATTAATTGTTACGCATGATTTAACGTTAAACAGGGTTTTTACTTCACGCTATTTTAGTTTTATTAGCGCATTAAAAGCTGAAGGACATAATGTTAAAGGTATCGGTATCGATTTTGCATTTAAGCCTCATCCAATCAATGATTTAGATAAATTTAAGAAAATCTCCGATCTGGAAGAAGATATAGTCACTATTAAGCACAGAAAGCTAAATAGTATTCAAAAGCTTCTTGTCTTTGCAGATAGGTTAAACTTGCCGTTTTTTTTAAAAAAGATATTATTGGCTTGGCATATAGTTGTTTATAAAACCGATCAATGGAGGGTAGATATTGCTGATTTTGAGGAGTTGAAT
>DASVGY010000025.1:0-4558 GCA_036379295.1 Pelobium sp.
GAAATGATTCTAGAACCCGGCAAAGCGGTGCTAAAATAAGCGGTTGTTACCCCTAAACAAGTCCCTAGTTCTAACAAAGTATGCGGGTTAAACTCTTTTGCCAAACGGTAAAGTAGTTGCGCAAGCTTTTTTGGCTTCAAAGCATTTTTGGCAATTGCCTTTATTGTTTTAACCCGCTGATTATTTACTTGAGAGCCAGCTCCCAAATCTGTTACGGTAATTGATCGTGGATCTACTAATAGGCTTTCCCGTAATTTTTCTATTTTGTGGTACGCTGGTTTATCACTAAAATCGTAAATTACTTTATCAACTAAATTGTACACAAAAGGCGAATGCGTACCATGCCGCGTTTTGGCATTTAAAATGTGCTTTATGTAATTTTTAGTTAAAGTGGTATTGAACATAGTACGCGAAAATAACAAAATACAAATATCTAGTGATTTATATTTAATGATGTAGCTGTTGCTACCTCTAAAAATTGCTACACATTTAGGAGTTAAAAATGATAAACGAAAAGGAAATTGCATCTTTAATAAAACTGCTAGACGACCCCGATGAACAAATTTTTGAACATGTGGAAGGCAAGCTTTTATCTTACGGAAACGAGGTTATTGACTATTTAGAAAGTGCGTGGGAAAAATCTTTCGACACATTATTGCAGGAGCGGATAGAAAACGTTGTTCATAAAATACAGTTTCAGAACGTTAAAGAAGATTTAGCACTTTGGTACCAAAGTGGCGGATTTGATTTGTTAAGAGGTTTTTTAATTGTTAACCGCTACCAATACCCAGACCTTAATGAAGATAAACTAATTAATCAGATAGATGCTATTAAGCGAGACGTTTGGTTACAAATGATGTACGAAGCAAGTCCGGTTGAGAAAGTAAAATTACTTAACCACATATTTTATAATGTTTACGGCTTCTCTGGTAACATAAAAAACCACCAAAGTCCGCAAAATTCTTATTTAAACCATGTTTTAGAAAGCAAAAAAGGAAATCAGATTTCTTTAGCCATCATTTACTCGGTTATTGCCCAAAAACTAGACATCCCGATTTACGGTGTAAACCTGCCACAGCATTTTATACTAGCATACGTTGACGAATTGGAAGATTACACAAAAGATTCGGGTATTTTATTTTATATAAATGTTTTTAATAAAGGCTATATTTTTAACCGAAGAGATATTGACCAATTTTTACGGCAGCTACAAATAAAACCCGAGCCTTTTTTTTACGAACCTTGTTCTAATACCGAAATAATTAAACGCGTACTGCGAAACTTGATTAGCGCTTACGAGAAAGAAGGTGCTAATGAAAAGGCATTGGAGTTAATCAAATTACTAGCCGTATTAGAAAATTAGTTTATCATTTTGATTGATTTTAGCCATCCCAGCATCGTTAAAAACCATTTTTCATCGGTGGTTTTGTTGTTTAAACCAAACCCATGCCCGCCAGCTTTGTAAAAATGCGCTTCAACAGGTACGCCGTTGCGTTTTAACGCAATCATATAGTCGGCGCTGTTTTCTGAAGGAACTGCTTTATCATCATTAGCTAAAAACAAAAATGTTGGTGGTGTATTTTTATCCACCTGCAATTCGTTAGAATATGCTTTTACAAGCGCCTCATCAGGGTTTTCTCCTAACAAATTTCTTTTTGAACCTTGATGGGTAAAGGCGCCCATGGTGATTACGGGGTATCCTAAAATTGAAAAATCAGGACGTAAAGATGTACCATCGGCATTATCAATCAAAGAGTTTGAAAAGTGAGTAGAAAGCGTTGAGGCTAAATGACCGCCGGCGGAGAAACCCATAATGCCAATTTTGTTAGGGCTAATTTTCCACTTTTCAGCGTTTTCTCTTACAACTTTAATTGCTTGCTGCGCATCCTGCAACGGACCAATAGTTTTATCTATCATTATTTTATCAGAGGGCAACCTGTATTTTAACACAAAAGCTGTAATTCCTCTCTTATTAAATTCTTCTGCAACTTGGTAGCCTTCGTGGCTTATCGCCAAAATTCCGTAGCCACCGCCGGGGCAAATAATTACAGCTGTTCCGTTGGGTTTTTCTGCAAAATAGGCAATAAGCTGTGGTGTTGTTACCTTACTTATTCTCAGTTTACCATCAGCGCCACGCACACTTTCCTCTATATAATCTTTTGCCGTTTTTGCGTTGGGTATTTTTGTAGTATACAAATTCATAAGCTTTTGTGCCTTTAGTGTTCCGCTAAATACTAGAACCACCAATCCAAAAATAAGTGTCTTTTTCATTTTAATTGTTACCTCCGTATTCCATTAAATATGATTTTAAAAACTCATCTAGCTCGCCATCTAAAACTGCCTGCGCATTGGAGGTTTCAAAATCTGTTCTTAAATCTTTCACCAATTTATATGGATGCAAAACGTAATTTCTTATTTGCGAACCCCACTCTATTTTCTTTTTATTGCCTTCAATGGTATTGGTTAGTTCCATCTTTTTACGCATTTCAATTTCGTACAGCTGAGATTTGAGTAAGCGCATCGCATTTTCCTTATTTTGCAACTGCGAACGCGATTCCTGGTTTTTTATAATAATACCCGAGGGCTTATGGTGTAAGCGAACAGCAGTTTCCACTTTGTTTACATTTTGCCCGCCAGCGCCGCCAGATCTAAAAGTCTCAAACTCAACGTCGGCAGGGTTAACCTCAATCTCAATGCTGTCATCAACCAGTGGATAAACATACACAGAGGCAAAAGAAGTGTGTCTTTTCGCGTTTGAGTCAAACGGAGAAATCCGCACTAATCTGTGAACGCCGTTTTCGCCTTTTAAATATCCGTAAGAAAAATCACCGTCGAATTGCAGGGTTACCGTTTTAACGCCGGCCACATCACCTTCCTGAAAATCTTGTTCGCTTATTTTATAGCCATTTTTTTGTCCCCACATGGTGTACATCCGCATCAGCATGGCGGCCCAGTCACAACTTTCTGTACCTCCGGCTCCGGCAGTAATTTGTAAAACTGCGCTTAATTGGTCTTCATCTGCCGAAAGCATGTTTTTAAACTCAAGTTCATCAAGGGCTTTAATTACATCGTGGTAAGCGCTATTTAACTCTTCTTCGGTAGCCTCATTAGCTTGGTAAAACTCTAACAGCACTGCCAAATCCTCCACTTTGGTTTCGGCAGTTGCGTAAGCATCCGTCCAAAGTTTTTTACTCTTTATCGCATTTAAAAGCTTTTCGGCTTCTTTAGGATTATCCCAAAAACTGGGAACCAAGGTTTTCGCTTCTTCCTCTTTTAAAATTTCTAGCTTAGCATCAACGTCAAAGATGCCTCCTCAGAGACGTTATTCTATCTCTTAAATCCTGCAGATTTTCTTTTGTCATACTGCAAATATATCTTTTATAGCTTGAGTTTAATAAACATAGCATTTAAAATAATATGGGCGCTTTAACAGGCTTTACGCTATATCTTTTTGCCAGAAAAAGCCAAAAAGGATGCCGCTTCAATCCTTAGCGCAAATAATATATAATCAGTAGCAAAATCGGTTTCCTAAAAACAAGTTCCAAAAAAAAATCCTCAACTTTTTATCGAGGACTTTAAGAGCGCATGATATGTTTGCGATGCTTACATTTCGGCGTATTTTCCGTTTACCAATAGTTTGCTGTTGTAAACGCGTTTATTTGCATTAACCTTAATGGTATAGTATCCGGAAGGAACGTTACCAAACGTAAACTTTAATTCGTGTGCGCCTTGGGTAACCTTGTAATTCTGTGCATTTAATTCTTGACCCCAAGTATCTATTATTGATATTTTAACGCCTTCATCATTAATAACATTCACAGAAACGTTGGTATAAGTAACCGCTGGGTTAGGGTAAGCGTGAACTTTATTTAAAGTACTTTCGGCATATACCGGAGTATTTAATGAAACGTAATTAAAACTGCTAGGCTGCTGAAATCCTTGCGTAACATAGTTACTTCCGTTTTGAGTAAGGGTGTTAGTCATAAAAGCCTGACCAATTGAAAACTGAACCGTTTCCCCGTAAACTGAAGTTGCTTCACCCGCCCCAGAAGTAATCGCTGATCTTTCTATAGTTTGAGCAAATAAGTTGAAGCTTAATGTTGCTACTAAAACGGCGGTTAAAATTGTTGATTTCATGAAAAGGGTTAGGCAACTCTTAAGCCACCCCAGCTTTTACGGAAAAAATCCATGAAATGTTCGGCAAGTTAAAGCCCCTTGCTCGTTTTTGCAGCGTTAAAAAATTCAAAAAACAACATCTATAGCTATTTAAACGGCGATTTGTTTTTGAATATACTTTTTTGATTTTTTTTGATCGAATTGCTTTAAGCCCTTTGAGCGTATTAGATAGCTAGTGTAAATTGAGAATAATTTTCTACAAACTGGGAAATAAAAGAATATCTGGGTAACAAAAACCTCAAAAATCAATTGACTTGTAGCTTCTCAAATTCCAGAACAAGACTACCTGATAAGCGCCCGTCCTAACGAAATAGCATTGAAAAAGTTACAAAAAACACAACAAGTTAATTATGTAGAATTATTTACTTAAAATGGGTAATTT
>DASVGY010000026.1:0-17020 GCA_036379295.1 Pelobium sp.
GCCACTCGCCACGCACCAATTGTAAACGGGCAAGCCTAAGAATAGTGGTATCGGCAAAATCTGTCATAAACATCCGCATAAAGCGGATGGATTTAAAATCTTGAATGTTCCCTATTTTACTTTCGTACTGTGCAATTGGAATCTTTAGCTGATACCACTTTACGGTTGATTTTTCGCCGTTAGCAAGGTTAACAGTTGAAGTTACTTCATCTGTTACAAAGCCTTTTCCTACTATTAAATCCTGCGGGCGCATACTCACATTATACTGAAAATACTCATCAGATTTTGATGAATTATTATCCCGGTTAATGTCTTCACCGTCGGGATATGCGGTTGAAGCAGAATTTTCAATGCCTGTTGCAGCTAAAGATTCCTGAGTGGTTTTTGAGTTGCCATCTGTTCCGTTAATGTTTTCATAACGTTTTAAAATACCTGCATTTTGTTGGTCTAAATTATCGCCGCGGTAATAAACATAATCATCAGAAGATGGGTCGTTGCGCAGTTGATTAGCAGCCTGTGGTGCCAGTAAGGCATTCGCCTGATTAACAATTGCCTGATATTTTAATAGCTCTGCTTGGTTATCTAAGCCATCTAAACCAACATCTTGGGCTTTACGGGCATTTGGGTCGTTATCAAAAGCTTGTATTACCGGTTGTAATTTAGGCACTCTTCCCCAAACGGTTTCATCTGTTTTTGTAGGGTCGCCATCCGCAGGCAAGCCGTTCTCTAAACTTTTACGGCCATCTTTTAAAATATCTTCGGATATATTTCCAATGTTGAAGTACAGATCTCCCCCTTGAGGATTTGTTTTACCAATAAACGGGTCCAACACCCAAAGCTCAATAAATTCAATATTTAAAGCTTCAAAATCATTGGTTTCAATTTTACGGAACATACCGCCCCATCTGGTTTTTGGGTTTTGCAAAGTGCCATCATTGTTTATGCCTGTGGTGGTGAAATTGTAAGGGCCACGCAACATTGGATAATAGGCCAGGTTTAAGGTTGGTAAACTTAGTAAAGTACCCGTTGCAGTTTGTTTGTAAGGGAAAACCTCGGTTTCTAAAACCTCCCTTACGTAATGGTTAGAAAGCTCGTTTTTGTTGTTTTTAATATTGGGGGGAGTAAACCTACTGCTTTTACTATAAAAAATTGGGTCGATGTTAAAGAAAGAAAGTTTAGCCCTATTAAATCCGTAAGATAAATCATTGGAATACTGAGACTCTGGAAAAAGCTGCGGTGTGCCCGATATTTGCCAAACCGAGGCGCTTTTTAAATCAATAACAGATCTTGCGCCTTCAAAATCATCCAGGTAACTGGTACCACCACTGTTGCCTGCAAAATCTAAAGCTTTTGGATGCCCTGGGTTAAACTTTGCAAACTCGCCGTTAAAGGTAATGGACGATGTTTCTTTGGTTGATAAAAACGGAAGCTTATCAATCATCCGGGTTAAAAAGCGAGAGTTTGTGCTGTAATTTAAATCAAAACCGTAAATGTTATTGGCAATAGACTCTTCGCCAAAATTAATTTTCTGAGTTAGCGGGGTTTCTTTTAAACTTAAAAAAGTGGCTCCTAAGTTGAAGTTATCATTTAGCCGATAATCCAAACGAGTACCAAATAAAGATTTCTGCTGAACGCCAAAAAGTTCGTTACTTTCTAGCTTTATTTTTATGGGTTGGCCCGAGTTTAACAAAGCATCATTCAAGATTTTTACCCGGCCAATATTGTAATCTACGGTATAGTCTGCGCCTTCTGTTAATTTTAAAGTACCAGCGGTAACCACCACAGAACCTTCTGGAACGTTGATGGCATTTAATTGAAATTCTGAACTTACCTGAGATTGATAAGTTCCTTTAATCAAATATCGGTTTAAGCCCGGAAAAAGCTGCTGGGCAACGGTTTTTGTAGAATCGTAAAGCGGCTGGTAAACATATTTGTCGATTAAATTTTGTTCGGCTCCGGGGATAAACTGCGATGCCAAATCTTTACCGAAGGGCTCAATTGTTGGGAAAATTATCCTTCCGTTTTGGGCATCAATGGTTAAGCCCTCTAAAAAATCAAAGTAGCCATCTGGCTCTTTTGCACCTTGCTGATTTAGCCTATCTAAATTTACAACTTGCAGCCAAAGTTTGCCGTTTAAATTAGCGCCTTCTGTTATTAAAGGTTTCTCAATGCCGGCCTTATCATCTAACCTAAAAATATTTAGCTTAAAATCTGTAGAGCTAATTTGGTAAGCGCCAATGGAATAGATGTTTTTCATCATCAAATCCCAAATAGGCAAATTAGTTTTTGTGGTTTCGTTTTTAAGTAATTTGGTATATAAAACCTGCGGATTTTCTGGTGATACCTGTATATCGGTTGAAAATTCGCCCACCTGATACTCTACACCATTAACGCTGTAACGGTAAGCAACGGATAAAATTTCATCAGAATTTAAGGCATTGTTTAAAGAGATGTAGCCTAATTGGGGGTTTAGCGTGTATTCTCTGTCGGTTAATTTACGAGCATAGGTTAATTTATTGTAATTATCTAACCGGCCCGATGTTTGAAAATAGCTGTCGATATCGTTTGAATTGGTTAACCTGGCAGCGGCG
This sequence comes from Pelobium sp., assembly GCA_036379295.1. Taxonomy (GTDB): domain Bacteria; phylum Bacteroidota; class Bacteroidia; order Sphingobacteriales; family Sphingobacteriaceae; genus Pseudopedobacter. The sequence continues at coordinate 2,592 of DASVGY010000026.1, forward strand.
GGTATTTGCTGTAAAAGGTTGTTAGATTGTTGCGTAAAGCCTGGACCGTTAAACGCGGCGGGCAAAGCCGAGTAGCCAGCGCCTCCCTGAAAAAGCGTGGTGTTATAAGGCTGGTTTTCGCCTAAATCCATAAAAGCCAAAACGTCTCTGGAATCTGTAGTGCTGTTGTTTTTGTTGGTTACCCAAACCTCTATTTTGGTAACGTTAATATTTGATGAGATAATGGGTAAGTTGGCAAGCGCCCTGTTGTAATTGTTGCGGAAATATTGCGCTAAAAAATAGTGCTTGTTGGCTTCGTAATTATCAGTACTTAAACTAAATTCATTTTGTTGGGCGCCGTTAGTAATGTTGATTTCTTTTGACTGCGATTTTTGTTGCGAAAACATAGTGGTAACGCCCAAACGCCCAAATTGTAGTTGCGTTTTTACGCCAAATAGTGCTTGACTTCCGCTAATTAAAGAAGTGTTTAGTGGAAAATTTACAATACCGGCTTCAATTTTTTTGATAATTTCATCCTTATCGCCAGTATATTCAAGTTTTACCTGGTTTTCAAAATCAAACTGTGCCTCTGTATTATAATTGGTGCTGATTTTTAGTTTGTTACCAATGTTACCCACCAAGTTCATTTGTATACGCTGGTCGAAATCAAAATTTCCCTGCCTGCGTTGTCGTTCGTTAAACAGCGGATTTTCATTACGGTTAATTTTACCCGAAAAAGTTAAATCTGCCGAGCCCCGCGGCTGAATGTTGATGGTATTACCGCCAAAAATCTTTTCAAATGCCTTGCTCTGTACCTTTACTTCTGGGATTAAACCGTTTTTATCATTAGCTTTTTTACCGTTAGCGGCCAGGTTTTTCCAGTAAGCATCAATCATATTTTGCTCTTCAAGTTTTTGGTATTCTTGAAAAGTTAAATATTGCGGGGCTTTAATCAGCTTATCGCCGATAGTTTCTTTAACAACGTATTTTTTGGTTTTCGGATCATAAGAAACCGTTTTTTTAACGGCCTGCGGATGGTCTAAAAACATTCCTTGCTGCCCAAAGAACGGCGAAACGTAGGTATCTTCTACAGGATAACGCAACCGTAAAGAGTCTGCTTTGCTATCTTGTGAGAAAGCGTAATTGCTAAAGCATAAACTAACAATAATTATAACAATAAATAGCCTTGTAAAATTAATTTTCAAAGGTTAAGGTTTTTTTGTTGGCAATTATAAGGTTTTTAAAGCTATTTTAATGATAGCTTCTACGGTTAATGGTTCTGCTGATGATTTAACAGCTGCCTCAACAGCTTTTTCTGCCGAGTTTTTTACAAAACCCAACATCACCAAAGCACTTAACGCTTCATCTTTAGAAGTATTATTTACAGGCATTGAAATTAATGTGCCGGGGCCATCTTTTTTCAATTTATCCTGCAATTCGATAATTAAACGCTGTGCAGATTTTGGTCCTATGCCTTTAATACGCTTAATTTGGTTAACATCGCCTTGTACAATTGCTTGCTCAATTTCAGATGGCGTAATTGAAGATAACATCATACGGCCGGTATTGGGGCCAATACCGTTTACAGATATCAGGTGCAAAAACAAACGGCGTTCGCCTTCATCGGCAAAACCGTAGAGTGTATGCGAATCTTCTTTTACAGAAAGCCAGGTATATAGTTTACAACGTTCTTGGTCTTTAAGTGCGCTGTAAGTGTTTAATGAAATATGCAGATGATAGCCAATTCCGCCGGTTTCTATCACCACATAAGTTGGGCACTTAAAAGCCAACTTTCCGTCAATATATTCGTACATTTTTTATTTTTTAAGCTTGCCTACAACCCTTTTTATTTTTCTTTTGCCTGCGCATCCACCACGGCTATAGTAACCATATTTACAATCTCACGTACAGAACTGCCAAGCTGCAGTACGTGAACAGATTTGTTCATCCCTAATAAAATAGGTCCAACTGCTTCTGCACCACCTAATTCCTGCAATAATTTGTAGGCTATGTTTCCGGCCTCTAAGGTAGGAAAAACTAAAGTATTTGCAGGGGCAGATTTTAATTTGGAGAAAGGGAAGTTATCGTTTAGCAAAGCATGGTTTAAGGCAAAGTTGGCTTGCATTTCTCCGTCAACTATAATTTTAGGATGTTCTTCATGCAAAATTTTAACCGCTTCACGTGTTTTAGACGGGATTTTACCGTCGTTTGAGCCAAAGTTTGAGTAAGAAAGTACCGCAATGCGAGGCTTGATGTTGAATCGTTTGACAGAATCGTTTACCAAAAGCGTAATATCCACCAATTCCTGGGTACTGGGGTTTACATTAATGGTGGTATCGGCACAAAAAATAGGACCTTTTTTTGTGAGCATCAGGTACATTCCAGCCACGCGGTTTACGCCGTCTTCGGTACCTATTATTTGTAGCGCTGGCTTAACCGTGGTTGCATAATTTTTGGTTAAGCCTGATATTAAAGCATCGCCATCGCCAAACTCAACCATAGAAGCGCCAAAATAATTCCGGTCTCTCATGGCCTTTCTTGCTTCGTACAAGCTTATCCCTCTTCTTTGGCGCTTTTTATAGAGGTTTTGCGCATATTTTTCAAACAATTCTTCTTCTTCTAAAGGGTCTATGATAGCTACGCCCTCTAAGTCAAGCTCGTTATCCTCAATTATTTTGGTGATGAGTTTTTTGTTGCCCAATAAAATAGGTATCGCAATGCCATCGTCTTTTACAATTTGAGCCGCCTTTAATATCTTATAATTATCGGCTTCGGCAAATACCACCCTTTTTGGTGCCGATGCCGCCCTACTGGCAATTCCCCGCATCAGGGCATCGTCCATTCCCAACCGCTTTTTAAGTTCTTCTTTGTATTTTTCCCAATCAGTTATGGGATGCCTTGCAATTCCAGAGTCCATTGCAGCTTTTGCCACTGCTGGTGCAACGGTGGTAATCAATCGGCTATCCATTGGCTTGGGGATGATATAATCTTTACCGTATTTTAAGTTTTTAGCGTTATAAGCTACATTAATTGCCTCTGGTACATTTTCTTTGGCTAATGCTGCTATCGCTTTAACCGCGGCAAGTTTCATTTCTTCGTTAATAGCGGTTGCCCTTACATCCAAAGCGCCTCTAAAAATGTAAGGAAAGCCTAAAACGTTGTTTACTTGGTTAGGATAATCAGACCTGCCGGTTGCCATAATTAAGTCTTTCCGGGTTTTTACGGCAAGCTCATAAGCTATCTCTGGGTTAGGGTTGGCCATTGCAAAAACAATTGGGTTTTTGGCCATGGTTTTTAACGCTTCTGCCGATAAAACATCTGCGGATGATAAACCAATAAATACATCAGCGTTTTTAACAGCATCTTCTAGCGTATGTAAATCTCTTTTGGTAGCAAATTCTGCCTTTGTTCCCTCCAAATTTTTACGGTCGGCCCGTATTACACCAGAACGGTCAAGCATGACCATGTTTTCTATCGAGGCACCTAGGGCTACGTATAACCTGGTGCAAGAAATAGCTGCGGCTCCGGCTCCGCTAATCACGATTTTAATGTCTTTTAATTTCTTTTTTTGAAGCTCGCAGGCGTTAATTAGCGCTGCGGCAGATATAATTGCGGTTCCATGCTGGTCATCATGCATGACCGGAATTTTCATTTCTGCTTTTAAACGGCGCTCAATTTCAAAACATTCGGGAGCTTTAATATCTTCCAGATTGATGCCTCCAAAAGTAGGTTCTAGCGCTTTTACCACTTTTACAAAATTGTCAACATCGGTTACATCTAATTCGAGGTCAAAAACATCAATATCTGCAAAAATTTTAAAAAGTAAACCTTTGCCTTCCATTACTGGTTTGCCAGCTTCCGGACCAATATTTCCTAAACCTAAAACAGCAGTTCCGTTGCTAATTACAGCAACAAGGTTGCCTTTTGCCGTATATTTATAAACCTCATCGGTGTTTTCCGCTATTTTCAAGCATGGCTCGGCCACACCCGGCGAATACGCTAGCGTTAAATCGCCTTGCGAAGCGGTTGGTTTGGTAGGGATAACTTCAATTTTACCAGGACGGCCGTTAGCATGGTAATCTAGGGCATCTTGCTTTCTTCTTGATTTGCTCATATTGCTATAATTTAGAAAGGTATATTGGTAAAAGTACAATTCTTAAGCGCCGCATAAAAGAAAAAATTCGTTACATAGCTTTGGAGTGTTGCTTAGGTTGTTGGGTGGTTTAATTTTTACGTTATATTAGTAAAAAACCAATAATCATCAGTCAATTGGCCATTTAAGCGGCTATTCTTTGAAATGACGGTACGCTTAAGCTGCTCTCTTTTAATAAAAAGAGCAGGTAAATTTATGGCTAAGTAAGCAGTTTTTTTAGCGAATTACTTCATCTGTAAACCATCGCCGTTTTTAAAAAAGGTGTTAATGGTAACCGGTAGCTTCCCGGTAGCTTGTAGGCTTCCGGTCAAAAGCTTAGCCGCAGAAATTTCTGTTTCTTCGCTGTTTTGGTAAGTCATAATAAGCGCTTTGCTGCTCTCAATGCCGGGTAAGCCGGCAATTGAATACGGGTTGGCAAATATGGTAGTTAGGGTATTTTTGGCAGCTAAATCTGCTATAAAAAGCTTCAAAGAACTGCTGTAATCTAAGGTAGCGCCAGGACGTTTTCTAGTATCGTAAATACCTAAAAGGCATAAATCGTAGTTTTTTAGTTCCGCTTTTATGGCCTGCATCTCGGTTACGGAAACATCTTTAGGGATAATAAACAGCATGGTGTTTGGTATTGCGCTTTTGATTTTTTTTGCAAATGTTGTTTCCTCGTTAACTCCCACAGTGATGATGGCTGTTTTCCGTACAAAATCATTTCGCAGTGGAATCATTTCTTTGCCCTTTAATAGGGTGATAGCGGCATCAGTTAATTCCTGATTTAGCGCTTGTTCTGTTGGCGAATTTAAATCAGCAATTAATCCTTCGGGATTTGTAGGTTTAAGCTGGTGTAAACCCATCCAATATTTAGCCTCCAAAATTTTCTTCACTTTAGCGTCAATATCGGCCCAGCTTAACCTTTTGTGCCTGATGGATTTTCGAATGAGCTTTATAGCTCTTGCAGAGTTTTCTGAAAGTTCTAAAACATCGTTACCCGCAATTAATGCCCTAACATCTGCCTCACCGTTCGGGAAATATTTCACCACGCCCTTCATTCCCATAGCATCAGAAAAAATTAAACCTTTAAAGCCTAACTTCTCTTTTAAAATACCCGTTACAATTGGCTTGGATAGGGTAGAAGGTAGGTTTGGCGTATCATCTAATGCAGGGATATTCATGTGCGCTACCATTACACCGCTCAAATTCTCGGCGAAAGCCTGTTTAAAAGGGTACATTTCTAAAGAATCTAATCTGCCTGCGGTAAAAGGAAGCTGTGGCAAATCAAAGTGAGAGTCAACATCGGTATCGCCATGGCCGGGGAAGTGTTTTGCTGTGGTAAATAAACCCCCGTCTTGCATGCCTTTCATGTAGGCTATACTTTTTTGCGCCACGTTATATTTGTTATCTCCGAAAGACCGGAAACCGATTACCGGATTTTTAGGATTATTGTTAATATCCATTACCGGCGCAAAATTTATTTGCATACCTAAACGCTTAAAATCTTTGGCAACCTGCAAGCCCATTTTATAAATTAAATCGTTGTTTTGGATAGCGCCGAGCGTCATTTGATAAGGCAAAGAAATGGTGCTGTCCAGGCGCATTCCTAAACCCCACTCGCCATCCATGGCAATCATCAACGGAATTTTTGCCAAGCTTTGGTAATGGTTGCTCAATTGCGCCTGCCTTACCGGCCCACCTTGGAAAAAAACAACCCCACCTAAATGTTGTTTTTTTATCACCTGCGCTACAGAGTCTGCGTAGTTTTGCCCCAAATTGGTGTGTGCCCTAACCATAAATAGCTGTCCAATTTTTTCATTTCTGCTCATTTTTTTTAAAACAGAATCAACCCAGCGATTTGGGTTGTTGAGTGTTTTAATAAATGGAACTGGCTTTTGGGCTTTTGCTATTATTGCAAAACATAAAAGCAAAAGAGTTAGCGGTTGTTTTATCATCAGAATTATTTTGAAAGCTTATTGCGTTGCTTTTGTAAGTATAAACGGAATTTTAGCAATTATAGCTTTTATTCAAATAAATGAAAAGCTGTTAAGGTTTGTTTTTTTTAAAAAGCATTGTTTGTATCCCTAAGGTTACAAAAAGTAATTTTTGATTTGGAGATTAGCAACCGTTATTTTAAGGTTTTTTTAATTAACTAGCTGAAAAACAGTTTTTTGTAGCCTAATTTAGGTTGGGTTTCACATTTTGGCATTATATTCCCTTAAAATGGATAAATCAAAAATTAAGAAAATGAAAAAATTGTTTATAGTAACTTTTGCTTTGCTGGTTGCAGGGCAACTTTACGCACAAGGTCCAAGTTTAGGTATTAAAGGAGGAGTAAGTTTTAGTAATATTATTAAAACCGACGATTCGGGTTTTAAAACTGATTATAACACGGGTTATAATGCGGGCGTATTTATTAACATACCAATTATCTCTGTACTTTCTTTTCAGCCCGAACTAATGTTTTCTCAAAAGGGATACAAGTCTGATAGAGATGGTTTGACTTTAGGAAACGGAACGTTAACGCAAACCACTAACTGGATTGAGGTTCCAATTTTGGCCCAACTAAATCCAACGGCAGGTTTCCATATTTATGTGGGTCCGCAAGTTTCTTTTTTAACAAAAACCACCACAAAGTACGAAGGAACGTTTAGCACAGCTCAACAAACAAAGTACGAGGATGATGCCGATAAATTTAAGAAAAGTATTGTTGGTGGTGTAATTGGGGCGGGTTTTGATATTACTAAAAGCTTAAGCATCAATGGCCGATACGCTCTTGACTTCCAAAAAAATAACGAAGATGGCACCAACGAGACACCTGAATTTAAAAATCAAACTTGGCAGGCTGGTTTAGCTTTGAAGTTTTAACAGGAGCTTTGGGTATTGTTAAACACAGAGAATATAACGTTTTCGCAGAATTGAAATAAGATTTTGTGATAATTTTTAACCACGGAGGACGCGGAGTTCACAGATCTTAAGGTGCTTTTAAATGCAGAGTGATTAATTACCAACCCTTTATCCGTTTTGGATAGAGGGTTTTTTAATGTCTTGATTTTTATGGAGGAATAAATAAACCAAACCCAATAAGTTTACAAACGCTACAGCGTAAAACACGGTAGGTGTTTTTCCAATTTTATCGCTCACAAACCAACCAGAAAAGAAAGCGCCCAAACCAATTCCTGCTTCAAGGGCAATATACATCGTTGCTACGGAAAGTCCGCGTTTGTCATCGTCACTTAAATCAACAGTCCAGGCGTTAATTGCAGGCGAAAGTAAGCCAGTAGCCATTCCGTATAAAACAGCGCCACTTAAAAAGCCGTTGATGGTTTGGAAAGTGCCAATCCAGATTAGGGCAAAGCATAATAAAGCTACTGATATTTTAAGAATGGGTTTTCTGCCATATCTGTCTGAGGTTTTGCCCCCTAAAAATCTAATAACTAAAGTTGAAATAGTGAAAACCATAAAAAATACGCCTTTGTTGGCAATACCGATGTGTGCCGTCCAATCGGGGATAACCGTAATAATGGCACCATAACTTACATAGCTAAAAATAGTAACCCAAAAAGCCGGGAGGGCTTGTTTGTTAATCCACTCGTGTTTTTTAATTTTCAACAGGGCTGGTTTAAATTGTTGCTTGTTGGGTAAAGTTTCCTTCATATTAAAAATGATGAGGATGGAAGCCAAAGCAAAAAGCGATGAACAATAAAACAAAACGTTAATCGCATACCGCTGTGTAATGGCACTGCCTATTGCGGGCCCAATTGCCATACCGGTACTAAAAAATAAACCGTGAATGCCCATTGCTTCGCCCCATTTTCCTTGCGGAACGCTATCAGCAACATAGGCTGCCGTTGCGGTAGGTTTAAATCCGGTTGAAAATCCATGTATCAAACGCAAAAACAAAAAGCCTGCAATACTGGTGAGGATAGGATACAAGAAGCCACATACAAAGCAAACCAAAGAACCTACCGCCATTACGGGTACACGCCCAATTTTATCGGTTAGTTTTCCGCTAAACGGACGAGAAAAACCCGCAGTCAAAGCAAATAAACCGATGATTAAACCTTTGTAATCTGCGCCGCCTAAACTGGTTAAATAAGCTGGCAAATCAGGAATCAGCATATTGAAACTAGCTGAAAACAAAAAGGAACTGGTACAAACTAAAAGAAAAGGAGCAGTATAAATGCTTTTGCTGGCAGTAAACATTGGTGCAAATTAGGCAATAAAGCGCTTAGTTTTAAAGAAGGCTAAATTTTAACCATCATTTAAAAATCATCATCCGTAAATTATTCGCTGACAAACTGTCATTTCATTTTAAATTTCTAATTTTGCAAACCAAACCACAAAGCATGTTAGAGATAGATTTACCTTCCAAGCAACACGATGAGTCAAGACAAGGCGAAGCCCTGGTTTTAGAAGGCAAAAGCAACCTTCCTAATCAGCGGAAGCTTTATATAGAAAGTTACGGTTGCGCAATGAATTTTTCTGATAGCGAAATTGTAGCCTCTATTTTAACCAACGAGGGCTTTTCTACAACGGAAGTTTATGAGGAGGCGGATGTAATTTTTATCAATACATGCGCTATCCGTGAAAATGCTGAAACCCGGGTAAGAAACAGGTTGAAGCAGTTTAGAGCGGTAAAGCGACAGAATAAAGACTTGGTGATTGGTGTTTTAGGCTGTATGGCCGAGCGTTTAAAAGCGAAATTTTTAGAGGAAGAAAAATTGGTGGATGTAGTGGTTGGCCCTGATGCTTACCGCGATTTACCTAATTTAATAGCCCAAGTTAACGATGGTTATAAAGCCATTAATGTATTGCTCTCTCGCGAGGAAACTTATGCAGATTTAAGTCCCATCCGTTTAAATTCCAACGGTATTTCTGCCTTTATTTCTATTATGCGTGGTTGCGATAATATGTGTTCTTTTTGTGTAGTCCCTTTTACGCGTGGAAGAGAACGCAGCCGCGATCCGTTTTCTATTATCCGCGAAGCAGAAGAGCTGAGAGATGCTGGTTATAAGGAAGTAACGCTTTTGGGGCAAAATGTGGATTCTTATAAGTGGGTGCCTCATCCTCGGTCCTTCTCCGAAGGAGAAGGAAGCGCAGGAGAAGCCGGAAATGTGGAAAGTAAGAGTTCCCACAATACCTCCCTCTCCGAAGGAGAGGGCCGGGGTGAGGCTCTTAATTTCGCCAAACTCCTTGAAATGGTAGCCGCGGTTAGCCCCGATATGCGGGTTCGATTTTCAACCTCGCATCCTAAAGATATTACCAACGAAGTTTTGGAAACCATTGCTAAACATCCAAATATTTGCAACTACATTCATTTGCCAGTGCAGTCGGGCAGTTCGAGGATATTGGAGTTGATGAATCGTACATATACCCGCGAGTGGTATTTGGAAAGAATTGATGCCATTAGGCGGATAATTCCTGATTGCGCAATCTCTAGCGATATTATCACCGGATTTTGCAGCGAAACCGAGGAAGAACATCAGGAAACTTTAAGTTTAATGGATGAGGTGAAATTTGAATTTGCTTATATGTATTCTTACTCCGAACGCCCAGGAACACCCGCAGCCAAAAAATTTACAGACGATGTGCCCGAGGATGTAAAGCAAAAACGTTTGGAAGAGATTATTGCCTTACAACAAAAAAGCAGTTATTACAGGGCGCAAAGCAGGTTAGGTAAAACAGAAACGGTATTGGTAGAGGGTTTCTCTAAGAAATCAAAAACAGATTACTCGGGGCGCAGCGACCATAACCACATGGTGATTTTTCCGGTAACGGAAGGCGTAAAACCCGGCGATTATGTAAAGGTATTGATAGAAAAAACAACAACAGCAACTTTGATAGGTAGGGTAGTTTAAAATTAAAGAATAAGGAACAAGGAATAAAGAACAAAGAATAAAGAACAAAGAATAAGGATAAAAAGAGCAAGAAACGAAGACAAAATATAAAGGGAGTAAAACAGATCGTACAAACAGAAAATCTTTACCCTTTCGTCTTTCTCGCATTCAAGAAATCCTTGCTCTTTGTTCCTTCCATCCTTCATCTAACCAAAAAAATGGACGTACAAGACATCAAACAACGGTTCGGGATAATTGGAGGTTCGCCTTTAATTAACCGGGCTATCGATATTGCAAGACAGGTTGCGCCAACGGATATTACCGTATTAATTACGGGTGAAAGTGGTTCTGGAAAAGAAGTTTTTTCGCATATCATTCATCAGTTAAGCGCCCGAAAGCATGGGCCTTTTATTGCCGTAAATTGTGGCGCTATACCCGAGGGAACAATAGATTCTGAACTTTTTGGTCACGAAAAAGGCAGTTTTACCGGTGCGCATGAAGCCCGAAAAGGCTATTTTGAAGTGGTAAATGGCGGAACCATTTTTTTAGATGAAGTGGGCGAGCTGCCAATTGGCACCCAAGCAAGGTTATTGCGGGTGCTTGAATCTGGCGAATACATTAGGGTTGGTTCTTCAAAGGTTCAAAAAACAGACGTAAGGGTAGTTGCGGCCACCAACGTAGAAATGTTTGAGGCGGTAAAAGCCGGAAAGTTTAGAGAAGATTTATACTATCGTTTAAACACAGTGCCTTTAAAAATTCCGCCTTTACGGGATAGGAAAGAAGATATTCACGTAATTTTTAGAAAATTTGTTGCAGATTTTTCAGACAAATACCGTTCGCCAAATGTTACTTTAGATGATAGCGCAGTGCAGGTATTGGTTAATTACGCCTGGCCCGGAAATGTGCGGCAGTTAAGGAATATTGCCGAGCAAATTGCGGTGCTTGAAAAGGAAAGACATATTAATGCGCAAACGCTATTGTCATATATCCCAACAGATAATGCATCAAGCTTGCCAATGCGCTTAAACAGCCCCGGTAATAAAGATGATTTTTCTGAACGAGACATTCTTTACAAAGTTCTTTTTGATATGAAAAAAGACATGGTGGAGCTAAAGAAACTGGTGGTTGATATCATTAATCATGGCGATGGTATAGCTAATTATGCAGCAGACAACCCGCAGATTATTAATTCTTTATACGAAGATTTAGCCATGCCACAAAATGACTCGGCTTTAACCATACAACAACCTGTTAATCTTTCGCGTTCAGATAATTATCATATCACACATGATGCTGAGGAGGTAGAAGAATCTTTATCATTGGTGGATAAAGAGGCAGATATGATTAAAAAAGCATTAAAAAAGCACAAGGGAAAAAGAAAGGCTGCATCAGAAGAGTTAGGTATCTCTGAGCGAACCCTGTACCGTAAAATAAAAGAACTAAACTTATGATAAAGAAGGTATTATGGCTGTTGTTTTTTCCGATATCCTTATTAATGGGTTGCGGCGTTTATTCGTTTACCGGCGGTTCCATCTCTGCAGGAATGAAAACAGTATCGGTATTGGTGTTTGAGAACACAGCTCCCTTGGTTAATCCAAACTTAAGTCAGTCTTTTACAGAAGCGCTTAAAGATCGCATAAGAACACAAACCAGTTTAAGCTTTGTTAGGGTAGATGGCGATGCCGATTTTAGCGGCAGAATAACTGATTATAATTTGCAACCCGTAGCCATACAGGCTAATGAAAAGGTAACCGCAGGGCTAACTCGTTTAACCATTACGGTAAACGTAAAATACACTAATAAGATTGAAGCGGATAAGAGTTTTGAACAGTCGTTTACCCGTTTTAAAGATTTTTCTACCGCTGGCAGTCCATTTGCCAGTCAGGAAACGGCCTTGGTTAAAGATATAAATCAACAACTAACCGAGGATATTTACAACCGGGCTTTTGCCAATTGGTAGGCTTTTATTAACTTCACAAGGTTTTATAACACAAATTCACTATCATTTTGGGCATCAATATCTCAGAAGCTAATCAATTTATAGGTCTTCATGCGCATCCGCAAGGGGTAAACAGCAATGATTTAAAGCTGATTAATGATTGGGTTGTTAAATACCCTTACTGCCAAACACTGCATATTTTAGCCACAACCGTTTATAAGCAGGACGCCACCAACCAAGATTATTTGACTAAAGCAGCTACTTTTGCTGCCAACCGCGAGGTTTTATTTCAGTTTATAAACCACATTGAGGATTTTGAAACGCAACAAGTAATTTTAGATGAGGCGATAAATGAAGGCTTTGTGGTGGAGGAAATTATTGAACCCAAAAACGATATGGGCCAAGCCTTTGGTGCCGACTTAAACTATTACAAGATTGATGAAGAAAGCAAAGGCCTTAAAGAAACTGAAGAGGAACCGAGAGCGCTGTCTCCAGAGAATGTTGAACAGGAACGCCCAGGTGAAAAGCAAATCCAAATAGAAGAACCGATTCTAGATAGTGTTGAAGAGCAAGTAGATGTAGCAACTGCGGAGGAGGAGCAAGAAGTAAAAGAAATTCAGACAGAAGAAGAAGTCGCTCATGCACAAGAAAACGATGAGGAAAATGAAGCTGAAGAAAATTTTGTGGAGGAAGTTTCAAAGGAAGAGGAAATCCAAATAGAAGAACCGATTCTGGACAATGTTAAGACGGAATCAGCCGTAGCAACTGCGGAAGAGGAGGAAGAAATCCAGACGGAAGAAGAAGTCGCTCATTTACAAGGAATCAATGAGGAAAATGAAGTTGGGGAAAATTTTGAGGAGGAAGTTTCAAAGGAAGAGGAAGTCCAAATAGAAGAACCGATTCTTTATAATGTTGAAGAGCAAGTAGATGTAACAACTGCGGAAGAGGAGGAAGAAATTCAGACGGAAGAAGAAGTCGCTCATGCACAAGAAAACGATGAGGAAAATGAGGTTGAGGAAAGTTTAGTAGCACAGGAAAAAAGTGAAACTAAATCTGATGAGAAGGATGAACTGGTTTTTGAAAGCCCAATAGCAAGCGATTTTTTTGCTTTCGCAAAAGTAGAGCAGCCAAATCCATCACAGCAAGCAGCCGCAAATACAAAAGATAAAAGCAAGGAAGAAATTTCGCAGTATAATGATGAGCGTATGCCTTACACCTTTTTGTGGTGGTTAAACAAAACACGTAAAGAGCATGCCCACAATTTGCAACCTTACGTAAAATCAGCACCTAGTAGCGGCAAAGTGGCAAGGGCAACTACAGACCAAAGCTTAAATCATCAGATAGCCGAAAATATTTTTCATTTAACCGGAGCCGAAGAAATTGCAAAAACAGCCGCCCCAAACAAAACAGTTCCTTTTGATTTTAGAAGCAAAGAGTTTCAGATAATCGAAAAATTTATAAAAGAAGAACCACAGATTAAGCATCCGGCTCCAAACAAAATAGATTCGGAAAACAAGGCTAAAAAAAGCTCGGAAGATGCCAACCAGGTAGTTTCAGAAACTTTAGCAAAAATTTATGTTGATCAAATGCTTTACCATAAAGCCCTAGATGTTTACAAAAAATTAAGTTTGAAATATCCAGAAAAAAGCACTTACTTTGCCAGCCAAATAAAATATTTGGAATTAAAGGTCAATTAGAAGATAGATTATGACAACGTTTTTAATAATATTAGGTATTTTACTGTGTATCCTTTTAGTTTGCATCATTTTGGTTCAAAACCCAAAAGGCGGCGGTTTAACCTCTGGTTTTTCATCTTCTAACAATATTATCGGTGTAAAGCGTACCGGAGATTTTCTTGAAAATGGCACTTGGGGTTTGGCAGTAGCCATAATGGTAATAGCCATTATTGTTAACCTAAGCGGTCCAAAAGCTGGCGGTGCTGTTAAAACCGACTCTAAAATTCAAGAGCAAATTGACAAAACAGCCGCTCCTTCTTCGTTACCGGCAATGCCGCAAAAAAACAGCTCAGATACTACTGCTAAGTAATAAAGTAAAAATATCAGTTAAAGCCTTGGGTTAACACTCAGGGCTTTTTTTTTTCAGACTTGTAACTAGTCAAGCTATCCTCTTACAAGTAGCCTCGTTTACCACTTATTCTTGAACGGGAAGAATTTTTTTTGCGGAACAATTGCTACTAAGCACTTTTAACTTAAATTGGCGGGGTAGTTTTTAAAATAGCGTGTTGTAAAATGATGAGTAAAACAGCCGCAATCCTTTAAATACAATCTGCGTTTTCAATTTTCGTGTTTTGTACGTCATAATAAATAACAGCTACAAATTATTATCTTGCATTCTGGTTCAACTAGTTTTAGCGCTAAGTAAATAAGCTTATTGAAACAAGAATCAACCGAAAAAAAATCCAAGTTAAATGAACAGCAAATTACTTTCCTTCGGCCTCATCATGTCATTGCTTGCGCAGAGCTGCAACGCACAAAATGCCCCAACACCCAATATTTCGGAAAAAGAAGTAGCTCGC
>DASVGY010000027.1:0-19977 GCA_036379295.1 Pelobium sp.
GAATTTAATTTCTCATGCCGAACGCAGAATGTTGATTAACGGAGAAAAGAGCACCGTGGTTAGGATTAGTGATTTCTTGGGGGTGATTCCGGCAATTACAGGAAAGATAGAATTGGTTTACGAAGGTGAACTAGAAGGGCCAGCTAAGGTGGCAAACATTTTAATTGGGAAAGCAATTAAAACCTTATTACAAACTTATTTCCCGGATCCCGAGCGGATGAAAAAAGCCAAAAAAGATAATCCTTATGCCGATATAATCAATTGGTTTGGAGCAGGAAACAGTCTTAATTTATTGGATGACATTACTGATGTTGACTATAAAAAGGCGTTAAACTCCGTTCCGGGATTGCAAAATGTGGTTAAGCAGTTTCATAAAGATATTAGTGAAAACCAAACCTTATTGTACATGGAGTTTGTTTTGCATGGCCTAGCAGAGTTTTCTTTAGTGAGCAAGAGCTTTTTGGAAAAAGGTTTCGAGTTTAAGGATATGTTCAACAGTTTGTTTAGCTCAGAATTTGCCGAAGACGAGGATGAAGATAATTTCGACGATAGGTATTAATTGGTTTAAAAAGAAATAATTGCGTTAGGGATTGCAGTGGCAGCTTTTTTGTCATCCTGAGAAATGTCACGCTGGGCGGAGTCGAGGAGTGAATCGAAGGATAAGCAAAAAACTACAACGTAAAGCCCGACCGCTTTTTTAGCGGGAACGCCCAAAAAATATAATGGGAAAAATTATTGGATTGAGTATCATTTCGCTGCTGCTGATAGCGTTTGATTTTTATATTTACAAAGCTGTACTAAATATTTACCCACAATGGCCAGCTGAAAAAAAGCGAAAATTTAAGTATTTCTGGTTCGGTTATACCGCGTTGTTATTAATAGGGGTTTTGGTGAGCCTCACTTTTACCAACATATTTCTGTCGCTAAAGACGGTAATTTTGGTAGCTTACTTCATTACCTTCGTTACCAAATTGGTTTGGTGTATTATTTTGTTTATTGATGATTTAAGGCGGGGCGCTGTTTTTGTAAAGCGGAAAGTTGTGACAGATGAACCTGTTGCAGCTGCAAAAGAAAATAGCATACCACGGTCAGAATTTTTAGTAAAAGCAGGGATGGCAGTTGCCGCTGTACCGTTTGCTAGTTTAACTTGGGGTGTGGTTTCTGGTGTGTATGATTATCACATACGTAAACAGGTTTTGCACCTTGATAATTTACCTAAAGAGTTTGACGGTATCACGATAGGACAAATTTCTGATATCCATTCGGGTAGTTTTTATAATAAAAAAGCGGTTTTGGGCGGGGTTGAAATGTTATTGAAACAAAAGCCCGATATGATTTTTTTTACTGGTGATTTGGTAAACGGAAGGGCGAATGAAATGCGTGATTATCAGGATATTTTTTCAAAGGTAAATGCGCCCTTAGGGGTGTATTCCACTTTGGGAAACCATGATTATGGCATGTACGAAAAATGGCCAACGGAAGCCGCCCGCGAGCAGAATGTTGAAAATGTTAAGAAAGTACATGCCTTAATGGGGTGGGATTTGTTGATGAACGAAAACCGAAGAGTTAAGGTAGATGGCGCAGAAATTGGTGTTTTAGGAATTGAAAATTGGGGGAAAGGTAGGTTCCCTAAATTTGGTAAAATGGAAGAAGCGGTAAAAAACACAGCTGATTTACCCGTTAAATTACTGCTATCTCATGACCCTTCGCATTGGCGGGCAGAGGTTTTGCAAAAATATCCTCAAATAGATGTGTCCTTTGCTGGGCATACACACGGCGGCCAATTTGGTGTAGAAAGTGAATACTTAAAATGGAGCCCTGTACAATATGTTTATGACGAGTGGGATGGTTTGTACAAGCAAGGCAAGCAACAACTTTATGTAAATGTTGGGTTTGGTTTTTTAGGTTACCCTGGTAGGGTTGGAATACTGCCCGAAATAACGATATTTGAATTGAAAAAAGCTTAATTTTTTTCTATAGGCAATTTTGTTTCAGCCTTTGCTTTTCGCATTCAAAATGATTAAATATTTTCAAAAGCCGCTGGATTTTTTGTTGTTCAGCAATGTTTTTATAGCTTTAGGTGCGCTGGCTCAAGGTCTGTTAACTTATCATTTACTAGGTTTTGCGCCATCTTTTACCGTTTTAGGTTTTCTGTTTTTTTCTACCTTACTCACCTACAACTTTAGTATTTTAATCCAGCATCCTAAACATCCGGAACAGTCAGAATATCGGAGGGTGCGGTGGATTTTTAGAAATTATAAATTAAACTTTGCGATAAGTGTGCTTGCGGCTTCGGCCATAGTTCCTTTGTTTTTGATGCTTAGTTTTAAATCGCAGGCGCTTAATGTTTTATTAGGCTTACTTTCGTTGGGCTATGCAATGCCTATTTTTAAGGCTAAAAATAAAAGGTTCGGTTTGCGGAATATGCCTGGTTTAAAGCTTTTTTTAATAGCCACCGTTTGGGCTTTAAGTTCGGTTTTGATGCCCTATTTTGAGCTTCAAAAAGCGCATCAGTTCGAATTACCCTTAGTCGATTTGTTGATTTTAAATGTTAAGCGCTTTCTGTTTTTGGTAGCCATTACCATTCCGTTTGATATACGCGATATGTTTCAAGATAAGATTTTCGAATTAAGAACAATCCCCACTATTTTTGGAGAAAAGAAAGCTTACTTGTTTTGCCAGGCGATGCTTTTAGCTTATATGATATTGCTGTTTTTCTTTAGGGATAAAGGTTTTGATGCCGATTTTTTCGCTTTAGGCTTCACCGCAATTTTAACCGGTTGGCTAATTTTTAAATCTAAATGGGAAAAGAATGAGTATTATTATTTTTTCTATTTAGATGGAACGCTGGTGTTGCAGTATGTAATGGTGTTGTTATTTGGATTTGTTTGGTAGAGTTTTAAGATTTTTATAAGATCTTCGGTAGGTTTTAGGCAAAACTTATTCTTTCAGAAATAAAATTATAACTGCGTTTTATTAGGGTTTTGCCGAGTATCCCAAAAAACCAAAAGTTCCACTTGTGAATTTTTAGCTCTGTAAAATAAGCTTATCTGCGGAACTACGACGCATTTATGGGTGTCATTTTCTCTCGAATATGGGTAGAGTAACGGATTGTTTGCAATATAACCTATTACCTGCTCGGTACGTTTAATAAAAGCTTCTAATTGTTGGAACGTCCAATTGTCATCAAGATATTCCAAAACTTCGTAATAGCTAATTTTCGCCATTGGAGACCATATAATGGAATGACTCGCCATATTATTTATTCAGGAAACGGTTTTTTATTTCTTCCATTACTTGAGAATGCGGAACTCCTTCTCCACGGTCAAGCTCTGACTTCGCCCTATAGATATGTTGCTTTATTTCTGTAGGAATTTCTGTCCAGAAATCTTCCGATAAACCTACTAATGATTTAATCGCATTCAGTAAGTCGTCATCATCGCTTTGAATAATTTTCTCAACGATTTTGTATTTTATCGTTATGTCCATTGATTTGATTTTTTTTTAAAGGTAACGATTTTTGTCTTCTGAAGAACCTAATAACTAGTGGAGAAGGAATATGCACTTTCGGTTGTTAAAATGAACCACATCTCTTTAAATAAAAAAGCCATCCTCTTTTAAGAAAACGGCTCTAAGTTTTAAATTTCAACTCGGGCTTTAAGCTTTTAGCTTTTCGCCTTCATCTTAAAAACTAATCTTCCACAACCTCACTATTGATAGATGGCTGTTCTTTGATATCTTCTTTAAAGTAAGTCTTCTGAAAAATCAAAATCATTATTACGCCAACAGAAATTGCGGAATCGGCAATATTGAAAACTGGGCGGAAGAAAACAAAATCCTCGCCAGCCCAAATCGGGAACCACGCAGGGAAATGTCCTTGAATAATTGGAAAGTAAAACATATCTACCACTCTTCCGTGGAAAAGTTTTTCGTAGTTGTAAATCACTCCATAGAAAACAGAATCAATGATATTTCCTAAAGCTCCCGCAAAAATCAAAGCCACATTTAAAATTAAACCTCTATGATATTTATGTTTTATCAGATGGTGTAAACCGTAGCCAATACCGGCAACCGCCAAAATCCTGAATAAAGATAAGGCCAGTTTGCCCGCCTCACCACCAAACTCCATCCCAAAAGCCATCCCGTTATTTTCGGTGAAATGGATAATGGCAAAGTTTTTAATCAATTGGTACTCTTGCCCAATAAACATATTTGTTTTTACCCAGGTTTTTAGCGCCTGGTCGGCCAGTAAAACCAAAAATATGAGAATAAGTGGTTTGTTGTAACCCTTCATTAATTTTGCTTTAACTTTGCAGCAATACTCAATGTTGCATGAGGAACCGCCATTAAACGTTGCTTCTGAATTAAATTACCAGTTTCCCTGCAAATACCGTAAGTTTTGTTTTCGATACGCACCAAAGCAGCTTCTAAATTCTCAATAAATTTTTTCTGGCGGGCGGCTAATTGGTTCAGTTGCTCTTTTTCTAAAGTTGCTGAGCCATCTTCTAAAGTTTTGTAAGTACCGGCGGTGTCATCAGTTCCGTTTTTATTTGGGTTACTTAATGAACTGGTGAGGTTTAACAACTCTTCTTTAGCGCTGTTTAGTTTATCTGTTATCAAAACCTTAAACTCTTGTAGCTCAGCGTCCGAGTAGCGGTTTTTTGCGTTAGTATTTTCCATGTTTAATCCTTTTTTAAGCGTGTTAATATTTTAGTTTCTTCAATTTCTATGGTTTGCCCGTTTTCAACATCGTTACTCCACTCCAAAGAAGAAGCCAATATTTCGGCGCAAATATAAGATAAATTATTAGCCACCGCATTGCGTATTAAATCATTGTTTTGCAGGGTAACTTTTATTTTATCGGTAACATCAAAACCTAAATCTTTTCTTAGGTTTTGGATGCGGTTAATTACCTCACGGGCAATTCCTTCTTCCTTTAATTCTTGGCTGATGTTTACATCTAAAGCAACGGTTAATTTGCCTAAGTTGGTAACCTGCCATCCAGGTACATCTTCTGCTATAATCTCTACATCTTCTGGTAAAATGCGGTAACTATTTTCATCTGCGTTAAGCGTAACCGAACCTTTTTGTTCAAATTCAACAATGTTTGCATCTGTGAAAGCACTGATTTGAGCCGCCACCACTTTCATATCTTTACCCAACTTTTTCCCTAAGGATTTAAAATTTGGTTTTATTTTTTTGGTGATGATGCCCGCCGTATCAGTAATATATTCAAGTTCTTTGATGTTAGTTTCCGATAAAATCAACTCTTTTACTTTTTCAACTTTTGATTGGAAATTGCCATCCAAAACGGGCACTAAAATCTTACTTAAAGGTTGGCGAACATTAATGCCCACCTTCTTCCGTAAAGAAAGTACCATCGAAGAAATATCTTGCGCTAACTGCATCCGTTCTTCTAAATCTTTGTTGATTAGGCTATTTTGATAAGCAGGGAAATCAGCCAAATGCACAGATTCCACACTTTCTTTTTTCGTTACCGAGTTTAAATCGTTAAACAACCTATCAGAGAAAAAGGGCGCAATCGGCGACATTAACTTGCTGATGGTTATTAAGCATGTATAAAGGGTTTGATAAGCAGAAATTTTATCCTCGGTATAATCACCTTTCCAAAAGCGGCGACGGCTTAACCTTACAAACCAATTACTTAAATGTTCGTCAACAAAATTTTGGACAGAACGGGCAGCTTTTGTAGGTTCAAAATCGTTGTAAAACTCATCAACTTCCTTAGTTAAGGTGTTCAACAAAGAAATAATCCATTGGTCAATTTCTGGTCTGTTCGCTAAGTCAATATCCGCTTCAGCGTATGTGAACTTGTCAATATTAGCGTAAAGCACAAAGAAAGCGTAGGTGTTGTAAAGCGTACCGAAGAATTTACGACGAACTTCATCCAGTCCATCCTCGTTGAATTTTAGATTATCCCACGGCGATGCGTTGCTAATCATATACCAGCGTGTTGCATCGGCTCCGTATTTTTCAATGGTAGTAAAAGGATCAACTGCATTGCCCAAGCGTTTCGACATTTTATTGCCGTTTTTATCCAGCACCAATCCGTTGGAGATTACATTTTTGAAAGCAACCGCGTTATTGTGGTTTCTCTCGTTAACGGATTTTATTTCCTCGCTGCTTGCATCTAAAAGGGTAGCTAATGTGTGTAGGGTGAAAAACCAACCACGGGTTTGGTCAACGCCTTCGGCTATAAAATCTGCCGGGTAAGCCGCCTCAAACTCATCTTTATTTTCAAATGGATAATGCCACTGTGCGTAAGGCATGGCGCCACTATCAAACCAAACGTCAATTAGGTCTAACTCGCGATACATTTTCTTGCCTTTTGCTGAAAGTAATACCAAATCATCCACGTAAGGGCGGTGTAAATCAAAATCCCCAGTTCCCACACTTTGCAAATAGGTGTTGTTTTTTAGGGCTTCATTAGCAGAAAGTTCTTCACTGGCTACTGCTTTTAAAAGTTCTGCTTTCAATTCAGAGATAGACCCGATACAGAGCTCTTCTGCACCATCTTCTGTTCTCCAAATTGGCAATGGCGTTCCCCAGTAGCGTGAGCGAGATAAATTCCAATCTACCAGGTTTTCTAACCAGTTACCAAAACGCCCAGTTCCGGTACTTTCTGGTTTCCAATTGATGCTTTTATTACGTTCCGCTAATTTTTCTTTTACGGCAGTAGTTTTTACAAACCAACTGTCTAATGGGTAATATAAAACGGGTTTATCTGTACGCCAGCAATGCGGGTAGCTGTGCTCATATTTTTTAACGTCAAAAGCTTTGTTTTCTTCCTTCAGTTTTATCGCAATTAAAACATCGGTCGGTTTAAAATCTTCGGCTTTTCGTTCTTCATCGCTGTAATATTCTTCTTTTACATAACGTCCGGCAAAATCAGAAACCTCATCTACAAATTTTCCTTGCTTGTTTACCAAAGGAAATTCGTTGCCGTTTTCATCTTTTACCATTACCGATGGAACGCCCGCTTCGCGAGCCACCCGAAAGTCGTCTGCACCAAATACAGATGCAATGTGTACAATTCCGGTTCCATCCTCTGTTGTTACAAAATCGCCAGCAATTACACGGAATGCATTTTTTTCTAAAGCCTCATTACTTACATAAGGCATCAGTTGCTCGTAACGTAAACCCAAAAGCTGTATGCCTTTAAATTCGGCCGCAATCTCCCAAGGGATAATTTTGTCGCCACCCTTGTAATCCTGGAAAGAGGCATTTTTAGCTTCAGCCCTAAAATGTTTAGCCACCAAATCTTTGGCTAAAACTACGCTGATAGGTAAAAAAGTGTATTGATTGAAGGTTTTTATTTTTACATAATCAATATCTTCGCCTACAGCCAAAGCACAGTTGCTTGGCAAAGTCCAAGGCGTTGTGGTCCAGGCAATAATGCTGGTATTTTCTTCAGAAGTCTCAAACAAAATATCTCTTAGCGGATGAACCTGATTACTGCGAACCTTAAATTGCGCAACAATCGAAGTGTCTTTTACATCGCGGTAAGTGCCCGGCTGGTTTAATTCGTGAGAGCTTAACCCTGTTCCCGCGGCCGGAGAATAAGGCTGAACGGTATAACCTTTATATAAAAATCCTTTCTGGTGAAGCTGCTTTAAAATCCACCAAAGCGATTCAATGTATTCGTTTTTGTAGGTGATGTATGGGTCGTTTAAATCAACCCAATAGCCCATTTTTTCAGTTAAATCGTTCCAAACATCGGTGTAACGCATCACCTCTTTTCGACAGGCATCGTTATAATCTTTTACAGAAATCTTTTTTCCAATATCTTCTTTGGTAATGCCTAAAGATTTTTCAACCGCTAGTTCAATGGGCAAACCATGCGTATCCCAACCACCTTTCCGCTTCACCTGAAAGCCTTTTAAGGTTTTGTATCTGCAAAAAATATCTTTTATAGCCCTGGCCATAACATGGTGTATCCCAGGCATTCCGTTAGCAGAAGGCGGGCCTTCGTAAAATGTATAAGGTTTAGATGCTGGTCGGTTTTGTATGCTTTTATCAAAAATCTCGTTCTTCTTCCAATCGGCCAAAACATCTTTCCCAACTTCCGATAAATTTAACTGCTTATATTCTTTATACATCTGCGCTATCTCCAAAATTTAAGGTCGCAAATTTACAAAATCGTTTGGTAAATAAGCTATAATTAAACACAGCTGTATCAAATTTTAAACATATTTGGGTGGTTATAATTGGTTTTTTACGCTTTTGCAGAAATTTCAAGTTATTGTATAATTTGGGGGTTTTAACAGGCTTTCCGTTTATACGCCACAAGGCATTAATCACAGGCCGGTATCCACTTCAATCCTTAACCCAAAATGCCAAATACTACGAAACTACTTGTAGAAAAGCTATGTACCCTAGTTGGCTTAAAATTAAATCCGCTCAGGCCAACATCCAAAAACTAATAAAGCACCCAAGTCTGTGAGCTCCGCGTTGTCCGTGGTTGAAAAATAAATTCAAATTGACCAACTCCACAAACTTTGTGGTAAAAAATAAATTGGACACATATTTGTATATTCAATATAAAAAAGGAGACGTTATGCAGATGCTCAGAAAATCAATACCTCTGTTTAAAATAGGTCTAATTATATTGGTAGCCGGTGCAGCCTTATATTTTTACAGCGAAATTTACGGTAAATATGTTTTAGGGATCGGGATGATAGTCATTTCTGTGTCGCTGGTACTTTATATTTTGTTCATGTTTAAACGTTACGGAGAAAAAACAAGGGCAAAAATTGAGTAACAGTTTTATTTTGCCTTATTGCCACAAAAAGAAAGCAATAATACGGGTAAAAAAATAAGATTAAATAACATTGCCGTCACTAAAGTAACGGCTAAAAGAATACCTAAAGCAACCGTTCCGCCAAATGTAGAACATGCAAACACACCAAAACCAAAAAATAAAATGGTGGCGGTGTAAATCATACTTCTGCCAGTTTCTTCAATTGTTGTGCTAATTATTTCCAAAATTGAAGATGCCGTTTTTCTGGATTGATGTTTAAAGCGTGTTAAAAAATAAACTGTTTGGTCAGTTGCAATTCCTAAAGCGATACTAAAAATCAATACCGTCGAAGGTTTTAAGGCCATCCCAAAAAAGCCCATGATTCCAGCGGTAATTAGCAATGGAATTATATTTGGAACTAAAGAAATCAACACCATTTTCAATGTTCTAAATAAAATCCACATAATAAGGGCTATCAATCCAATTGCAAGCAACAAGCTGTCTTTTAAGTTTTTAACCAAATAGTTTGTTCCTTCGGTGTACATTACTATCGGTCCAGTAATGTTAACTTCATAAATCTTGGGATTAAAAATTTTGTCGATTTTAGGCTTCAGTTCTTTAAGCAACGCATTTACTTTTTCAGAACCAATGTCACGCATTTGAAAAGTCATCCGGGTACTGCTTTTAATACTGTCCACAAAGTTTTTGAGCATGTTATTTTGTTTCCCGGTATTTGCACTATAAGCTAAAATAAAGCCGCCTTCCATCTGATTTGGGATTCTATAAAACTGCGGCTTTCCATTATAAAAAGTTTGCGAGGCGTATTTAATAGCGCTGTTTATGGAGAGAGATTTTCCAAAAGCTGGATAGCCATGCATCAATTTTTCTAATTCGTCAATTTTGGTCAACGTACTCAGTTTAATGATCTTGTTCTTTTTTCTAGTGGAAATATCAAATTCAAGCGGTAAAATCCCATTAAAGGTGCTTTCAAAAAACTTTAAATCTGCATAAACCTTGTTGCTTTTTGGCAAATCATCAACCACAAATCCGTTGGTTTTTAATTTGCTTAATCCAAATATGCTGATTAAAATAAGCGCCCCAACAAACCCGTAAACCGTTTTTCTATGGTTGATAACTATATTAACTACCAGGTTTAAAATTTTCATGACAAAATCCGTTTTGTTTTGTTCGGAATTTATTTTTTGAATTGGTTGCGCTGGTAAAATCGATAATATAACAGGCAACATCGCCATACAAATCAGCCAAGTAAACATTACGCCAAAAGCCGCACTTAGGCCAAACTCTTGCAAAACGTTGCTATCTGTAAAATAAAGCACACCAAAACCAACGGCAGTGGTTAGGTTTGCAATAAAGGTAGTTAACGTGTTTTTTTGAATAGTAGCCAAAATGGAAGCTTCCTTTTCTTTTGTTTTTGCATATTCAGAACGGTAACCATTAATAATTAAAATACTATTTGGGATACCAATAATCACCATCAAAGGCGCTATGATTCCGCTTAACAAGGTGATATCGTACCCACACAAAACCATGAAGCCCAAAGTCCACACTACCCCAAAAACCACTAGCAGCAAAGGATAAAGCACAGCAGTTATCTGCCAAAAAAATAGCCACAAAATAAATGCTGCTATCAATAAAGACAGACCGAAAAAGAGGGCAAATTCTTTCGCTACCAAATTGCTTAGCACCGTTTTGATATAGGGTAAGCCCGAAATATGAACCGGTAGCTTTTGCTGCTGTTCAAACTTTTTCACTTGCCCCTCAATATTATTTATTAACGCAATTTTAGCCGAACTTTTTAACACATTACTATCTAAAGTAATTGCCATAATTGTTGCCTTGTGGCTATTATCGTACAAAATGCCTTGGTAAAACGGCAGCTGATAAAGTGCGCTTTTTAAACTATCTAAATTTTGTTTTCCCGCTGAACTTGAATTGTTGTTCACCAAAAAACTCTTATTAATGGTATCTTTTTTTAGCGAGACAAATCCCGCAATGCTTAAAACTTGTTTAACGCCTTTTAAGTTTTCTAAACGATGATGTAAATCTTTCCAGTTTTGGTAAAAAGATCGGTCAAACAAATCGCTCGTTTCTACACCTAAAACCATCGTAGTGCCGTCTTCGCCAAATTTTTGTTTAAAATTTTGATATTTAATAAAGGTGGAATCTGTGCTGGGTAAAATTTTGCCAGGGTTAAACGCAATTTTTATTTGGCAGGCTTTCCATGTTGCTACCGCAGAAATCACAAAAAATAAAACGATTAAACTTTTGCGTTGCTTTAATATAAATTGTGAAAGGTTAATCAAAATCATATTTCTGTTTAAAAAATCGGGTAAAACTACACAAATAGATGTGGGCTATTTTTAAGAATTACGTATTTTAGAAGCTTTTAGATGAAAAAGCTTACGCTACTTTTTTTGATTTGCGCTTATTGCTTAAAACTTGCTGCACAACAGGTAGCTTTAGGCCAATGGCGTACACATTTACCTTACAACAATGCGCTTTCGGTTGCAGCTTCTGGTGACGAAATTTTATGCGCAACCACAGGGGGCTTATTTAAATTTGACACCTCAACGGGAGAAATATCAAAGCTTTCAACCATTTACGGACTTGCAGGTACAAATACAAAATTAATTGCATACAGCAAGCAAACCCGGCAATTTCTGGTTGCTTACCAAAACGCCAATTTAGATTTAATTAAAGGAGATAAAATTTACCACCTGCCAGAAATTTTTGAAAAAGCGGGGCTAAGCAATAAATCTATTAATGCTATAACCTTTAACGCCGAGAAAGCTTATTTAAGTTGTGGATTTGGAATTGTTGTTTACGATTTAGAAAAACGGGAAGTAAAGGATACCTATTATTTAGGAAATGGAAACCTGGAGGTTTTAAACATTGAAATAATTAACAACGCAGTTTTCGCGAATACTCCGGACGGAATTTATGAAGCGGATTTAAAAAGCCCTTTATTGGCAGATGCTGCAAGTTGGAAAAAGCTCAATGCTTTAACAAATATTCCGGTGGGTGCCTGTACATCGTTAACCGCTTACAATAATAGTTTATACGGCTTATTTAGCGACGGAATTTATCGTTATAACAATGATTTATGGCAGCGCACTAACATTTTTAGAACAAACGTTAATCGATTAAAGGCAAGTGGAAACCTATTGCTAACAATTGCGCCGTTTAGAATCATTAGCTATAATCAGCAAGAAAATATAGTGGATAACTTAACCGATTTCAAAGTCTTTGACCAAGTGAATGATGCAATTATTGGTGAGGATAATTCTTTTTACCTAGCAGATGGGAGTAAAGGTCTGCTAAAAAAATCAATGGACCAGAAATTTAACGCTTTATTACCAAATGGACCAAGCACCACTCATGTTGCCAATTTAAATTACGCCGATGCTAAAATTTTTTTATCGCCAGGAGCAATTACAACAGTAAACGCTCCTGCGTTTTACAACGATGGCTTTTCGGAATTTAAAAATGGTGAATGGCAAAGCTATAGCGATAAAAACAGCGCAGATTTTTTAGGAATTAGGGACATTGTAATTAGTGCTTTTGACAAGAATACCAAAGCCACTTATTTAGGTTCTTATTTTAATGGCGTTTTAGCTTTTGATGTGGCAAAAACTTTAAAAATCTTTAACCAAAACAATAGTACATTACAATTAACCATCGGCGATCCTAATAGTATTCGTGTAAACGGGCTGGCCTTCGATAGTAAAAATAACCTTTGGGTAACGCAGTATGGCGTAAATAAGCCTTTATCTGTTAAAAGTACAAACGGAGAATGGCAGGCTTTTGATTTTTCTGCCGATTTGCCAAATCCGGTTACGGAGGTTACAGGTTTGTTAGTTGATGGCAACGATATAAAATGGCTGAGGCTAAGGGAGAATGGTTTGCTGCTTTTTAACGGAACAAAAACTCGCAAAATAGGTTTTGTAAACAGCAACGGGCCCTTACCCGGGACAAACGTGAAATCTTTAATGTTAGATAATGAGGGGGCTGTTTGGATAGGAACTGATGCTGGACTTGCGGTGGCCTACAACACGAACGACGTGTTGATGGGCGCAAACCTAGAAATTCCGAAATTAACGGAAGGAGGATTTTTAAAGCCTTTGCTTGCGGACCAAACTATCAATTGCATGGCGGTAGATGGTGCAAACAGAAAGTGGATTGGAACAAATAATGGGGTTTGGCTTTTTAATCCAGAAGGAACAAAGCAAATCCTGTATTTTAATAGAGATAACAGTCCGTTGTTGAGCAACCAGGTTTTAAGTATTGCGATAGACAGTGAAACTGGGGAAGTTTTTTTTGGAACTGCTGATGGAATTATTTCTTACAAAGGCGATGCAACCGCTGCTGCAACTAAAATGAATAAAATTATCGTTTATCCAAATCCCGTTCGCCCCGGTTTTACCGGAGATATCGGAATAAAAGGTTTGGCAGAAAATGCCAACGTTAAAATCACCGATATTAATGGTACTTTGGTTTACGAAACCACTGCAAACGGCGGTCAGGCAATTTGGAACGGTAAAAATTTTAGTAATGAAATGGCTTCATCTGGCGTTTATTTGGTGCTGATTGTTAATAAAGATGGTACAGATACCGCCGTAGCGAAAATTTTAATTGTCCGATAAAAGCCAAATGCTTCACAAAACCCGGGGAATAGTTTTAAAAATAAGCAATTATGCAGAAACAAGCGTAGTTGCTAAAATTTATACGCAAAAATTTGGCCTACAATCTTACTTAATTAATGGTGTTAAAAAACCAAAAGCAAAAATCCCGTTAAATATGTTGCAACCCATGCACTTGCTTGATATGGTGGTTTACCACAAACCCAACGGAAATATGCAAAGGGTAAAAGATGTAAGCAGTTCGCCGGTATTACAAAGTATTCCCTATGATATCGTAAAAAGCAGCATTGTTATTTTTTTAAATGAGATGATTTACAAATCTATTAAGCAGCAGCATGAAGATGAAATCATGTTTGAGTTTATTGCGAAAAGTATAGAATTGTTAGACCACAGCGAATACGGCGTCGCCAATTTTCATTTGATTTTTTTATTGAAGTTAACTCGTTTTTTAGGGTTTTACCCCGATTTAGGCAACGCAGAAAAGTTTAATTTTTTTGATTTAAAAGAAGGGATTTTTGCAGCAAACCAACCACCACACACATTTTTTATTGAAGCGGATTTAAAAGCTTATTGGCTTCAACTGTTTAAAAATTCGATAGAAAATTTCGAGTCTTTAAAGATTTCTACCACCGTTCGTAAAGTTCTGCTGAGTAAGATTATAGAATATTATAGTTTTCATATCGAAGATTTCGGCGTGGTGAAATCTCATGAGATACTGGAAGAAGTGCTGGCTTAAGTTGGCATGAATAGGAGAGTGGTAAATAGCGATGCGACTGTTGTGATACAGAAGCTGTTCAGTATGTTATCCAGTAGCTAGCGGAGGATGTCGAACCTTGAAATGCTGTGGTATAGTAATTCCTTTAAATAATGTATTTTGTTTGTGCGGATTGCAAATCCGCTTCATCAACTAATTATGGATGCGCTTCGCTTAACACACCAAGCATTTCTAAAATTTCCATACCGTCATGTAAACGATAGCAAACATCTTATCTGCTAAGTTGCCATTCTATTACTTTATCCTAGCTCTCTTCAAAGCTCTGCATTGAAATCAACTTATAATAAAGCCCACCTTTTGTAAGTAATTCCTCGTGGTTTCCGCTTTCTATAATCCGCCCATTTTCTAAAACCACAATTAAATCTGCGTTTTTAATGGTGCTTAAGCGGTGGGCAATTACTAACGTAGTACGGTTCTTCATCAACTTATCCAAAGCTTCCTGCACTAATTTTTCCGATTCTGTGTCTAACGCAGATGTGGCTTCATCCAATAACATAATCGGCGGATTGCCTAAAACTGCTCTTGCAATACAAATTCTTTGTTTTTGCCCGCCGGAGAGTTTAATCCCTCTGTCTCCAATATTGGTTTGATAACCCTCGTCTGCTCGCTTAATAAACTCATGTGCGTTGGCAATTTTGGCGGCGATTTCTACCTGTTCTTGGGTAAAACCCGATCTTCCAAAAACAATGTTATTATAAATGGTATCGTTAAATAAAATAGACTCTTGGTTTACTACACCCATCAGGTTGCGCAAAGAGTCTTGCGAAGCCGCTTTAATATTAATACTATCTAATAAAATTTCACCGGCTTGCGGGTCAGAAAAGCGAGGGATCAAATCTAATAAGGTTGATTTTCCGCCGCCCGAGGGGCCAACCAAAGCCACCGTTTTCCCTTTAGGCAAAGCAAAATCCAGTTGCTTTAAAATTTGTTTTTCGCCATAATAAAAATCAACTCCTTTAAAAGTGATGGCTTCTTTAAAGTCTTTTAGTTCAATTGGATTTTCCGCATCGTTCACCACAGACGGCGTATCCATTAAATTTAAAACCCTTTCACCGGCGGCTAATCCTTGGTTAATGTTACTGAATGAATCCGAAATCGCTTTTGCTGGTCTTAGCAGTTGAGAGAAAGCACCAATATAGGTGATAAACCCAGCGGCTTGGATGCTTGCATCTTTATCTAAAACCAGGCTTCCTCCATAAATTAAAATTCCCGACAAGGTTAACACTCCCAAAAACTCAGAAACTGGCGACGCCAATTGTTGCCTTCTGGCCATGGATCGGCTTATTTTTGCGTACCTGTCATTTTCAGCATCAAATTTTCCCCTAACATAGGGTAAGGCATTAAATGCTTTCACAATCCGCATACCGCTAATGGCTTCATCAACATAGCTAACCATTACTCCAAAAGAACCTTGCGCTTCTAACGCTTGAGCCTTTAGCTTTTTAACGATTGCCGCTATCACAATTCCAGAAACTGGCAACAATATTAAGGTGAACAAAGTGAGTTTGGCAGAGATGGAGAACAACAGAATCATGTAACCTATAATAAGAAAAGGCTCTCTAACAATTACCTGTAAAGTATTGGTAATGCAATATTGAACTACCTGTACATCAGAAGTGATTTTTGCAATAATGTCTCCTTTTCTTTCGCTGTTAAAAAAGTGAAGATGTAAAGCAGTTACACTTTTAAACACCTGTTTTCTTAGGCTGTGTAAGGTATAAATCCGTAAGTCTTCCATTATCCGTTGAGAGAAATACCTGAAAACATTGCTAAAGAAAACACAAATAACTAGTACAACAGAAACAAAAATCAACGCACCTTTTTCGCCATGTAGTAAAGTATATTGGTTAAAATAAAAGTTAAAAACATCAAGAAAGTAATGAAAACTCCAATCGAAAGTTGGCAGTTGAGTTATTTTTTCGACCGCATTTTCTTTATCAAACAATACTGTTAAAACAGGCATTAGCATGGTGAAAACCAAAGTGTTAAACACAGCATAAAGCAAAGTAAATATAAAATAAGGAGTCGCAAACCGACCAATTGGTTTTGCAAAGGAAAGTAGTCTGAAATAGGTTTTCATCCGTTAAAATAAATGCCAAATGTACCAATTAATATCATAGGGCTTGTGTAACCGGGTTTTTAACTATTGTGTTTGGTAGCAGTCGTTCAAAATTAACTGTCTTTTTTAAGCCACACGCGTTAAATTACGAATTCATTAATTCTTCTATTTCATCAGCCTCAATTGGTATCGCAGCCATCAAATCTATCGGGCCATCTTTACTGATGAAGATGTTGTTCTCTAGCCTAATACCTAAATTCTCTGCGGGTATATAAATCCCGGGTTCAACGGTTAAAACATTTCCAATAGCAAAAGGTTCGTATCTGCTGGCAAAATCGTGTACATCTAATCCTAAATGGTGTGATGTGCCATGCATAAAGTATTTTTTATAGGCCGGAACTTTTGAATTTTGTTTTGCCACATCATGCTTATCTAGCAAACCAAGCTTTATCAATTGGTCGGTCATTATTTTTCCAACTTCCTCGTGATATTCATTCCATATTGTGCCTGGGCTAAGCATTTTCTTTGCCTCATTCATCACCAATAAAACAGAATTGTAAACTGCTTTTTGCCTTGCTGTAAATTTTCCGTTTACCGGGATGCTGCGACTCATGTCTGCATTATAATTTCCGTACTCGGCACCAAAATCAAAAAGAATCACTTCCCCATCTTTGCAAACTTGGTTGTTATCATTATAATGGAGGATACAGGCATTTTTTCCGGAAGCAATAATTGGCGAGTAAGCATGACCGGTGGATTGCTGTCTGATAAATTCATGAATAATTTCTGCTTCAATTTCCCATTCTCCCACACCAGCTTTTACAAATTTTAAAACACGTTTAAACGCATCATTTGTGATATCGCAAGCTTTCTGTATATAATTTAGTTCACTTGTTGATTTGATAGGACGTAACTTTCTAAAAATTGGTGCAGCTCTTTCATAATGGTGTAGCGGATATTTCGATTTAATTTCGGTGATGAACCGGATATCACGATACGGAACTTGCTGCGCATAACGATCATTCTCGTTGGTATTCAGATAGATGGTTTCGGCGTAGTGCACTATCGATGAAAAAACCGACCAAAACTCACTCAGCCAATATATATTGCTGATTCCAGAAATCGCCTCTGCCTGCTGCATTGTGTATTTGTGGCCTTCCCATACAGCAATATGTTCATTGGTTTGCTTTAAAAAAAGAATTTCGCGGTAAGCTGGGTTAGGGCAATCTGGAAACAAAAGCAGTATCGTTTCTTCCTGATCAATACCCGTAAGGTAAAATAAATCAGGGTTTTGCTTAAAAGGAAAGGTTTGGTCGCCGCTGCGTGGAAACTCATCATTTGCGTTAATTAAACATAACGAATTTTTTTTGAGGTTTAAAGAAAAATTTTCTCTATTTTTGGCGAGCAAAATTGGTTCTATGATTTGTTGTTTCATTTGGTATTCTTTAATGTGGCTTCAAAAATAGGGTTTTTTTAAATTTTTTTAAAGAATGAAAAGTTTGGAACACATTTTGATTACTTGCTGAAATCAAACGTATAATTAATTTTTGCAACAAATTACAATTAAGAATTGTTAACCTTAAAAAAAAAATGATGAATTATTCTACATTAAAAAAAACAGTTGCTTTGTCTTTAGCCACTGCTTTTGCAGTAGCTGCAAACGCACAAGACGCATCAACTTCAAGTTCTGCTAAAATATTTGGCGGAAAAAAACAGTACCGTACATGGACTTTAAGTTTAAACGGTGGTGTTAGTGTACCTGCTGTTATTACAGGTGGAACCAATGATTTTGGCGACAATGTTAAATTTGGCGAGTATAAATTAGGCGGTTATTACGGATTAGCTTTAAGAAAGCAACTTGGTCATGTTTTCGGTTTGGAATTAAACGGTTACAGAGGCCATGTAAACCATATTGATAAAGCACCTAGCCCAGGTACTTTAGCTCCAGCGTTTGGAACGCCGGGTAGATTTTACAAGTCAGCTCAATCTCAAGTTCAATATGATGTAAACTTAAGCGGTTACTTTAACTTGGCTACTATTGATTTCTTAAGCAGAACAAACGCGGTTAATTTCTACGGTAAAGTTGGTTACGGATTAATTGCTTACAATCCTGTACTTTTTGAAGGATATGATTTAACTGGTGTAGAGTTGGATCAAAAAGGAAAATATGGTTCTGCCGGCGATAACAACGATTACATTCGCCAAGCATATATTCCAGTAGGTATTGGTGTTAAATTTAAGTTGAGCGACCGTGTTGCTTTAGACTTAGGTTACGATGCTAAATTTATTGATGCTGACAACTTTGACGGCGTTTACGCAGGTGGAACTTCTAAAGATAAATTCTCTGTAATGAGAGCTGGTTTAGAATTTTCTTTAGGTTCAAAATCAAAACCAGATATCAACTGGGTAAATCCAGTAGCTATGATGTATGATGAGTTGAAAGACCCAACATTACGTCAGGAAGTTGAAGCTTTAAAAGGTCGTGTAACTAACGTTGAGCAAGCTGTTGAAGATTTGAAAAAAGATTCTGACGGTGATGGCGTTGCTGACCACTTAGACAAGTGCCCAAATACTCCAGCTGGAGCTAAAGTAGATGGTGCCGGTTGCGAGTTAGATACAGACGGTGACGGTGTTCCAGATTGGAAAGACAAATGCCCTACAGAAAAAGGTTCTGCTGAATTAAACGGTTGTCCAGAAATGGGAACGCCTACAATGGCAGGTGTTAGCAACATTCAGTTTGAGTATAACTCATCTGTATTAAGAACTTCTTCTTACGCTACTTTAGATAAAGTTTCTTCAATGTTGAGATCAGACAAAACTGCTAATTTACAGTTAGATGGTCACGCTTCTGCAGAAGGTACTGATGCTTATAACATGCAATTATCTTTAGACAGAGCAAACGCGGTAAAAACTTACCTAGTAAACTCTGGCGTTGATGCAAAAAGAATTTCAACAAAAGGTTACGGCGAAACTCGTCCGATTGCTTCAAACGCAACCGAAGAAGGTCGTCAGGCTAACCGTCGTGTTGAGTTCAGACAAAAATAAGCAGATTAAAATTTTAATCTTAGTAAAAGGGAGTTCCATAACGGACTCCCTTTTTTATTTGTAAATTTGGGTATGTATTTTTTTAGAAAAAAAGATCCAAACAGGCCAACAAATTTTAATATCCGGGCAATGCACTGGATCAACAAGTTTGTAATCATCGTTTTTCTTCTTGGTGTTTTGTGGAAACTAATTGATGTATTTATATTAAGCAAGTAAGTAATGGTTAAAAAAATAGTAAAAAGCAACAACGCCCCGGCGCCAATTGGGCCGTATAACCAGGCAATATTGGCAGGTCAAACGTTGTACGTGTCAGGTCAAATTGCAATTGACCCACAAACTGGGCTTATGATTGATAAATCTATAGAGGCGGAAACCGAGCAGGTAATGCAGAATATAAAAGCCGTATTACATGCTGCCGATTTGGATTTTATAAATGTGGTAAAAACTTCCATTTTTTTAAGCGATATGAACTCGTTTGTTAAGGTGAATGAGGTTTATGGAAGCTACTTTACAGCAGATTTTCCCGCTAGGGAAACTATAGCCGTAAAAACACTGCCCAAAAACGCAAACGTAGAAATTTCCGTAATTGCAGTTAAATTAGATAGTTAGTTGATATTGCTTTAGGTGCTATTTAGATTACCAGAAAGGGGTCTGTTTATATTAATCCAGTAATATT
>DASVGY010000028.1:0-3969 GCA_036379295.1 Pelobium sp.
GTTTCCTTCTATCACTGCACCATTCTCATCTACCAACACCGGCTGAACGCCAGGCAATGGCAGCGTTGCATAACATGGCTTTAAAGGGGTAACGTTCGCTATCGGAGAAATTAGGATGCCCCCATTTTCAGTTTGCCACCATGTATCAACAATTGGGCACTGTCCTTTTCCAATATTATCGTTATACCAGTGCCAGGCTTCCTCGTTTATGGGCTCACCTACGGAGCCTAAAACTTTTAAAGACGATAAATCTTTATCCTTAACATAATCTAAACCAGATTGCATTAAAGAGCGGATAGCCGTTGGTGCGGTATATAGCGTATTGACTTCAAACTTATCTACGATATCCCAAAACCTGCCGGCATCGGGATATGTGGGTACACCTTCAAACATTAGGGTGGTTGCGCCTTGGGCCAGCGGCCCGTAAATAATATAAGAATGACCGGTAATCCACCCGATATCAGCAGTGCAAAAATAAACATCTTCTGGCTGATATTGGAATACATTTTGGAAAGTATAAGCAGTATAAATCATATAGCCCGCGGTGGTGTGCACAACCCCTTTCGGTTTTCCGGTTGAACCGGATGTGTACAAGATGAACAAAGGGTCTTCAGCATCCATCTCTTCTGCCGGGCAATCTATTAAACCTAAAGTTTCTACTTTGTGGATTTCATCTTGCCACCATTTATCTCTGCCTTTAATCATGGATATTGGCGTACGGGTTCGTGTTAAAACAATTACCGTTTTAACTGATGGGCACTGAACGAGGGCGTCATCGATCACATTTTTCAGCGGAATATCTTTTGGCCCTCTGAAACCTCCATCGGCGGTAATAACCATTTCGCAGCTTGCATCGTTGATTCTATCTGCAATAGATTGTGCCGAGAAGCCTCCAAAAACAACTGAATGGATGGCGCCAATACGGGCACATGCCAACACGGCAATAGCCAACTCTGGAACCATGGGCATGTAAATACAAACCCTATCTCCCTTTTTTACACCATTGCTTTTTAATACGTTGGCAAAAAGACAAACTTTATCGTATAACTGCTTATAAGTTAATATTCTGTGATGCTCTTGAGGGTCGTTCGCTTCCCAAATAATTGCCGGTTGGTCGGCTTTGTCTTTTAAATGCCTATCTATACAATTTTCTGTAATGTTTAATTTGGCACCTTTAAACCATTCGATTTTTGGATCTTTAAAGTTCCAATCCAAAACTTTATCCCACTTTTTTTTCCAAGTAAAGTTTTCGGCAATATCTGCCCAAAAATCCTCTGGCTGTTCAACACTTTTTTGATACTCCTTTTTATACTCGTCAAAAGACGAAATTTTAAAACTCATGAAATTTTGTAATTGGTTTGAAAGATGAAATTTAGAGATTTTATTTTAAAAAAATTAATAAAGTGAACATTAAAAAGTAGCGACGAGCAATATGTTGCACACTAAAAGTGGTTTAATAGCAAAATCTTTCGGTTCAAATTTTTATCTAGCGATGAAAGGATTTTTAAAAAGAGGCCGGTAGTGCGCAGCATCTTGTGCATAGCTTGCGAAAGGGAGGCGTTGAAGCAAAAATTTATATTTACAAACTTTTTGAAAAACTGTTGTGATTACGAAAGTATTTTGTGATATTTGCACACTCTTTGTAAAAAAGAGTTTAATCAGGAAATAGGAACACAACATATACACAGTCATGTCAAGAATTTGTGATTTAACAGGAAAAGCAACAATGGTGGGTAACAGGGTGTCACACTCTAACGTAAAATCGAAACGTAAGTTTTATCCAAATTTACAGATGAAACGTTTTTATCTTCCAGAGGAGGATCGTTGGATAACTTTAAAAGTTTCAACATCCGCCATCAAAACAATCAACAAAATCGGGATAACCGAAGCTATCAGCAGATTCATATTAAAAGGATCTATTTAATTTAAAGAATTCAATACCGTTTTATCATGGCTAAAAAAGGAAATAGAGTTCAGGTAATCTTAGAATGTACCGAACATAAGGAAAGTGGAATGCCTGGAACTTCTAGATACATCACTACAAAAAATCGTAAAAACACGCCTGAGCGCCTGGAAATTAAGAAATTTAATCCAGTACTTAGAAAAGTTACGGTACACAAAGAAATTAAGTAATCTACGCTATTCTGTAGCATAAACAATAGTTAACATGGCAAAGAAAGTAGTTGCAACATTAAAAACCGGAACCGGTAAAGAATATTCAAAAGTTATTACATCAGTAAGATCTCCAAAAACAGGAGCTTATTCTTTTAAATCAATGATTGCCCATAATGATCATATTAAGGATGCAATGGTTGTAGCAAAAGAAAGCGTTGTAGCTGAGTAATTATTTTTTTTCTGAAAATGCTTAGGCCGTCCTTTTAAATCAGGATGGCTTTTTTTGTTTAAATTTACCAACATGGGATTATTTGATTTCTTTAAAAAGAAAGAAAAAACAGTTGAACAGCAGGAAGCCTTAGATAAAGGTTTGGAGAAAACAAAAGATACGTTTTTTTCAAAAATTAGTAAAGCTGTTGTTGGAAAATCAACCGTCGACGATGATGTTTTAGATGAGCTTGAAGAAATTTTAGTAACGTCTGACGTTGGCGTTACTACCACGCTTAAAATAGTGAAACGCGTTGAAGAACGTGTAGCCCGCGATAAATACGTAAGCACATCTGAGCTTAATAATATTTTAAGAGAAGAAGTACAAGCGCTGCTAGAAGAAAATAATAGCGCTGATTTTGAAAACTTTAATTATAACGACCATAAACCTTATGTAATTATGGTGGTTGGGGTTAACGGAGTTGGAAAAACCACTACGATTGGTAAGTTGGCTCATCAACTAAAATCTGCCGGACAAAAAGTAGTAATTGGTGCTGCCGATACTTTTAGGGCCGCGGCTGTTGAACAGATTCAACTATGGGGAAAACGAGCTGATGTTCGGGTAGTTTCGCAGGGCATGAACGCCGACCCGGCCTCGGTAGCTTTTGACACTTTAAAATCTGCCGTAGCAAATAACGAGGATGTTGCCATTATTGATACCGCTGGCCGCTTGCATAACAAAATTGGTTTGATGAATGAGCTTACCAAAATTAAAAATGTGATGCAAAAAGTGGTTCCAGGCGCTCCGCATGAAATTTTATTGGTTTTAGATGCCTCAACCGGTCAAAACGCTGTTGAACAGTGTAAGCAGTTTACGCAAGCAACAGATGTTAACGCATTGGCGCTTACCAAATTAGACGGAACGGCAAAAGGTGGTGTAGTGATTGGCATTTCTGATCAGTTTAAAATTCCGGTAAAATATATTGGCGTAGGTGAAAAAATGACCGACTTGCAGTTGTTTAATAAGAAGGAGTTTGTGGATTCGTTGTTTGGGAGTAAAACGGATTAGAAAAAGGATTGAGATTTCACAGATTTTAGGATTTAACAGATTTTTAAAACTAGTTTGGATTTCTAGAAGTTACTGAGATTTAAAACGTTTAATAACAACAATGGAAGACAAGGCAAATTCTGTTAGCGATCCTTTAACTTAAAAAGTAATTAGCTGTTGTTATGTGGTTCACAAAGAGTTAGGACCTGGATATCTGGAAAAGATTTATTCACGGTCGTTGATGATTCAACTAAAAAGCCAAGGCCTAAGTTTTGAATGTGAGCGGGAATTCAATGTGTATTATAAGGGTAATTTTGTGGGTAAGTTTAGATGTGATTTTTATATTGAGGGTAAAGTAATTTTAGAGATAAAAGCTGTTACCGGTTTCCAACCCAAATTATTTCAAACTCAACTACTCTCTTATTTAAAAGCGAGTAAAAGTAAAACAGGTCTGCTAGTAAATTTCGGAAACGCCAGCTGTGAAATCAAACGTTTATCGAATTAGTAAAACAAAATAGATCAATAACCACGCTAAAAGAAACCGTGAAATCCCTAAATCGGTGAATTATATAAAAAATAAAGCATCCGTGAAGTCCTAA
>DASVGY010000029.1:0-8463 GCA_036379295.1 Pelobium sp.
TTATCGCCTTTGAGCGCTTTCGTTAAATTATTGGCTTCGTCACTAATCTGCTTATTCAATTCCATCATTTTGGTGATTTCTCCTCTTAAAAGATTCCGCTGAGTAGCTTCCGAATCATAAACCTTCTCCACCTTATCTTCAAATGCTTTGATGTTTTCTTTCAACGGATTCAACAATAAATCTAAATTAGTTCGGTTCACTTCTGTAAACTCCGCCGACTTTCGTTTTAAAATCTCATTTGCCATTAACTCAAAATCCTTCGAAAATCTCGATTGGTTTTCGGCAATAAACTCTTTTTGCAACTCAAACAGTTGTTGTTGCGCTTTTGCACTTTCCTGCATTTTTGCCACTTCCTGTCTCTCAAAAGAAACCTGTTCCAATAAACTCGCTTTCTCGCTTTCCAATTTTTGTAGGCGTCCGTTATAATTACTTTCTAAAGCCTGCATTTCGTTTCTTGCATCTAGTAATCTTTGTTCTGCTACTGCAATCTGGGTTTTCAAACTCTGATATTCATCCAAACTTACTCCATCGTTAACAGCTGGCTTTTTTAAGAACACAAAAATCGCAACCAACAAAATCACCAGTGCAGCAATCAACAAAATTAAATCCATCAGAAAAAGTATATTAATTAAACTCCAAAACTAACCATTTTTAAACGCTTCAATCATTTTTAAGTTTTCAAAAACAACAAACACAAAACGTTGTTATAAAAACGTGAAAACTGAGAAAATAAAGCTGAACGAAAAGGACACAGACCGGGTGATAGAAATGGCTTGGGAAGACCGTACGCCTTTTGAGGCTATCGAATTCCAATTCGGGCTGGCCGAAAAAGATGTAATTACACTTATGCGGCGGCAACTAAAGCCCAGTAGTTTTAAATTGTGGCGAAAGCGGGCACAGCGAATATCACACAAACATTTGAAAAAACAACCAGAAGATATGCTCACTTTTAAATGCAACGCACAAAGACAAATTACACTTAATAAAATAGCTAAACGATAATTATGAAACGCTAATGATAAATAGTCTTAAAATAATTGCGTAATTAAACCAATTGTTTAAAACAAAACCATTACATTTTAAGTTGAGTATTTAATGAAACAAAAAATAGCTGTTTTTAGAAAAGAACATTTCAACGCAGCACACCGGTTAAACAACCCTAACTGGAGCGAGGAGAAAAATAAAACGTTCTTTGGTAAATGCAATAACCCCAATTACCACGGACATAATTACGATTTAACTGTAAAAGTAAGCGGTTATGTAGATGAAGAATCGGGTTATTTGTTTGATATGAAAGTTCTATCGGACCTTTTAAAGGAGCAGGTAATAGATAAGTTCGACCACCGAAATTTAAATTTAGACACCCAAGAATTTAAAAATTTAAACCCCACAGCAGAAAACATTGCAATGGTTATTTACGATTTAATTAGGCCGCACATTGCAAAAGATTTAGACCTAAAAGTAATATTATATGAAACTGAACGAAACTATGTCGAATATCCAGCTTAATAATTTCTCTGACGAGGATGTGTTAATTGATGTACTTGGCGATGACCATGTGGGTACATCGTATGATACACCTATGCGTGAAGATGCTTTTGATTTAAGTGATGAAGAAAAAATCGCAAAAATTGAAGTCCATTTTAGAAGTATTATGGACATCATGGGTTTAGATTTAACCGATGATAGCCTTAAAGGAACGCCAAAACGCGTTGCCAAAATGTATATTAAAGAAATTTTTAGAGGCTTAAATCCTCAAAACAAACCTGATATAAAACTTTTTGAAAATAAATATAAGTACAACCAGATGTTGGTTGAAAAAGACATTACCCTTTTCAGCAATTGCGAGCATCATTTTGTGCCCATTATTGGCAAAGCTCATGTTGCTTACATCAGCAACGGAACGGTGATTGGCTTATCAAAACTGAACAGAATTGTGCAGTACTACTCACAACGCCCGCAAGTGCAGGAACGTTTGAATATCCAAATTGCCAACGAAATCAAAAGAGTTTTAAACACCGAAGATGTTGCAGTGGTAATTGAGGCAACACATTTATGTGTTTCGTCTCGTGGAATTAAAGATACCACAAGCTCTACCGTTACAGCAGAATACTCAGGCAAATTTTTGGAAGATGCCACAAGAAGCGAATTTTTAAAACACATCAGTTAATATGAATTATTTGGTTATCGGCGGAAGCTCTGGAATTGGATTGGCATTGGTTAACAAACTGGCAGAAGCGGGTCATCAGGTATGGTCGGCTTCAAGGCAAAAAGGTGAAATTCCGGCAACGGCAAATTTTATTGAGCTGGATGTTACTGCTGATCAAAACCAACTAAAAGAACAAATTCCAGAAGTTTTGGATGGTTTGGCTTATTGCCCCGGAACCATCAATTTAAAACCTTTTTTGCGCTTGACCGAAGCTGATTTTTTAGCCGATTTTAAAATCAACGTTTTAGGAGCAGTTAAAACCATTCAGACCTGCATTCCAGCGTTAAAAAAATCTGAAAGCGCATCAATTTTAATGTTCAGCACTGTTGCGGTGCAAACTGGGATGAATTTCCACTCCAGCATTGCAGCTTCAAAAGGAGCTATCGAAGGTTTAACCAAATCCTTAGCCGCCGAATTTGCTGCTAGTAAAATAAGGGTGAACACTTTGGCACCGTCTTTAACTGATACACCTTTAGCGCACAATTTGGTTTCAACGCCCGAGAAAAGAGAAGCTTCAGACAAAAGACATCCGCTTGGAAGAATTGGTACTTCTACCGAACTTGCCGAGGCTGCACATTTCCTCTTATCGCCAAACAGTTCATGGATAACCGGGCAAATTTTAGGTATCGATGGCGGTATGTCATCAGTAAGAACTTTATAAATGGCAACCTTCAACTCGGCAGATATTTTGGCTATGGATGCCAGCTACCGCACCACTTTTATCAACAGTATTTCTGGTTTTAAAAGCTTGCAAATGGTAGCTACCAAAAGCAAAAATGGCTCAGCAAACATCGCCTTGTTTAATTCTATATTTCATGTGGGTGCCAATCCGCCATATCTAGGCTTTGTGCTACGCCCACACGGAGGCGAGCATGAAACCATGATAAACATATTAGAGACTAAACACTACACCATAAACAACGTTGTTGAGCAACATTTTATGGCGGCTCATCAAACCAGTGCCAGGTACAAAGCTGGCGAGTCTGAATTTAAGGCTTGTGGCTTTACAGAAGAATATGTGGCAGGTTTTAATGCACCTTTTATTAAAGAAGCCAATATTAAAATCGGTTTAGCATTCAAAGAATTTTTACCTGTTTTGTTAAACAACACAAAAATTGTAATCGGCGAAATTAAGCACATCAGCATATCCGAAGATTTTATTGCTGCGGATGGCTTTGTAGATTTAGTCAAAGCGCAATCGGTAACTTGCGCAGGCTTAGATGCTTATTATACGGCAAATTTATTGGGCAGATTAAATTATGCAAAACCCGAAAAACATCCTTCCTTTTTAAACGTTAATAAATAGCAATAATAATTTAAAAATTAGGGCGTTCGGGCGGGCTTTACGTTGCAATCTTTTTTCAAAAAAAGAAAAAAGGATTTACACTTCAATCCCTAACGCAAAAATTCTAATAAAATGGCTACAAAAGAAAAAATACAAACCGCTTACATTGATTACGTTTTAACTGAGGGCAAAAAGCCCAATTCCGTTTTTACTTTTGCTAAAAAAAATAAGTTCCCCGAAGAAGAGTTCTACAAATATTTTGGCTCTTTTGATGCAATTGATGCAGACGTTTGGTCCGACTTATTTATCAAAACCATTAGCGAGGCTAAGGGTCAAGAAGTTTGGGACGGTTACAGCGCAAGAGAGAAAGCCTTGTCTTTTTACTATACTTTTTTTGAACTGCTAAAAAGCAAAAGAAGCTTTGTTACTTACAGTATGGCAAGTTTTAAAAAGGGAATTCACACACCAGTTCAACTAAAAGAAAGTAAAGAAATTTTCGAAGAGTTTAGCAAAGAACTCATTAATGAAGGCTTAGAAAGTGGCGAAATAAACGACAGAAAATTAGTAACCAACAGGTACAAAGATGCGCTTTGGTTACAATTAGCTTTCTTACTTAATTTTTGGCTAAAAGACCATTCCGCAGGATTCGAAAAAACCGACGAAGCCATTGAGAAAGGAATTAACGTAACTTTTGATTTATTTCAACGCAGCCCAATTGATAATTTGTTGGATTACGGAAAGTTTTTAGCGCAGAACGCAGGGTTTTGAAGGAGTATTGGGTATTGGGTATTGAGTATTGAGTAGCAAGATTTAAGAATTAAATTACAAATATTTTTCTTACGATGAATTTTTCGGAACAACCTAGTCCATCAGGACTCTCACTAATCGTCTCATATCTCAATACGCATATCGCAATACCAACTTTTGCAAGTCAGTCTCATATCTCAATACTCACATCGCAATACTAAATTTGCAAATCAGTCTCATATCTCAATACGCATATCTCAATACTCACATCTCATATCTCACATCTAACAAAAAAATGAAAGAACAAAACAGTATCCCAGCAAGTAAAGTAGCCCGTTCTGCAAAGTTTGTGGGTACAGGTTTTAAAATTGGTGGAAATTATATTAAGCACTATTCAAAAAAAATCTTCAATCCAGAATTGAGCAGAGACGAGCTGAACGAAGATAATGCAACAGATATTTACAGTTCTTTAAGCGAGCTAAAAGGCAGTGCTTTAAAGGTTGCACAAATGCTCAGCATGGATAAAAACATATTGCCAAAAGCCTATGTCGATAAATTTTCCATGTCGCAATACAATGCGCC
The DNA here is from genome assembly GCA_036379295.1 of Pelobium sp. Lineage (GTDB taxonomy): Bacteria > Bacteroidota > Bacteroidia > Sphingobacteriales > Sphingobacteriaceae > Pseudopedobacter. The sequence continues at coordinate 4,824 of DASVGY010000029.1, forward strand.
GCCGTTAAGCGGACCGCTGATTATGCAAACGTTTAGAAAAAACTTCGGCAAAACGCCAGACAAAATTTTTGATAAATTTGATTTAAAGTCAACCAATGCCGCTTCAATCGGTCAGGTGCATAAAGCGGAATTAAATGGTGAGAAGCTAGCAGTAAAAATTCAATATCCGGGTGTTGGCGATTCTATTTCTTCTGATTTAAAAATGGTAAAACCTTTTGCTTTCCGGCTGTTGGGAATGAGCGAAAAGGAGTTGGAAGTGTACATGAAAGAGGTGGAAGAACGTTTGGTAGAAGAAACAGATTACGAGCTAGAAGTACAAAACTCGCTTAAAATTTCTGCAGCTTGCGCCCAGATTCCGAACTTGGTTTTCCCGACTTATTATAAAGAGCTTTCTGGCCCTAGAGTAATTACCATGAGCTGGCTGGAAGGTTTACATTTGAAAGAGTTTTTAGCTACAAACCCATCACAAGAAACGCGAAATACCATTGGGCAAGCGCTTTGGGACTTCTACAATTTCCAACAACATGAACTTAGGGCTGTACATGCCGACCCGCATCCAGGAAACTTTTTAATTACGCCGGATGCTAAACTGGGAATTATTGATTTTGGTTGCATCAAAGAATTACCCGATAGCTTTTATTATCCATTTTTCTCTACCACTTCTACGGATTTGATGAACAATAAAGAAGAAACCATCAAAGCCTTTAGGGCTTTAGAAATGATTTTACCGAAGGATAACGATGCGCAGGTAGAGTTTTATTACCAAGCTTATAAAGAGATGATTACACTTTTTGCGCAGCCATATATTAAAGGCGAATTTGACTTTAACCAGCCTGAGTTTTTTGACTCTTTATATACTTTCGGAGAAAAAATAGCGAAAATGCCCGAGTTTAAGCAAGCCCGAGGTGTAAAACACTTTATATATGTTAACCGTACTAATTTTGGGCTTTACAATATTCTTCATGAATTAGGCGCAAATGTAAAAACAGACACCTACAAACCTCATGTGAAGAATAAGTTTTAGGCTTAAATGCAAACAGAATATCCTCTTATCTTAACCTGTTTTACTGATTTTTACAATTTGGCTATAACATCGGTAAATTTTGACGATAATGGCAAAAAATACAACGCATGCAGGCTAAGTATAAATGGAAAAGAGGTTTTGTTTCGGCAAGCTAAAATTACGCCTAAAAAAATTGGCGCTTTTGTAGCTTTTTGGAAAAGAAGCGAAACTGGAGCAACGGCACCTTTTAGCGAAACAGACGATTTTGATTTTTTGGTAATTGCTTGCAAACGCGAAAGTAAGCTTGGCGCATTTATTTTTTCAAAAGCCTTGTTAACGCAAAAAAACCTGATTTCTGGCAAAAGCGGTGCAGGCAAACGTGGCTTTAGAGTTTACCCGTGTTGGGATGTTGCCGTTAATTCACAAGCTAAAACAACGCAAGCTTGGCAAAGCAAGTATTTTGTTGAATTGAGCAAAAAGAATAAAACGCTAATTCAAACGCTGTTCGGATAAAATCAGGAGATTTTATTTAACATAATGCCGGTTTCAGATTTTAACAAAATCTTTTTCAAAAGCTCATGCTCGGGCTTTTCTAAATCCGGATCGCTTTCAAAAATGCTAATTACTGTTTTTCTTGCTTCCGCAAGTATAGTTTGATCTGTAGTTAAATCAGCAAGTTTAAGTTCCATCACACCACTTTGCTGTTTTCCTTCAATATTCCCAGGCCCACGTAGCTGCAAATCAATTTCGGCAATTTCAAAACCATCGTTGCTTCTCACCATGGTTTCTAACCGTACCCTTCCATCTTTACTTAACTTATCTCCCGACATTAATATGCAATAAGATTGCTCTGCCCCTCGCCCAACCCTACCTCTTAACTGGTGCAATTGCGAAAGTCCAAACCGTTCCGCATTTTCTATAATCATTACAGAAGCGTTCGGAACGTTTACGCCAACTTCAATTACAGTAGTTGCCACCATAATCTGGGTTTCACCTTTTACAAAACGCTGCATCTCAAACTCTTTTTCTGCCGCTTTAAGTTGTCCGTGAACAATGCTAATCCGATATTCTGGTAGCGGAAATTCGCGGCTCATGGTGTCCACACCATCCATCAGATTCTTTAAATCCAGCTTTGCGCTTTCCTGAATTAACGGATAAACAACGTAAACCTGCCTGCCTTTCGCAATTTCCTGCTTCATAAAGCCGAACATTCTTAAACGCTGACTTTCGTACAAATGACGCGTTTCAATGGGTTTTCTTCCTGCAGGCAACTCATCAATCACAGAAACATCCAAATCGCCGTAGAGGGTCATGGCTAGGGTTCTTGGAATTGGTGTTGCTGTCATCACTAAAATATGGGGTGGCACCGTATTTTTTCTCCACAGCTTGGCCCTTTGTTCTACACCAAATCGGTGCTGTTCATCAATCACCGCAAGGCCTAAATTTTTAAATTTTACAGGGTCTTCAATCAGTGCATGTGTTCCTATTAAAATAGATAACTTTCCACTGGCCAAACCCTCAGCAATGATTCTGCGTTGTTTTGTTTTGCTAGACCCGGTTAATAAAGCGATAGAAACAAAATCATCTCTCAACAATTCTTTGAGCGAGTGGTAATGTTGTGTAGCCAAAATTTCGGTTGGCGCCATTAAACAAGCCTGATAACCGTTATCTACCGCCAAAAGCATCGTCATTAGTGCAACCACAGTTTTCCCCGAACCTACATCACCTTGCACCAATCTATTCATTTGGATACCCTTTTGTGTATCCATCCTGATTTCTCTAATTACCCGTTTTTGTGCATTTGTTAACGCAAAAGGCAATAGGTTCTCATAAAAGTAAGTGAATTTTTCGCCAACATTTTCAAACACGTTGCCCTTAAATTTAAGTGTTCTAATCAATTTAGATTTTAACATCCTAAACTGAATCAGAAATAATTCTTCAAATTTCAGGCTGTTTTGTGCTGCCTTCAAATCATCCGCATTTGACGGAAAATGAATATTGTAAATGGCTTTTTGACGCGTAAGTAATTTGTACTTTTCTCGAAGATAATCGGGCAAAACCTCCTCAATTTCTTGCAAACAAACGTCTAAAGCATTTGCAACTAATTTTTGGATTCCTTTGGCGTCTAAATTATATTGTTTGAGCTTTTCTGTGGATGAATAAACCGGTTGTAACTTTAAATTGCCCCGACTGATAGCACTTTTGTTGTAAACTTCAATTTCTGGATGCGCCATCTGCGCTTTTCCGTTAAAAAAAGTAACCTTACCAAAAATAATATAGACTTGGTTGATAACCAAATGCCGCTGTACCCAGGTAACTCCCTGAAACCAAACTAATTCAATTTCGCCGGTATCATCTATTGCTTGTGCAACTAATCTTTTAGTACGCTTTTCGCCGATAACCTCTACCGAGCGTAACCTCACTAAAATTTGGATGTAAGGTAGCTCGAGGTTTACAGCGCTAATTTTGTAAAACTGCGTACGGTCGATGTATCTGAACGGGTAATAATGTAGTAAATCGCGATAGCTATAGACAGCAATCTCCTTTTTAAGGATTTCTGCTCTTTGCGGACCTACTCCTTTTAAGTAAGCTATCGGTGTATCTAAAACTGTTTGGTTCAAATTTATCTTTTGAATA
>DASVGY010000030.1:0-5326 GCA_036379295.1 Pelobium sp.
TTCGCTGGTCGTAACGGCTATCGCTTCGGTATTCATCCCACGTAATTATACCGTTTGCATAACTCAAATTTGGCTCTGTTTGGCTCCCGATTTTTAGGATGGTTTTTTCGTTTTTCTTTGCATCAATACTGATGATTTTTGGTGGCTTGGCAAGGGAAGTTTTTAAGCAAATAATGCCATAGTTTTTGGTTTGGTAAGGGAGTAAATAAGAGCTCGGGTTTTTGCTGTTTACCTTGTTCAATAACTCGTAGTTTTTGAAGCTTAATTTCGCTGATTGATTTTTCCATAAGCTGTCCATTTCAGCCATGGTATTTAGGTATAGTTCTCTGGTATGAACGCCCGCAAATTTTTTTAACGAAGAACTAAAATTATACGGACGAACCGGAAAACTTTTAACACGGTCCAATATTTTATCCAGCACCAAAGATCCGTTGTCTCTTCTGATTTTTGTTGTCATCAAATAACCAAGTGGATAATAGCCTGGGGTAAAATTTTTAAAGGAGCCTAAATAATTTTTGGAGTAGCTGTAATTTTTTCCGGAGAGTTGGTTGGTTCGTAACACCAGTTCAAAACCGGGTTGTCTTCCTCGGCCGGCGGTAGTTAAAGCAGTTTCAATTCCAACGGCATCGCCTTCAAAAAACCAAGGTGGTAAATTGATGCCGAAGAGAGCTAATTTCAATTCTTCAAAAAGCGGAGCACCAAGCTTAGGGGCAACCTTGTCAAACTGTACAACGTGTCTTAACTCATGAACCGCCAAACTGTTTAACCAGTCTTGCGCATCAAACTCTTGACCTGGCATAGTGTAAAACTCTGAGTGGCGTGGAGCCATAGTTACAAAGCCGTTTGAGCTTACACCCTGATTTTGTAAAATGATAGAAATAGGCTTAGGTTGATGACCCAAAGTTTTGCTCACTTGCGAAATTACAATTTCTAAGGTGTTCGCCATGCGTTGGGCTTCACCCTCAAATAGGGTAGGGTAGATGATCTGAAAATTAGGGGTGTTAATCTGCTTAAATTTTACACTAGGCGGATTTTGGCCGCCATCAATAATTTGCGAAAAAGCAGAATGTGAAGTAAAAATGAAAATAGATATAATTAAATAACTGATTTTTAGTGGTTTTATGTGTTTTATTGAAAACATCTAAATTGATTGCTAATATATTTAGTTTTTATTTTGTTTATTTTTAATAATTAGATAAACATTCAGTTTATATAATTTTTATAATTTACTGATTATCATAATTTTTAATGATTGGAAACTTGTCATTATTTTCCTTGTAAAGTAAGAGTAATTAGCGATAATTTAGAGAATTTTCCACTTACAAGGTTCTAAAAATTAATGTTGTAAAGTAAGTAATTTTACGAATAGATTATACACCAAGGCCTTGTTATTTTATCAATTTTTTTGAAAAAATTCCATAGTATTTTTTTATAAAAATCAAATTTTATTCAAAGTTTGTTGCAGCATTATCGATGTCTTTATTTAAAAATTAATGAAGCATGAGGAAGAAATAGCACTGTTTTCAATATAAATTTCAGGCAACCAATTCCAGATTTTCTGTGTCAAATTATCAGTGGGTTTTCTGCAAATAAGGTTACTTAGTGTATTTTTTTTTAAAATAGATAAGTGTTTTTTTTATTTGACTATCATAAATCCGTTGGTTGTCGGTTAAAGAATTAAGGCGTTTTTTAATTGTCGTCAGCAAATTTCAGTAACTATTTTACAGCTTTTTTTAAAAGAACGCCACGTTTAAACGGTTTAATTAGATAACCGCTAACCCTAAATTTTAGTTGATTTTCACTCTCCCTTTGCAGGTTTTTTTAACTTAAAATGTGAAGCTGCTGCTGTCGTTTTTAGCGGATTTCAATTTGCGGAGTTTGGGTTTTTTGTAAGGTTACAAGGCAGTTATTCGTAAGCTTTACAAATTGTATTGCGAAAATTACCATGTTTTACTACATTTTTTTCGAGCTAAAAGATGGCAAAAGCCAAATCCAGAACTATCTTTTTGCAACAAATAGGCTATACCAAAACCCCAATTTTTTGTACTTTTTTGGACCAGCGGAAGTTGGATTTAGCTTTTTTTAATGGCAATCTATTTAGGTTATCTGTCGGTTTCCCAGACAAAACAGAGCATTGTTTAAGTTACAAAGGCGCTGTTTTTCGCTATTTTAGTATTCAAAATGAACTTTTTTTTTGATTTTCTAGCACTAAAAGGCTAGTAAATATTAGCAAGCGCTGCCAAAAAAAGCAAGGCATCATAATGCTTTTTGGCTTTGTTTTCGGCGGCAGAAATAGAACTTATTAGCTGTTTAAAAACACCCGTATCGTTGCCAATCGATAGTAAAATTAGCTTAAATTATGTGAGGGGTTTTTTTCAATTTACGGTGTTCAATTTTACTTTTAACCACCGGAAAAAGAAAAATAGTAGCTAAAATAATCAAGGCGCCGAGGTAAAATCCGGTGGTCATTTTCTCGTCTTTTCCAAAAATAATTAATGCTAAAACAATTGCGTAAATAGGCTCTAAATTGGTGATTAACGCCACCCTAAAAGCGGTGAGTTCTTTCATTACAGAAACGCCAGCAACGTAGGCCACAGAGGTACAAATTGTCCCCAAAATAAGTAGGTAAGTTAAATCAGCAGTGTTTAAGAACATAGCTTTGTTAAAGCCTCCGGTTGCAAAAAGATAGATACTTACCCAGAAAAAAGCACCTGTAAGTTCGTAAAAGCTAATGATTTCTGCCGGGCGGTTTTTAGCTTGTTTAGCGTTAATAATTGAGAATAAACTGCCACAAAGGGCGCTAGCTAAACCCATAATTATCCCTTTTGTGTAATCGCTCTCAAATTTAAAGATCACGTAAATCCCAAAAATAATAAAGGAGCCAGCAACAATTTCCATTTTAGAAATTCGGGTATTGTTCAGCAAAGGCTCTAAAATGGCGGTAAAAAGCGTTAATGATGATAAACAAACCATCGTAACGGATACTGTAGCCGCTTTAATCGAACCGAAAAACAGTATCCAATGCAAAGCCACAATAGCACCGGTAAATATCAATCTAAAAAACGTTTGCCGAGATACTTTGATAGGTGTTTTTTTCCATCTAAAATAAATGAACAAAGAAACAGCGGCAATCAACACACGATACCATACCAAATGCGCTTCTCCTACGCTAATTAATGCACCCAAGATACCCGTAAAGCCCCAAACTAAAACAGTTAGATGCAGTATCAGTAGATTACTCTTTAAATTCAACTTCATGCTACTTTGGTGCTTTAACAGCCAACACCACGCCAATAGTGCCAAAAATCAAGTTCGGAATAATTACTGCTATTACCGGGGGTAAACCACCTTTTAAAGCAAATACGTTAGCAAACTGTATCAGTAAAATATACAGAAAACTCATCCCAATACCTACCCCTAAAGGCAAACCAACACCCCCGCGTACCTTTCTGGATGAAAGCGCCACACCAATCAGCGTTAGTACATAAGTTGAGAATGGGTAAACCCAACGTTTGTATTTTTCTAGCTCTAAATTTACCATAATGCCCGAGCCACGGATTTTTTCCTTCTCTATTTTCTCATTAAGCTCTGTGTAGTTCATCGCCGAAAAAATATTATCTCGCACATCAAAATCTAAAGGCTTCATATCCAAAGTGGTATCCTTTTCTACGCCGGTTTCCATGCGCTCTTTTAAACCGTCAACGTGGCGAATAGTAAAGTTGTATATCTTCCATTTTTTCGCCACCGAATCCCACGCAATTCTATCGGCCATCAGCTTCGATTTAAGTTCGTCTTTGTCAAATTTTTCTAAAGAAAAACGGTAGCCATTATCTGTTTTATTGTCAAAAGACTCCATGTAAACATAAGTTGATTGGTCCAACTGTATATGCACATTGCTCCTTGTGGTATTATTACTATCCTTTAAATAAGTATTCTCAAAATTGGTCATTAAACGGTTGGTCTCCGGAATAATCAACTGATTAAAAACCATACTCACCACAAAAATTAGCGTCGAGGCGATAAAATACGGACGTAAAAAGCGGTTGAAACTCGCCTTGCCACATAAGATAGGTACTATCTCGGTTTGGTCGGCCATTTTTGCAGTAAAAAAAATCACTGCGATAAAGTTGATTAAGGGAGATAAAAAATTCAAATAAAACGGGATAAAACCGCCGTAATACTCAAAAATTATCTCTTTGGTAGTGGCGGTACTTTTTAAAAAGTCGTCTAGCTTTTCCGAAATATCAAAAACCACCGAAATTACCGTGAAAATCGCCAATGTAAAAACAAAGGTTCCCAGATATTTCTTGATGATATACCAATCAATTATTTTGATGTAGCGGTTTAAAAATTTCATTAAAGTTTTTGTCCTAAAACCTTCACCATTTTATTTTTCCAATCGTAAAATTCGCCCGTTATAATTTTTTCACGAGCCTCAGTCACCAACCAAATATAAAAATGTAAGTTATGTAAAGTGGCAATCTGCGAACCTAAAATTTCTTTTGAATGAATAAGATGCCTTAAATATGCCTTCGAGTAATTTAAATCAGAAAACAAATCGCTATCTGCATCAATCGGCGAAAAGTCATTTTTCCATTTTTCGTTTTTGATATTGATAACGCCATTACGTGTAAAAAGCATCCCATTTCTGGCATTTCTGGTGGGCATAACGCAATCAAACATATCAATACCTAAAGCAATGTTTTCCAACAAGTTAATAGGTGTACCTACGCCCATTAAGTAACGCGGTTTTTCTTGCGGCAGTACGTTACAAACTACCTCCGTCATCGCGTACATCTCTTCTGCTGGCTCGCCAACGGAAAGTCCGCCAATGGCATTTCCTTCTCTATCTTGTGTCGCAATAAACTCGGCAGATTTAACTCGTAAATCTTTATAAACAGAACCCTGTACAATCGGGAAGAAGGTTTGGGAGTAACCATAATGACCTTCAGTTTCATCAAAACGTTTAATACAACGCTTTAACCAACGGTGTGTCATATCAATCGACCTTCTGGCATAATGATAATCACAAGGATAAGGCGTACACTCATCAAAAGCCATAATAATATCCGCACCGATTGTTCTTTGCGTATCCATCACGTTTTCTGGCGTAAACAAGTGTTTAGAGCCATCTATATGCGATTTAAAAGTTACCCCTTCTTCCTTAATTTTTCTAACTTCTGTTAAGGAATAAACTTGGTAACCGCCACTATCCGTTAAAATGGGTTTTTCCCAACCAATAAATTTGTGGAGTCCGCCGGCCAGTTTAATGGTTTCTAAGCCTGGTCGTAAATATAAATGATAGGTGTTTCCTAGGATAATTTGT
>DASVGY010000031.1:0-7139 GCA_036379295.1 Pelobium sp.
AGACATTTGTTTTACAAGCGGGTCGCAAATTTATCGATTGATTCTCGTATTCGCAACAAATATTTCTTTCTGTACCAAATATCCTTGATTTTTTTCAGCAGATTTTCTGAATCCTTGTTTTCATCGGCTTCAAAATCAGCAGTTAAGCTTGCCAGTTCGGTATTTAACGTCTCCTCAAATGCGTTTACATTTTTGTTAACTTCTGCTATCTTTTCTTTATCGGCACCAAACTCCAACTCCATAATCCCCTCATTTACTTCCATCATCTCTATTAAAAAATCCTGCGGAAGCTGATATTTTTCCCCATTTACTAAAACATTCTTTAACGTTAATACATAAGGCAACAACTTATCTGGATTAGAAAGTGTTTGAAAGGCTTTATTGTTTAGGGTAGAAAGTTCTAAAATCTCTTGCTGTTTTTCTTCAGACTCGTTCACAAAAAAATCTGGATGGTATGCTTTGCTTAGCGCATAAAATTTCTTTTTTACCAAAGCTTGGTCTGGCGAAAAAGAAAGCGGGATATCGTAAAATTTGAAGTAATCCATTTTTGTTAGGTTGGTAAGTGATAGGTTGTAAGTTATAGGTACGCGGACTGAATATAGCTTAGGGAATTTTCCACTTAAAACTTAAAACCTACGGCCTAAAACCTATTTAGTAAACACTTTAAAAATATCGTTTCCGATTACAAAAACCATTAAGGCCGCTAAAATTACGAAGCCTACCATTTGTGCTTTTTCCATAAACTTATCGCTAAGAGGCTTTCCTTTAATCATCTCGATAATTAAAAATACGGCATGTCCGCCATCTAAAGCTGGAATGGGCAATAAGTTCATCAGCGCAAGCGCCATAGAAAGCAAGCCCGTAATGCTCCAAAATTTAACCCAGTCCCAGGTACCACCGTATAGCTTACGGGCAATTTCTACCGGGCCAGAAAAAGCTTTAGTTGCTTTCACTTCTCCTTTTACTACTTTGCCTAAGCCTTTTGCGTTATCGGTAAGTGAACCCCAGGCTCTTGATGCTCCGGCGGGTAATGCGCCAAAGAAAGTAAAATCCTGTGTTTCTGTTTTAATTGAGGCCAAATCAAAAGCAAAACCGATAGTTCCATCATTGGTTACGTTTACCGGAACTTGAACTTTGTCTGCGTTACGCAGCACCGTAAGCTTCACCTCTTTGCCTTTATCAGCCTCCAGTAAATTACGCAGTTGATCGCTATATACAGCCTCCTGCCCATTAACTTCTAATATTTGGTCGTTGGCTTTTAGCCCAGCTTTTTCGGCATTGCTACCCGGAACAACCTCGCCCACCTTAGAGATGATGCGAGGCGAAACAAACTCGGCTATGCCATAATCTGACACTTTATTTAAAATATCTGCCGGTACGGGAATTTGCTTTTCCTCGCCGTTTCTAACGATGGTTAAGTTTGCGTTGCCTAACAGCACATCAGAACTCCGAAGATCCTCGAACCGTAGCAGCTTTTTGCCGTTAACTTCGAGCACTTTATCCCCAGGTTGCAAGCCAATTTGCTGCCCCACAATACCCGGCACAATACCGTACTTTAGCTCGCTGTTTGGCGTATAGGTTTCGCCATATTTGAAAGTTAGCATCCAAAAAATAAAAATACCCAGGATGATATTTACTGTAACGCCGCCTAACATCACAATTAAACGCTGCCAAGCCGGTTTTGCCCTAAATTCCCAAGGTTGTATAGGCTGCGCCATTGCTTCGGTATCCATTGATTCATCAATCATCCCCGCAATTTTTACGTAACCACCTAAAGGCAGCCAGCCTATTCCGTATTCGCAATCTTTGTATTTGATACTAAAAAGCTTAAACCCCCACGCATCAAAAAAGAGGTAAAACTTCTCTACTTTAATTCCAAAATATCTTGCTGTTAAATAGTGCCCTAACTCATGTAACACTACTAAAATAGATAAACCCAAAATCAGTTGGGCAATCATCACTACTACATCCATTTTTTATTTTTTATTATTTGACTCTTTTTTTAATACTTGTTACCAAATTCTTGATACTTCCTACTATATTCACTATTCACTCTTCACTATTCACTACTTGAAGCTATATACTTGCTGCTAAATGTTTCGCAAAAATGCGTGTTTGCTTGTCGGTTTCAAAATAATCTTGTAAACTGGGCTCTTTTACAAAATCCATCTTTGCCATACAGGTTTCTATAATTTCGCTCATCTGCAAAAAACCAACTTCATCTTTCAAAAACTCAGCAACCACTACCTCATTTGCTGCATTGATGATACAAGGCATATTGCCGGCTTTATTTAAAGCTTCAAAAGCGAGGGCTAAATTTCTGAATGTTTTGGTATCGGCAGGTTCAAAGGTTAATGTTGGGTAATCCAAGAAATTAAAGCGTTTAAAATCATTTTTAACCCTGTTTGGATAAGCCATAGCATATTGTATGGGCAATTTCATATCCGGCAAACCCATTTGTGCTTTCATTGAACCGTCTTGAAACTGAACGATAGAATGTACAATAGATTGTGGGTGAACAATTACATCAATTTGATTTACCGTTAAATTAAAGAGCCATTTGGCTTCGATAACTTCTAAACCTTTATTCATTAAGGTGGCCGAGTCAATAGTAATCTTGGCTCCCATTACCCAATTTGGGTGTTTAAGTGCCTGATCTTTGTTTACAGACCTTAAAAAGTCGATATCTTTTCCTCTGAATGGTCCGCCGGAAGCGGTAAGGTAAATTTTTTCGATTGGGCTTTTTTCGCCAACTAAGCATTGGAAAATTGCAGAATGTTCTGAATCTACAGGTAAAATATCTGCTTTAAATTCTTTTGCTAAAGCATTGATTAACTCGCCCGCTACAACTAAAGTTTCCTTATTTGCTAAGGCGATGTGTTTACCGGCTTTAATTGCCGCTATGGTGGGCTTTAAGCCTGCAAAACCAACCAATGCGGTTAAAACTATGGTAACTTGTGGCAGCAGTACCACTTCGCAAAGTGCTGCTTCGCCGGCTTTAACTTCAACGTCGGTATTTTTTAAGGCATCTTTTAATTGTTGATATTTTGTTTCATCGGCAATGACAACTACTTTTGGCTTAAACTTAATGGCCTGCGCAATCAATAAATCAACGTTTGCTTGCGCCGTTAAAACGTGTGCGTTAAACAAATGAGGATTAGCTTCGATAACTGCTAAAGCCTGCGTACCGATACTACCGGTTGAGCCTAAAATGGCAATATTTTTTTTTATTTCTGGCAAGTGTGTTAGTTGGTTAGTTTGTTAGGTGGTTGGTTTGTTAGGTGGTTAGTTTGTTAGGCTACGCATTGGACTTACTACTTATCACTTATTACTTAATACCTTCTACTTAATCATATAATTTGTCAGTTTATCTGCTAAGGAGCGATCGTTGGCTAAACGAGGCACTTTATTTTGCCCGCCCAGCTTTCCTTCTGCCCGCATTAAATTGATGAACGATTTTGGTTTTAAAGACCTTAAAATTAAAGGCTGTAATACCTTTCCGGCAATTAAATCTTTGTAATATATGTTTTTTTGCTGTAAAGCCTCATCAACTTTAAGCGAAAATTCTTTTAAATTGTTTGGCGGATTTACAAATTCTACAAACCACTCGTGGTAAGGCAATTCTCCTTTTGCCGGATTTACCTGTGGCGCCACCGTAAACTCGGTAATTTCAACCGATTCTTTCTTGGCTATGCTTAATAAAGCTTGTTCCACCTCCTCGCCTATCACATGTTCGCCAAAAGCAGAAATGTAATGCTTAATTCTGCCCGTTACCAAAAGTTTATACGGATTTTTCGCTACAAATTTTACAGTATCACCTAAAGAATAAGCCCAAAGTCCGGCGGTTGTGCTTAAAATGATTGCATAATTTTTATTAAGTTCTATCTCTGCCAAAGACAATCTGGTGGGTTTATCGTTAAAAAACTCATCCGTAGGGATAAATTCGTAGAAAATCCCAGCATCCGCCAAAAGCAGCAGCGACTTATCATTTTGATTATCCTGAAATGCAATAAAACCTTCGGAAGCGGGGTAAGTTTCTATACTATCAATTTTAAAGCCTATGCTTTCTTCTAGCCTTGCCCGGTAAGGTTCGTAATTTACACCTCCGTACACGAAAAGCTTAAAATTTGGAAAAATGTCTTTTACTTTTTGCTTTGCTGTTTTTTCGATTAAACGGTCAAAGTACATTTGACACCACGGCGGGATGCCAGAAATTAAACGCATATCTGCGTTTAAGGTTTCATCTACAATGGCATCTAATTTCTGCTCCCAATCATCAATACAATTAATTTTATAGCTGGGTAACCTGTTTTTTTGAAGATAAGCCGGTACATGGTTGGCAACAATCCCCGATAAACGGCCAAAGGCAATTCCGGCTTTTTTATCCATTTGCGGACTGCCCTGCAAAAAAATCATTTTTCCGTTTACAAAATCTGCTTTACCGGTTTGGTGGATGTAGCAGAGTAAGGCGTTGCGGGCCGCTTTAATGTGCTGCGGCATTGATTCTTTTGAGATAGGAATATATTTTACCCCAGAAGTAGTGCCCGATGTTTTGGCAAAATAAATAGGCTTACCCGGCCAAAGTACGTTTTCTTCTCCTTGCAAAACCCTTTCTATATAGGGCTTAATATCCTCGTAATCGTTAATGGGTACCTGCCTTTTATAATCCTGATAAGATTGAATTTTTTCAAATTGATGGTCCTTGCCAAATGCGGTATGCTGTGCCGATTTAAGGATATGCTTTAAAGTTTTTGCCTGCGCTTCAATAGCATTGTATTTCCATTTATCCATCTGCCTTACGGCAAAAGCGGCAAAGGGTTTACTAATTAATGCTTTTAAGCCCATATTGCCGCTAACTTAAATAATATTTGTTAAGATATCAGGCTCTTGATCGCCTCTATACTCGTCCGTCATTTTTCTGTAGGCTACCGTTAACGCCACGCTTGAAAGCGGGATGATGATAAACGAACTTAAAATATTAACGAAGGTGGCAATTACGGTTAGCTCAAAATAGTTGAGCACCAAGTAAAGCACTTGAAAAAAACCAAGCACAAAAAGCAGTAGCAAAATTTTAAAAAAGTTTCCTTTAGTAATTGCTAGACTCATCTTTAAAGATTTAAAAGGACGTTCGTTTTTATCGATTATAAAAAAAGGAAAAAATGAGATTCGTAACCAAGTGATAAAAATTGCAACCAAACCAACAGAAATGGCTACGTTAACCAAAATTTGCATGTTGATACCTGTATAAACTAAAGGAAATACCAATAGCGCAACAACAATATATACGCCCAATACAGAAAGGGTAAAAAAGAAACTAGCAACCAAAAAGTTGATGATTTGTTGTTTGGTAGGCAAGGTTTGCGCAAGGCTTAACTCATCTGCCTCGTGATCTAAAAGGTGAAAAATAAATTTAAACAGCGATAGGTTGCAAAGCAGATAAGTGCTGATGAAAATTAAAAAAAGCACAAAATTTAGTACGCTATTGATATCTTTTAAAAAGATAGCTAACAAGCTAGAAAAGCTTAGTGTTGCAAACATTAGAAAACACAGCAGGGCAATAGAAAAATAATTGTTTTTGGTAATTTCCCAAGCTTTGGTCATTACCTCGTTAACCGAAAAGGTGCTTTGTTTTAAAAATTCTATCATTTATTAAAAATAATCTTCTTCACGTAATCTTGCATAAAACCCATGCCATAGGCGGTTAGCTGAATTAGCGCAGTAAAGATGCTCAAAAATGCAACATTTATCGACTTATTTTTACTCCAAGCATCAAAAAATACAGAAAGAAAATAAATAATGATAAATAAATTACAAGCCAGGGCTATTTGCCAGTTTAAAATATTGGCTATCAGGCTAAAAAGCAGACCTAAGGTAAATATCGCCGGAAAAAAATGAACCATTTTTAGGGTTTTAGGAAAAAACTTAGTGATGTTGATTCTTGCCCGACCGAAGAAATGCAACTGCTTCCAAAAAGCCTTAAAGCTGGTCCGTCTTTTATGGTAAACTTTTGCATTTGAAATTAAGCCTATTTTAAATCCGGCTTGATGGATTCTGATGGAATATTCAATGTCTTCGCCCAAACGGGTAATGATAAAGCCACCTACTTTTTCCCAAACTTTACGGGAAAGCCCCATGTTAAAACTGCGGGGATGAAACTGGCCACCTGCATTTTTTGATTTACCACGTATGCCCCCGGTTGTAAAAACAGAAGTCATTGAATAGCTGATTGCTTTTTGTAAATCCGTAAAACTGTCATGTGCGTCATCTGGCCCACCAAAAGCGTCTAACGGTTCGTTATAAAGGTGGTTTTTTACGTTTTCGAGGTAATTGGCTGGGATTAAGCAATCAGAATCAAAAATGATAAAATAGTCGCCTTTCGCTTTTTGGAAACCGTAGTTCCTGGCGAAACCTTGCCCTTCGTTAGGCTTTACAAAATATTTGATATCCAGTTTTCCCTCAAAGGAAGCAACAATTTCTTTAGCAGTTAAGGTGGAACCATCTTCAATCACCAAAACCTCAAAAGCCATGTAGGTTTGCAACACCAAAGTTTCCAGCAGTTCTTTAATTTCCTGCGGGCGATTGTAAAGTGGAATGATGATGGAGAAAAACATTTCGATACTAGAAATTTAGATTTAGCGATATTTTCAACAGCTGTTCTACTTAAGAATTATCGATTCATTACATTTTCAACTTCGTCAATTAATTCTTGTTTATCAGGCAAAATGGTAACATATTTTGATGCAAACACGTTGTTTTCAAATCCACCTAAAATATATTCTGCTGTGATTTCGTCTTTTTCAGCACATAAAATAATTCCAATTGGTAAATTGTCGCTTTCGTCGTTTATCTCCGTTTTATAATAATTCAAATAGGTATTTAGCTGTCCGCCATCAGCAATATTAAGCTTTGTTGTTTTTAACTCAATTAATATATAGGCTCTCAATATTTTATTATAAAAAACCATATCAACATAATAATGATTATTGTTTATAGTTATTCTTTGCTGAGAGCCTACAAACATGAAACCTCTGCCAAGCTCTAATAAAAATTCTTCTATGTGCCGTATAAGTTTTGTCTCTAAATCTTTCTCTAAAAGCGGTTTGTTTTCTGGAATCCCCAAAAACTCGAACACATAAGGA
>DASVGY010000032.1:0-11928 GCA_036379295.1 Pelobium sp.
ATGCATCTTTAAATGTTTCGCCAAAGCCAGATAAAGAAGTTATTCAGAATACAATTGCGGATATGCTTTCGGCAAATGGTTTCTTTGAGATTTTAGCAAATTCTTTAACTAAATCAGCGTACTCCGATAATTTAGATGAAGCCGTTAAGATTTTGAACCCCTTAAGTTCTGATTTGGATGTGATGCGTCAGAGTATGCTGTACTCTGGTTTGGAAGCTGTAGCTTATAACCAAAACCGAAAAACTGTTGATGTAAAGTTTTACGAGTTTGGAAAAACTTACCGTACTCAGAACGGTAAGTACCAAGAGGATAACCATTTGTCGGTGTTTTTAAGTGGCAAAACAGAAGCAGAACAATGGAATCAAAAAGCTCCTGTCGTTAGTTTCTTCCATCTTAAAGCAACAGTAGATGCAATCCTGAAAAGGTTAGGAGTACTCAACCTGCAATCAGACGAGGTAGAAAGTAAAGATTTTGAGTACGGAATCCAGTACAGGAAAGGTGCTAAAGTTTTGGTTTCTTTTGGAGCGGTTTCGCAAAAATCGTTGAAGCTCGCCGATGTAAACAAACCTGCTTTTTATGCCGACATTAACTGGGATATGTTGATGATGCTGGTTAAAAGCAACAAGATCAGCTCTAAAGAGGTGTCTAAATTTCCGTCGGTACGGAGAGATTTGTCTATGTTGATTAACAAAGATGTACGCTTTGAGGATTTAAAGCGCATCGCCACAAAAACCGAAAAATCATTGTTGAAGGAAGTAAATGTGTTTGATGTTTACCAAGGCGATAAACTACCAGAAGGTAAAAAATCTTACGCTTTGAGTTTCACTTTACAAGACGAACAAAAAACGTTGGACGACAAACAGATTGATTCGATTATGCAGAAGTTAATTGCTAACTTCGGTAAAGAAGTTGGGGCGGAGATTAGGTAGCATTAAGTAAAAAGTCGAAAGTAAAAAGTTAAAAGATTGCAACGGAAAACCGAAAGTTGTTGCCCACTCAATAAGGCGTTAACGATAGCAGCGGATACCGGCTTTTGTGGCTAATGCCTGTGCAGTATGAGCGGATAGCGTGTTTAAACGCACAAAAAACTATTAATAAACAACAGCGGATTGATTCGAAACGAATAAAATTATAACTAAAAATGTCTGTAATTGCCAAAAAATTAGATCAAGTACTGGACCGCACCCAAAAGCTGGTTGAACTATCAAAGGCTTTACAGGAGCAAAATGACCTTGTTAATTTAGAAAACCAATCGTTAAAAGTGGCGCTTGAAAGTAGCGAAACTAAACGAAAAGAGGTGGAAGAAAAGTTACGTGTGGTTAAGTTGGCAAAAAGTTTAGAAGGATCAAGTGAAAAAACACTTGATATCAAGCAAAAAATTAACGAATTTGTGCGGGAAATAGATAAGTGTATTGTATTACTGAAGTAGTGATATAAGTGAACCTAATGACCAAATGGGAGAAATCTCGATAAAAATAAATATTGCCGACCGTGTTTATCCGTTAAAAATAAACATGGAGGAGGAAGAAATTGTGAGGAGAGCTGCCAAGTTGATTAATGACCGCATTAAAGAGTTGCAAGACAAATATGCGGTTAAAGATAAACAAGACTTGCTTTCTATGTGTGTATTGCACTATGCTACGCTCTCGTTAAATGCAGAGAAAAAAGCTAGTCATGTGGATACAGATGTAGCAGAAAAAGTGAATGAATTGGATAGCATGTTAAACGATTTTTTTAAGAAAGTATAAATATTTAATCAGAATAAACTATTTTTGAAGATATAACCGCTTAGGTTTTAGGTTTCACTATTTATTAAACTTAACACTTCGATATTTAGAAGGGTTACAAAAGCATACCTCATTTGGTTTTGCCATCTGTTTACAGCTTAAACCCTATACATGTTCGACAAGTTTACAATACTGGAGTCTAAAATTTAATGCGGTTTTTTTATTTTATTTAACTTACAATTATGGAGATAGTTTTTTACCTGGTTATAGCCGTTGTGGCGTTTGGACTGGGTATTGTTACAGGAAGATTTTTGCTTCGGAGTCTGCTTAAACAGCAGGAGGTTGCGGCGCAAGGAAAAGTGAAAAAGATTTTAAGAGAGGCAGAAAACAATGCCGAAATCTTAAAGAAAAATAAATTGCTGGAAGCAAAAGAAAAGTTTTTGCAAATGAAAGCCGACCATGAGCAGGAGGTGAATCAAAGAAATAATACAATAGCTCAGCGAGAAAATACACTCAAACAAAAAGAACAATCGTTAAATCAAAAACTTGAGAACCAAGCCAAAAAAGAGCAAGAGCTTGAAAATCAACGATTGGGCTATCAGAAGCAAACGGAAATTTTAAAGCTTAAGCAAGAGGAGGTTGAAGCCGTTAAGCTTCAGCATGTATCGCAATTAGAAGCAATTGCCGGTTTAAGTGCGAGCGAGGCTAAAGCGCAGCTTGAAAGCAATTTGAAGGAGGAAGCCCGCACAAATGCTATGGCTTCTATTAAAGATATTGTTGACGATGCCCGTTTAACTGCTGCTAAGGAAGCCAAAAAAGTTGTTATACAAACCATCCAGCGTACGGCAACAGAATCTGCAATTGAAAACACGGTTTCTATCTTCAACATTGAAAACGATGAGATAAAAGGTAGAATTATTGGTCGCGAAGGACGTAACATCAGAGCTTTAGAAGCGGCAACTGGTATCGAGATCATTGTGGATGATACTCCAGAAGCCATTATTTTATCCGGTTTTGACCCTGTTCGTAGGGAGATAGCCCGTTTAGCTTTGCACCGTTTGGTAACAGATGGTCGTATTCACCCTGCCCGTATTGAGGAAGTAGTTGCTAAAACGCAAAAGCAGATTGAGGAAGAGATTGTGGAGATTGGGGAACGTACAGTTATTGATTTAGGAATCCATGGATTACACCCTGAGTTGATTAGAATGGTTGGGCGTATGCGTTACCGCTCTTCTTACGGTCAAAATTTATTGCAACACTCTCGCGAGGTGGCTAATTTCTGTGCTACCATGGCATCTGAATTAGGTTTGAATGCTAAAATGGCGAAGAGAGCTGGTTTGTTACACGATATTGGAAAAGTGCCAGATGACAACCCAGAACTACCTCACGCAATTTTGGGTATGCAGTTGGCAGAAAAATATAAGGAGCACCCTGAAATTTGTAATGCTATTGGCGCTCACCACGATGAAATTGAGATGACCTCTATGATTTCGCCAATTATTCAAGCTTGTGATGCTATTTCTGGCGCAAGACCAGGTGCAAGACGCGAAGTAGTAGAAAGTTACATTCGTAGGTTGAAAGAATTGGAAAGTTTAGCCTTATCGTACCCAGGAGTTGAAAAGACTTTTGCGATACAAGCGGGTAGAGAGTTAAGGGTTGTTGTAGAAAGCGAAAAAATTTCTGATGCACAATCTGAAATTTTGGCTGCTGATATTTCAAACCGTATCCAAACTGAAATGACTTATCCTGGACAGATTAAAGTAACGGTAATTAGGGAAACTAGAAGTGTGGCTTACGCTAAGTAAATTAAATGTGAGAGTGGAAATATGAGATTTGGGACTTAGAAAAAGTCTATAAGAAGCGATGGAGTTTATCTCTATCGCTTTTTGCATTTTAATTTGTTTACCTGGCTCTGTGAGCTCCGTGGTCTCAGCGGTTAAAATATATTACCTTTACAAATCAAACCTTTGTGCCCTCTGTGGTTAACTCGTCATGAAGAAACAAGAAAAAAGACCAATTGATATTTTATTTGATAAATACTCAGAAAGCCACCAAAACACAACTAATAAGTTGATTCATTGGTTTTGTGTGCCACTGATTGTTTTTAGCATTGTTGGTTTACTTACGGCAATTCCGTTTCCGCATTTGGCTTTTTTAGGTAAGTACAATATGTATATCAACTGGTTTTCATTTGTATTAGCTATCTGCATTTATTACTATTCTACACTCTCGCCCATATTGTCATACTTTATGCTGTTCTTTTTTGGGATTTGCTACTTTTTTGTAGTCCAATTGGAGTATTTGGAAAGAGCAGGTGGGCCAGCTTTGTGGCAAGTTAGTTTAGCTATATTTACATTGGGCTGGATAGGGCAGTTTATCGGGCATAAGATAGAAGGGAAAAAACCTTCGTTCGTGGATGATGTAAAATTTTTATTGATTGGCCCAATTTGGTTGTTACACTTTGTATTGAAGAAGTTGAACATCAATTATTGATAAACGTAAAACGCACATTCGCAGATATTTGTAATAAGGGATGTTTAACCGTTAGCAAACGTTTTTATTCAAGATATTTTTTATCGGCTATTTTCTTTTTTAAAAGCGGATTGTTTGGGTCAATAATTAAAGCTTTGTTCCAGTATTCCAGTGCGCTACTTAAATTGCCCAGTTTAAAATATATATCGCCTAGGTGCTCAAATTGGGTGGCGTTGTTAGGATTATTGAGAATAGCTTTTTGCATCCACTCTTCTGCTTCGCGATATCTGCCAAGCTTAAAAAGTATCCACGCATAAGTATCTTGAAAAGAAGCATTGTCTTTCTCTAATTGATTAGATTTGACAGACATTTTTTCTGCTTTTGGTAAATCCTCGTTTCTTAAGGATAAGTAATACGCATAATTATTTAAGGCGTAACTGTTATTAGGCTCTAAAATCAGGGCTTTTTCGTATGCGTCTGAAGATTCTTTGTATTTTTTTTGGCCTTGGTAAGCATCGCCCAAGCTGGCATAAATTTGGGTTTTTAAGGCCTTATTTTCAATTTCAAAGTTAAGTGCGTTGCTTAAGTAATTTATGGCCTTTTCGTAATTCTTATTTATCAAATAACCTGTTCCTACGAAAAAATATACGTTTACCTGGTTCGGAAAAAATGTTAGCGCTTCTTCACCAACGGCGATTAATTCGTTGGGTTTGTTGGTAAAAAGAGCAATCTGCAGTAACTGTTCCCAAATTACAAATACGTTTTTATTAAGCGCCAAAGCTTTTTGGTAAGCTAGTTTTGCGCCCTCATAATCTTGCTTTTGATAAAGTACATCGCCATAAAGTGCAAAAGACTTTGGGTCTGATGGATGCGTAGTGGTTAATATTTTTGATAGCGTTTCGGCTTTAGAAACAGCAGTAACATCCGGAAAAGAATCAAAATATTTAATGATAATTTTAACTTTTTGATCAATGCTAAAGCCGGGCTGTGCAAAAGCAGCTTTAATTTCTTCAAAAGCCTCCTGCGGTTTTTTTTGCGATTCTAATATTTGCGCTATCGCCATCCGCGTAAAAGGATTAGCATCATCTAGCTGTTTTGCCTGTTGGTAAACGTTTAACGCATCGTTAAGCATTTGGTTGGCAAAATATAAATCACCTAAAGAAAGATAGTACCTTACATCAGTAGGGTTGTTTTTGATTAGCTGCTGTAAATCTGCTATTGCTTTTTTTATCTCGCCATTTTTAAGATAAATTCTTTGCCGGCCTTGTAAAACTTGGTCGGTTAAGCCAATCTTTTTCTCCAAATTATTGTAAAGAGCCAAAGCCTCGTTTAAATTGCCCATCATAAACAAAGCATTAGCTTTATCAAAACGGTATTCAAGTTTCTCGGGCTCAATTTTAATTAGCTCGCCAAGGGCGTGAGTTAACAATTTATAGTCTTGCTGTTGCTGATAGATGTTGGCAACTAAAAGCCAATACCATTGGTTATCGGTTTTAATTGTGAGCGCTTTTTCAGCATAAATGCGGGCATTGCTTAAATCACCTTTCTTAAAATAAATTTGCGCCAGTTCATAGTATGATGGATGGTGAAGCGGGTCAATGTTTATTGCCTGCTTAAAACTTTCTATTGCCAAAACAGGGTTATCTACCACTTTTTCTCGAAGCCCAGCGTAATAAAAGTCAATTACTTTACTGCTATCTACAGCGTTTAAAGGCTTGCCAGAAAGCAAAATAAAGGCTTGTTGTTCTGTTTTTTTACGTTGTGCAAAAGAACTTAAACAAAGCAAAGTAAGTATGGTTATAAAAATGCTATGGCGTTTAATCATATTATTTTACCCCGGTATGTCCGTAACCGCCAGCCCCGCGTTGCGTTTCAGAAAGTGTTTCAACCTCTTGCCATTCTGCTTTTTCGTGTTTAGCTATCACCATTTGCGCAATCCGGTCGCCGTCATTAACTGTAAAAACTTCATTGGATAGGTTTACCAACAGAACTTTAATTTCGCCCCGATAATCCGCATCAACGGTCCCGGGAGCGTTTACAATGCTAATTCCGGATTTGTAAGCCAAGCCACTTCGCGGGCGAATTTGCGCCTCGTAGCCGATAGGTAACTCAATGGAAATTCCGGTAGCTATCAATTTACGCTCCAAAGGCTCCAAAGTAATTTCTTCGGAAAGATTAGCTCTTAAATCCATTCCGGCAGAAGCTTCGGTTCCGTATGCCGGCAATTGATGTTTTGATTGATTGATGATGTTTATCTTCATAAATTGGTCAAAAGTTTTTTGAGTTGATGGCGTTCGAGGAATAAAATTACCAAACCAAACGCTATAAAAAGTATGTTTCCAATGATTAAGTCTCGCTTAAAATAAACGAAAGAAAACCAAACCACCACTACTGATAAAAGTAGATAAAATACGTTTTGTTTTAGGTGGTAGGGGATAGCATAATTTTTTTGTCCGAGGAGGTATGATAAAATCATCATGCTGGTATATGCCGTTAAAGAAACCCAAGCCGAAGCCATATATCCGTAAGACGGGATAAAAAATAAATTTAAAACAATGGTTAATATTGCGCCAACGCCAGAAATATACAAACCATATTTTGTTTGGTCGGATAGTTTGTACCAAATAGAAAGGTTCATATAAATACCCAAACTTACATAACCAAAGAGTAAAACAGGTACAACATCCAAACCTACCCAGTAGGCCTCGTTACGGATAAAATGTTTTAAAATTTCAATATTGGCTACTAAGCCTACAAAAATTAAGGTAATTACCAATATAAAGTAATTCATAATGGTAGCATAAGTTTGCTTAGCATTGGCATTTTTAGCGTGTGAAAAAAAGAATGGTTCGGCGCCAAGCCTAAAAGCGTTAATAAAAATACTTAGAAAAATAGCAATTTTGCAGCAAGCGCCGTAAATACCAACTTGCGCCTGACTGATAGCAGCAGGCAACAATCGCCCTAAAAAAATTTTATCTAAATTCTCGTTGACGATGAAGGATAGGTTTGCGATAAATATGGGCAAACTATAAAGTATCATTTCGGCAATTAGCGCCTTATCTGGCTTAAACCGAAGCTTTAAAAGCTCGGGAATAAGCATGGTTAAAGTAACCACACTTGCAATTAGGTTAGAGATAAAAACGTAGCCTACCCATTTTTCTTGGTACCAACTTGAAAAAAAAGCCGATCCGAATAAATTGTTTGAAATAATAAATGGGATAGCAAAAATAAAAAACAGGTTTAGCGAAATAAAGGTTAAAATATTTACAATTTTTAGAACAGAATATCTGCCCGGTTTGCCATCTGCCCTTAGCCTTGCGAACGGAACAACGCTTAAGGCATCTATCACTAAAATCAAGCTAAATAATTTAACATATAAAAGATAATCTGCTAACGGAGTGGTAGTTGCATCTTTTAACCAAAACGCAATTGGCTGCGCAAAAAGAAATACTGTAAACAAAAATAGGCCGCTTACAAAAGCTACCATCATAAAGGTATTGCTGTAAATCACTTCCTTTTGACCTTCTTTTTTGTTGAGATACCTAAAGAAAGTAGTTTCCATTCCGAAAGAAAGCAAAGCATTTAAGATTGATGCATAGCTATACATTTCGGTAAAAATACCGTAAACCTTAACGGGGTAAACCTTGGTATAAATGGGTGTTAAAAAGAAATTTAAAATGCGGGATGCAATGGTGCTAACTCCGTAGATAGCGGTTTGACCGGCAAATTTTTTTATCGTTGACAAATCACTTTTTTAAGACTTCAAAATTACGATAGTTTTTCACTTCTACGTCTTCTACTTTAGCATCTTCAACCAAAGCATCATCAGGGCCGTATTTACACCAGTCTAAAAAGCTATCCATAAATATCGGATTTCCTTCTGCATGAATTAAAACTGTGCCGTCTTTTTGGTTTTTTACAAAGCCTTTTATCCCTAGTTGGTCTGCAACGGCCTTAGTAGAGGCTCTAAAAAAAACGCCTTGTACCCGGCCAGAGACTATAATTTGTATTGCTTTCATTAAAAACTCAAAAAATTAAAAAGTCAAAATTAAAACTTATCAGTGGAAAGCAGTAATTAATAGTAAATACTGAACGTTTAAAGTGGTATCAATTTTTAACTCGATAATTACCCTGAAATTTATATCAGTTTTTTAACGGTTGTATTTTCGCCAATTAAACCGTTTTCCAGATTGCTCAATAGGTTTAATCCCGGGGTTTTACCTACTGCCATGCTTCCCAAATCTGCTTCAAAACCTAAAAATTTTGCACCATTGATGCAGGCCCATTTTAAAAGTTCATTTAAGGTTAAGTCAGGTATGTTTTTCTGTAAAATTTTCATCTCTTCTAAAATAGATAGGGCATGGTTAGATGCCAAGCTATCGGTGCCGATGGTAAATGGGAATTCAGAGTATTTAAAAAAATCGTATGTGGGCAGTTTATCCTCGATATACAGATTTGCGTTAGGGCAAAAACACCAAAATATATTTTTTTCGAACCTTTTTGTAAAATAAACATCTTTTAAACAAGTGTAAGTGTTGTGCACCAACAAAATATTTTGCTTTTTCGGCATCAGCGGCAGCATTGCCTGTAACGAGCTTTTTGATTGCGAGGTAAAAGTTTCTGCATTTATATTTAAATCTTTGTAAAACTGCAAAAACGGGCCAGAGCGGGTTTTATAAAGTTCATCTTCTTCATCACACTCTTGGTTATGAATCGTGATTTTATTATCGATGCCCTCGCTATATTCTTTTAGCTGCTTAACCAATTCTTTTGATACTGAATAGGGCGCATGTACGGTGATAGACGCACTAGTATCAAAAGCATTTTTTTTTATGATGGCCTCGGCTAAAATCTCTTTTGCCTTGGTAGCGTCAAAGCCTAACATTTCAATAAAAGTATGGTATTTGATTTTACTTTTTGCTTTGATTTCGGCGGAGATTGTTTGGTTGGCAATATCGCCTACGGCTACAATCCCGGCATTCCACATGCTTTCATCTTGCTGCCGCATAGCTTTAATAATGACTTCTTCCGTAGTGTTTCGGTTAAAAATCACTTCTTTTATAAAATTAATTAACCCCTTTTTTTCCTTAATTTTTTGGTGTAGATGTGAGAGTTCTAAGTGGCAATGTGCATTGATGAAACCTGGAACGATGATTCCTTTATACCGTTCGATATTTGGGTCGAAAGCAACTTTTTCTTCGGTAATGTTTAAAATTTTTCCGTTATCGTCTGTAATTATAATGCCACGAGGAATTGCTTCGCCCTCCAGCGTATAAATTAAATCTGCACTAAATCTTCGCATAAAAAAATCGGTGTTCCACAAAAATTAATCGATTTTCAATGTAAGTCGAAATTTTTTGGATTTCAAATTTTTTTTGGATTCAGTTTTTAGCAGTTTGGCTTTAAAGTGCACTTATGCCAGCATGAAGATTTTAAGCAGAAATTAAATTAGTATTTTCGTTTTGTAAATTACAATTATTAACTAAATGAGGGCGGTAATCCAAAGAGTAAGCGAAGCCAAGTGTGTGGTAAACAATCAAGTTACCGGTGAAATTTGTGACGGGTTTGTTGTGCTTTTAGGGCTATGTGCAGAAGATACTGAGGAAGACTTAAGTTGGTTGGCCCAAAAAATTGTAAATCTTCGTGTTTTTAGCGATGATGCTGGGTTAATGAATAAATCTTTGATGGATAAAGGCGGAAACATCTTGCTAATTTCGCAGTTTACGCTATTTGCACAGACCAAAAAAGGAAATCGCCCGTCGTTTATTAACGCAGCGAAACCGAGTATTGCAATTCCGCTTTATGAAAAGATGATTTCGCAATTAGAAATGCTGATTGGTAAAAAGCTAGCTACCGGAATTTTTGGAGCAGATATGAAAATCCACTTGATAAATGACGGACCGGTAACCATTACCATCGATACAAAAAATAAGGAATAAGCATGGAAATTAAGGAAGCACAAGAACTGGTAGATAAGTGGATAAACACCACAGGCGTTCGCTATTTTAACGAGTTAACCAATACTGCGATTTTGATGGAAGAAGTAGGAGAGGTGGCCCGGATTATGGCTCGTAAATACGGAGAACAATCTTTTAAAAAATCTGATGAAGATGTAAACCTTGCAGATGAAATGGCAGATGTGCTTTTTGTATTGATTTGCTTAGCCAACCAAACCGGAATCGATTTAACCGATGCGTTAAATAAAAACATGGATAAAAAATCTATCAGAGATGCAACGAGGCATAAAGAGAATGAGAAGTTAAAGTAATCTTGTTTTACGGTCATCTCCATCCGCCGGCTGGCGGAGAGAGATCTCTAAGTTCTTTTTCACTAATTTGGTTTACCAGAGAAACGAATATTTATAAGGGTTAACCGCATTAATTGATTCACCTAAGAAATAAACATATTCCTCCTCGTACCTCGTTCGGGATGACGGGAGTTTATGGAATATGAAGATGCAAACTAACTTAAAGCCAAATCAATACTATCTGCAGTTCTAAACTCACCACTATCATCCAATAAATAACTCAAGGGTTTTTCTGGGTTTTTAATAATCTCCAACAATAAAAATCCCCAACGTTTCCAGAAATTTTCTACCACCTGCCCGTAAACTTTAAACTGCCAATCATCAAAAACGGGTTTAGCATTCATCCCTTGCAAAGGCATTGCTTCAATAAAAATTTGATCTGCTGTTGGGATGATATGATATTCGGGCAATCGGTTAAATAAATAGGCAGAGTAGAAAAGTTTAGCGCAAAGTTCCTCGAACTGTATCGGATGTAATTGTTTGCCTTCTATTTTATTCCAAAGCTCATGGTGATATTTTTTATTTGCACCGTTATCCTGCAGACTCATCAAAATTCCGAAATCTTTTATTCTTAAGGAGAAAGTAAGGGTGTTAATCTCATCGCGATAAGCAAATTCATTTTCTGCGTTTTTAACTTCGCACACAAACAAGCTATAAGGCTTAAAATCTTCAAAAACTACGGGCTGCGTAAGTTTTTGCAACATTGTATGCAAAACCCCAAATTTATGGATTAAGCCTTGCGACATGTTAAAACCTTCGGCGTAGGTGTTTTGCTGTTTAATTGCTACTTGTATTTCCTTAAAAATTACGCCATAAACAGTTTTGGCAACCCATAAAAAAAGCAAATCTTCATTGAGGTTTTTAACTGCCTCGTAACCTTTTTCAAAAGCAGTTTGGATGGTGTTTTCTAATTCAACTAACTGTTCACGAACCGCATCGCTGCAAGGCAAAACAATATCAGCATAGCTCAACATACTTTCGTCCAGCATTTTGAACGGCATATCCTTTAATTGGTAGCTTTCGGTAAGCCAATTAGCAAATACTGGTAAAGGCGTCTGATCTTTTGGCAAAAGCTCACCACTTAAAAAGCAATGCGAATTATCAAAAGTCATTTTTTTAAAAGGATGGTATAGTTTTGCGGACATATCGCAAAAATAGGAAAGCAATTTAAATTTGAGCGTGATATTAAAAACACGCTGATAGATTTACATTTAATCGACGGTTTTTAGAATAGAAGCGCCCACAATACAAAAGCAAAGGCGAAGGTAAACCTCAATTCGGCCTTGGCCTTTGCGGCAACGAATAACAGAAATAACGCACTTCCATTGTAGCAAAGGGCGCAGCCGAGAGTTTTTTGGTTAATTTTTGCGGAAAAACCTACGAAGCAAGCTTGAATGCCTAACGAGTAAAATAAATAAAAAT
>DASVGY010000033.1:0-20917 GCA_036379295.1 Pelobium sp.
TGAACTGCTTTAGATATTGCAAATAATTTTTTATAGTTATGCAGGTTTTCTACCGCAATTCCGGTACTATGAGAGGTGTAAATACATTTAGCCTTAAAGGGTGCTAAAATATCAACAATGTTTGGCGTATGGCAGTGGATAACAGTAGGATGACTGCGCCATAAGGTGACCCACAATTTTATTAGAAAATAAGGGTTTTTACTTCCTTCTGGTCGGTTTATTAAAATGATTTTTACCCGGTTAGAGATTCTGTTTAAAATTTTTTCATCATAATTTTTATTGATTACAATGAGGATGGTATCGGCATGTAATGATTGCTCGTTTAATACATCAACAAGCATATTTTCTATACCGCCTATTAAAAAAGAGAAACTAATGTGGCAAATTTTCATGTAGAAGATAAATTTTCTGTAGGGATTTTGTGCAATACTATAACTTTGAAACCTAAAATAATGTAAAAACTCATCACTAAAATGGTAATAGCGTAGGTGCTAGTAGCTAATGAGTTGTTAGATGAGGAAACCGCAATCAACGTAAAAAGTATTGGAAGCTTTATATCTGCGCCAATATTGTCCATCATTTTATATAAAAATCTTATCAAACTTATCAGCAGTACAACCGTTACAACAAAACCAAAATTCAACAGCCATTCTATGTAAAAATTCTCTATAATTTCAACACCAGAAAGGTATTGTAGGTTATCAATTTTGCTTAAACTTACGCCTTTCCACATTAAATCCCTCAGCTCTATTTGTTGTAAAATATTTAGCGAGCCAACGCGGGCTTCAGCGCTTTCATCAACGTGGGCAAGTCCTGCAATACGATCCCCTAAGCTGGTAAAACTAATCACTACAATTAAAATAAGGGCAAAAGAAGCGAGGTACATTAGGCCGCTTTTAATGTTTCGGGAAGGTTCTTTTGTAAATCCTGATGCGTTTAAAATAATGTTTAAGCAAATTGCGCCAAAAACACCGAGTAAGGCGCCTCTGGCACCAAAACAGAATATGGCCAACATACCGGCGGTTAACACAGCCATTTTTAGATAGGTTTCTTTGGTGGCGAGAAAAAGAATGATGGTTAAAACCGACATAATTAAGGCGTTGTTTAACGGATGACCAAACAAAGCAGTTGCCCTAAAATAATCAAAATACCAAGGCGAATCTTTTAAAAATAAAAGAGTGCCTGATACTTTTTCTATTACTGATATACCGGCGTTTAAAAAGAAAAAGAGGTAAATCCATTTTCTAAAATCGTATAAAATTTTTTGATCTGTGATTTTTAAAAAAATTAAAATTATGCAGGGAACCACCAAAGAGTCTAGAAACCACGACATTGGATTAGAGTTTTTTGTTAGCTGCCCATACACCACAATAGCAAAACAAGTGGAAAGGTAAATCAGCTCGTTTTTCATTCTGGTAAACAAATCTTCAATGGTAAGTTTTCCTGAGATAAAATAGTAGCCCAAAAGCGCTAAAACGATGTAAAAAAGCGGATAAACCCTAAAAATAAAAGAAGAGGTAAAATCTCTGTGATGCCAGCCAACCAGCTCCAGAATATTGTCGCCAAGTACAAAAATTATAAACGCGATAACAAATAATGTAATACGTTTCATTTTATAATTTACTGGTTATGCGGTTTAGGTGTTTTTTTAATTTTATCCATTACTTTAGCTTTTACCATCAAAAAGTTTGCTTTTAAAACTTCGTAACTAAAGTATTCTGCCTTAAAAAGTTGGATATTACTTTTTAACAATATAACGTACATTGCCACCGCACAGTAGGCTTCGGTTAAAAACCACGATATTGCTGCTCCCGGCGAGCCTAAATATTTGATAAATACTAAGTTAAGTACAATGTTGATTAATGCTGCGGATAGCGTGATTAAAAAAAACTTTTTGTCCATTTTTAAATTAACCATTGTTTGAATGCCAAATAACATATTTAGCGCTAGCATCATCGGCATAAAAGCTAAAATCCTAAAAATAAGTACACTGTCTAAAAATTTATCTCCATAAAATATCCTTACGGTAAGGTTTCCAAAAATTAAAATCCCGAAGGCAATGGCCAACGTAGAAAACACAATAATGGGTATCATTTTTTGAATAATAGCAATGCCGTCTGTTTTGCTTTTACCAAATGCCTGCCCTATAATTGGAAATAAAACCACACCCAGCGGTGATATTAATAGTGCCTGGATTAAGATGATGAGTTTCCAGCCGGCGGTATAAAAGCCAACTTCAGCTTCGCTACTAAAGTATCCTAAAAAAATAATATTGAGCGTGGTGTAAACGGTGTGCGCAAACGAATGGAAAAAAAGTACTTTATCGTTCCAAAGCATATTGGCAATTGTTTTTAACCTTGGAAATAATATTTTTAAGCTGTATAACCTTACTGCCCAATAAAAAGAGCCAATTCCAACAACAATTTGCGATATACTGATTAAAAGAGGCTGTAAAATATAGTCTTCCTGTTTTCTGATAAAAACCAGGAAAGAAACATTTAGCAATACTTTCGCAATTAAATTAAATAAAGCAACCTGCTTAAGATCTTGTTTTGCGGTGTATAAATAGTTGCAATCAAAAATTGAGGCTACACATATTAAATACGTGTAAACTGATAATAGTAAATCTTTTCTTAGGTTTTCGGTATAAAAAACCAGACCAGCAAATATGATTGTTGAAGCAACAAAAAGTAATATTTTGGCGAACAATACTCTGCTAAAAATTCGGTTCAATCTAGCCTTGTTTCCAAGGTTCATTGCAATTGAACGGGCCGCAGATAGCTCGAAACTATAACCGATAAATAAAACAAAATAAGCAACAATTGCACTTAAATAGTTTATAGCACCAAAATTGGAAGGCCCAATAATTCTAACAATTATTGGGATAGTAATTATGGGCAAAAGGTAATTTAGTATCTGAACAATAACTAAAGCACCCATATTAGTTATTGCTTTTTTTTGTGTGCTCAAGTGCTTTTATGTTTTGCTTACGATTTTTAAGAAAGAGTTGTTACCTTTTTTTAGCAGCAGCTTAAGTTTTTGCTGCCAATTTAGTGTGAGCTTAACCAACAGCATGTTTGGTAGCTAACTAAACACGATTAGCAACCCTCAAAGCAAGGGCGGCAAGCCTCTAAAATCTTTGCCAAAAATCGCTGAAAATTGTTCTTTTTTCACCCTTATTATAATAATTGGCGCCGTAATTATACGCACCGTATCTGGCTTTTTGAACTCCGTTAAACAAAATTTGAATGTTATTGAGTTGGCTTTTTTCAGATAAACCCTTTATAAATTCCAATTCGTCTTTAGAAGTAACTCCTTGCCTAATTAGATAAAGCGTTAAATCCGCACACCTCGAAATTATCATTGCATCCGGATAAAGATGAGCAGGAGCGCTGTTGATGATGATGTCATCAAAATTATTTTGCAGCGCTGTAATAAGGCTTTTAAAATGAGTTTTTTCTAACAATTCAGATGGGTTGCTGGTGGCTGCTCCGCTGCAAATTACGTATAAATGAGGGTTTATGTCTGTTTTCTGAATAATTTCTTGTAAGCTAGCGTGGTCATTTAGATAATCTGTAATTCCCACACTTTGCGGTGAGAGGTTAAAGACTTCGGCCAAGCTAGGTTCTCGAAAATTCATATCTAAAACCACTGTTTTTCTGGCAATTTGTGCTAAGGTAACGCCAAGGTTGCTGCTAATAAAAGTTTTCCCTTCCTGCGGAAAGCTGGAGGTAACTAAGGTAATTCTTCCGTTAAGTTTATCGCCAAATAGTTGATATAAATTAGTGCGTAAAGTTCTAAACTGCTCGGTTACCAAATTGGCATGTAATGTTTTAAAAGATACCAAGCCTTTGCTTCTTTGGAATGCTATTTCGCCTAAAACAGGGATGTCAACAGTGTTTGTTATCTGGTGGAGGGCAGTAATTTTTCCGCCCAATAATTTTCTGCCGTAGATAATACCAATGGGTAAAGTTAACCCTAACAATAAAGCGAAAGCCAAAGCCAATGGTTTTTTTGATGATTTTGCTTTACTGGCATAAGCTTGGTCCACCACTCTTACGGTTGATACAAGCGTGGCGTAATTGGCGGCAATTTCTTCTCGTTTTTGCAGCAAGTACGTATATAAGCCTTCTTTTACCGCCTGTTGGCGCTTAATACTCACCAATAGGCGTTCCTCGGTAGGTATTTTTTTTATGGCGCCCTCTAATTCCTGGTTGTAGGCCAATAATTTTGATTGCGCATTTAATAACGAGGATTTGATGTTATTTACGCTTTCTTTGATAGAAGCTCTGGTAGTGGCTATTTGGCGGTTTAAGGGGTCAAAATCTGGATTGCTTTCTGGCGAAATGGCCAATAATTTATCTCTTTGAAGCTGCAGTTTTGATAAACTCTCGACTAGGTAATTTAGGGCCGGGTCATTGATTTCAAGGGGAGCCGGAGCCTGTCTTGAATCGGGTGCGTTAACGTAATTCTCTATGCCTCTAATAATATTAAGCTTTACATTTACCTCGTTTAATTGCTTATCATTTTGCTGCAGGTTTTCTAGGTTAATTCTTGATTCGAGGCTGATATCTGTTAAACCACGGCTGCTTTTAAACTCTTCAATATTTCTTTCTACCACATTTAACTCGGCAGTTAAGGAATCTAAACGGCTGTCTAAAAATGCTAATGTTGCCTTTGCGTTAAGCTCGTTTTCTTCAATTCCGTAGCGCTTGTAACGGTAAATGAGCGTGTTAATAATATCTTTTCCACGTTGCGCTATTTCATCATCTAAGGTTAAAGAAATAGAGGTAGAAAGTTTATTAGTTAATGATACATCAATTGCTTTTTGATATTCGAGCGCTAGTTTTTCGTTATCTAAAAAGGTAATTTGAATGGTTGCACCCTTGTATTCGGATAAAAAAGGAGTAGGCTCTAATCGCCATGTACCCCAAGGATTGCTTAAATAAGCACTAAAAGCACATTCCTTTAATTTGTTATCAGGGGTTTTTAAGTAAAAACTTTTATCGTCTTTGATAACAATGTAGGCAACCCTCTTTTTTTCTTTATCTGCTGTTTTCCCTTGGGCAGGTAAAACCGGGTTAAACTCAATTAATTTTACCGGCGATATTTTATAAAGATCAGTTAAAATTAAACCGTCTTTTTTATGATAAGCAATGTTTAAATCTAATTCTTTGATTACCTGTCTAATCAAATTATTAGACTTGATAATTTCCATCTCGTTTTCAATTTGCTTACTCGAGCTAACCAAATCAATCTGGCTAAGTGCCGATGGTTGATCCGGAGATTTTTTGTTTTCTTTAATGATTAAAGTAGCGGTTATTTCATAAGATGGCTTCACAAAATGTAGGTAAACAAGCGCAGCAGCCATACAGGTAAATAACACCAAGGCAAAAAGTGGCCAATGGTAAAAATACTCGGCTACTATTCCTTTAATATCTAAAGATTTTTTAGGCTCTTCTGGTATGATGAGTGTGGTAATCTGCGGACGTTGTTTAGCCATAAAAACAGTTTATCTGTAAACAGTAGAAAATGTAATGGCAACTATTGATAAGCCAGAAAGTATAAGTGTTAACGTACGGAAACCGATATCGCCAGGGGCATATTTGGTTCTGCTTGGCTGTACGTAAATCTCATCGTTGTTTTTCAAATAATAATAGGGCGACTCAAATATTTTTTTAGACGTTAAATCGATGGGTAAAAAGTTACGTACCCCGTTAATCTCTCTTACCAAAATTATATTTTTGCGTTTTGCCGTAATGTTTAAATCGCCGGCTAAAGCCAGCGCCTGTGTAATGGTGGTACGTTCGTTTCTAAGACTATAAATATTAGGATTTTGTACATCACCATATACGGTCACTTTTAAGTTGATAATTCTAACACTTACGGTGGCATCTTTGTAATATACCAATAACAGTGGACGCAGCTTTTCTTTTACCTCGGTTGTGGTAAGGCCGCCAACTTTCAAAGTGCCAATAAGCGGCAATTCTATCTCTCCTTTAGCATCTACCAGATAGCCGGTAACGGGGTTATCTGGCGAGTTATCAAAGTTATTACCGTTTACCTTGTTAAGGTTGTAATTAAAAACAGACGAAGATTCAGGGTTTCTGCTATTTACGTTAATCCCTAAAATATCTGCTGGCTGTATGGTAAGCGGAGAATAATTTGTGATTTGCTCTTTACTTGGGCTACTGTAGTTAATATCTTGAAAGTAAGGAATGTTTTTATAAGAACTGCAAGAAGTAATTGTGAGCACCCATAGCAAAAGCAAAAAAACATTAATTCTGGTCATATAATAATTCAAATTATTATTAGCGATAAAGATAATCAATTATGTTAAAACAGAAACAAAATGCGGTTCTAATTGATTTTTGGATAAAAAACTAGGCCCAAGCGTTTAAAATTATTTTTTCTGATTTGGGTTGTTTACGGCAGAGATACGCTCTTTGTTTTATCAATTATTTTTTTGAACTGATTTTTTGAAAGCTTGTCAGCAAAATGTTTTTATTGCACAAAGTAGATGAGTATCAAACTTATTTCTGATATATTTGTTGTACTAACTATTGTTAAAGCAATGGAAAAATATACAGCATATTCTTTGTTATTAGACAGAACATCCAAAAGGGTGAAGCAGTACGCACAAAAGCGTTTTAAAGAAGAAAATTTTGATATCACCGTTGACCAATGGTTGGTTTTAAAAAACCTGAACGAACACAACGACCAAAACCAAAGTCAGCTTGCCGAACTTACCGGTAAAGACCATCCCACGTTAACCCGAATACTAGATTTGATGTGCAAAAAAAATTTGGTGGAAAGAAAGCCCTCGGCGGAGGACAGGCGTAGTTTTATCATCCACCTTACCGATTTGGGAAAAGCTAAACAAAAAGAATGGGTGCCAAAAGTTGATGAAATTAGGGCTAAGGCCTGGGAGCAATTAAATGATCAGGATTATCAAGATTTAAAAAGAATTTTAAACACCATATATCATTCGTTATCATGACAACTAATACCATACATACAGATTTATGCATTATCGGCGCCGGGCCGGTAGGTTTATTTGCGGTTTTTGAAGCCGGTTTACTTAAAATGCGCTGCCATTTGGTTGATGCCCTGCCGCAGGTAGGAGGGCAACTTTCAGAGATATATCCGCATAAGCCAATTTATGATATTCCGGGTTTTCCCGAGGTTAAAGCGCAGGAACTGGTGGATAATTTGATGGAACAAATTAAGCCATTTGACCCCGGTTTTACTTTAGGAGAGCGTGTAGAAAAGTTAAACCGTTTAGCTAACGGCATTTTTGCGGTAGAAACTAACGATGGTACAATTATCCATTGTAAAGCGGTAGTAATAGCTGGCGGTTTGGGATGTTTTGAGCCACGTAAGCCAGAAATTGAAAATCTTTTAGCTTTTGAAGGGAAGGGTGTAAGCTACATGGTTAAAGACCCCGAAGTTTATCGCAACAAAAAAGTAGTGTTAGCCGGCGGCGGCGACTCTGCTTTAGATTGGACTATTTTTTTAGCAAATATTGCCAAAGAAGTTACTCTTGTGCACAGGGGCGATACTTTTAGAGGTGCGCCCGATAGCGCCGAAAAAGTTTTTAAACTGGCGGAAATGGGAAAAATAAATCTCATTTTATCATCTCACCTAACAAAAGTTAGTGGTAATGGCACCTTAAAAAGTGTCCACTTAATAAATAAGGCTAAGGAAGAACTTACTTTAGATGGTGATTATCTGATCCCATTGTTCGGACTTAGTCCCAAATTAGGGCCTATTGCCGAGTGGAACCTAAATATCGATAAGTCGGCAATTAGCGTAAACACAGAAGATTACAGCACCAATATAGATGGTATTTATGCCATTGGCGATATCAATACCTATCCCGGAAAGCTAAAATTAATTTTAAGTGGCTTTCATGAAGCAGCGCTGATGGCGCAGAGCGCATTTAAGCATGTGTTTCCAGATCAAAAATTGAGTTTTAAATATACCACAGTTTACGGAGTCAATAGCTTTTAAGAATGATAAAATTTACAGTAATCGATAGAAATGGAGAGCGAAGGGAAGTAGAAGTTCCAGAAGACATCAATCTTAATTTAATGGAATTGCTTAAAGCCTCTGAATATGAAATTCTGGCAACTTGCGGCGGAATGGCTTTGTGTGCTACCTGCCGCG
Source organism: Pelobium sp. (assembly GCA_036379295.1). Classification (GTDB taxonomy): domain Bacteria; phylum Bacteroidota; class Bacteroidia; order Sphingobacteriales; family Sphingobacteriaceae; genus Pseudopedobacter. Next base: position 8,170 of record DASVGY010000033.1, read on the forward strand.
TTGATGTAGAATCTGGATTGGCGCAATTAGCCAGCCCTCAAGACCAAGAATTGGATATGTTAGATACTTTACCAGATGCGGTACCTGAAAGTAGGTTGGCATGTCAATTGAGAGTTAACGAACAATTAGAAGGAATTGTAATTAGAATAAAAGGCGATTTAGCCTGAGTTTAGTTAATTAGGTTTTTAGATTGTTAGGTGGTTAGTTGGTTAGGCTTTGCAAGTTTTTACTTTTCACTTTAACTTTCAACTTGTCATTTAAAATAGCAGTTCCGTAAATTATTTAGATAAATAACATGAACAATAAGGAGAACGGTTTTCCAAAGATTATTATTATTGGTGGTGGTTTTGGGGGTATACAATTAGCTAAAAAGCTAAACAAAAAAGAAGTAGAAGTTTTAATGCTAGATAGGCACAATTACCATACTTTTCAGCCCCTGCTTTACCAAGTAGCCACCGGCGGCTTAGAGCCCGATTCTATCGCTTTTCCGCTTCGGAAAGTGTTTAAAGGCCAAAAGAATTTAAATTTTAGGGTGGCAGATGTTTTAGAAATTGTACCATCAGAAAACAAAGTAATAACCGATATTGGCGATTATGATTATGATTATTTGGTGATAGCAACGGGCTCTGAAACCAACTTTTTTGGTCAGGACGAGATTGAACATTTTGCAATGCCAATGAAGACGGTGCCAGAAGCTTTAAATCTGCGCTCATTGATTCTCCAAAACTTGGAGGAAGCCTTAACCGAAGAAGACGCTGTTCGTAAAGAAGCGCTGCTTACTTTTGTTGCGGTTGGCGCAGGGCCTACAGGTGTAGAAACCGCCGGTGCCTTGGCCGAGCTGAGAAATCATGTGTTGGTGAGCGATTATCCAGAGCTTGATATCAACAATGTTAAGATTTATTTAATAGAGGGAGGCTCAAGAGTGTTGGAGCCGTTTTCTGAAGAAGCATCTGCCAAGGCGAAAGAGTTTTTAGAAAACATGGGCGTTATCGTAATGGAAAAAACCAGGGTTAAGGGTTATGATGGCAACGTAATCACCTACGATGACGATAAAACGATCCATACGAAAGGTGTGATTTGGAGCGCAGGTGTTAAAGGTGCAATTATTCCTGGATTGGACAAAGCAGAGGTAGTAAGAGGCGGAAGAATTAAGACGAATAATTATAACCAGATTATTGGTTACGATAATATTTTTACCATCGGTGATTTGGCATACATGGAAACAAAAGATTTTCCGCATGGTCATCCCGGTGTTGCTCAGGTAGCTATCCAACAAGGAAAACAATTAGGAGAAAATTTATTAAGAATAATCAATAAAGAAAAGCCACACGATTTTGATTACTATGACAAAGGTTCAATGGCTACCGTTGGAAGAAACAAAGCCGTTGTGGATTTAAAATATTGGAAGTTTCAGGGATTTTTTGCGTGGTTAACCTGGATGTTTGTGCATCTGTTATTTTTAGTGGGTTTCCGGAATAAGGCTGTTACCTTGATGAATTGGATTATCAATTACTTTAGCTATGATAGGGGTACGCGGGTTATCATCAGAAAATTCAACCGGGATTTGATGACAGAGGAAATTATAGCGAAATAATTTGGCAAGTGTGAGTACCAGAGCTTAAGGAGTTAAGCTTCTGAAGCGGAAAGCTATACGCGTAAAGCCTTGTTAGCGCTTTATCGTTAGTAGAACTAAAGTCAAAATAAAAATCCCCTTTTCAAACAGCTGAAAAGGGGATTTTCTATTTTAGAATTTAGCTTACTGTGCCGGTGTAGTTGGCGCAGCCGGCGCTGGAGGTGCAGCTGGTGCTTCATTTTTTTGAATCACGTCAACCAGTTCTAAATCAAAAATTAGCGGTGTAAACGGACCAATCATTCCGCCTGGCATTCCTTGTTCGCCATAGCCTAATTTTGATGGGATAATTACTGTTGATTTTCCGCCTTTTTTCATTTTCATCAAAGCTTCGTCAAAACCAGGGATTACATTTCCTTTGCCTACAATCAAACTCAAAGGTTTGTAAGGCGCTCTTGCGGGGTTAAAGATGTTTGCTTTTTTTGCTTCCGCTTCTACGCTGGTGTCAAAAACTTTTCCGGAAAGTAGCTTTCCTGTGTAATTAACTACAACGCTATCGCCCACAACAGGCTGTATGCCTTTTCCTTCTGTGGTAGTTACTATATACAAGCCAGAAGGAAGTGTCTCGGCTTTAAGGCTGTTATCAGCAATGTATTTTTTAATGTTTTTATCTTCGGCGTTTTTTGCTCTTTCGCCCTCAGATTTAAAATAAGCTTCTACTTTACTTTGGAAACCTTTTTCGTCAGCGGTGTCTTTATGAATTACTTCTTCAATTTTTACCGTGTATATGATGTATTTGCCTTTGATAGTGGCTGGTCTTGGCTGTCCTTTAGCTTCCGCCGAGTCTAAATCTATTTTGAACGTGGCGCTATCTCCTTTGCTCAACAATTTAATGGCATAAAATAAATCGCCTGGGTAACTTGGTTTAGATACAAAGGTTTGAGACGGCCTGTCCAATTCATAAGAATTGTAAAGAACAGAATCGCCATCTGTTTTTGCAATTATATTTAAGCTGATGAAATCGCCATCAGCAATAGAATCTCCCTTAACATCATTATGAATATTGTAAAGTAAACCAGAAGGTCCTTTTTTAAAGCCTCCGTTACAAGCTGCAAACCCTAGTGCCGCTACTGATAAGATTAATAATCCTTTTTTCATTCCTTATTTATTGTTTTTTATTTGCATTCAAGAATCCCGAAATGGGATGTTTTCATTTATTTTTATCGTTTTTTAATTGCTTTTTTAAGTCCGTAGTCTGCTGTCAAAAGTCCATAGCCTGCGGGGTTAAATCGTTGTTTTTTATTTTTCACTATTTAAACTCCCTACTCCCTACTCACTACTCACTACTCACTACTCACTACTCATTACTCAATACTCAAACTACCTACTGCATCAGCAAATTCTTATAATCTGGTAATATCGCTTTAAACTGCTTTACAACATCCTCAAAAGAATCTTCAGATTGCCCGCCGGCAGCGTTCCTATGTCCGCCACCGTTAAAATATTTCTTACATATTTCGTTAGCCGGAAAAGTGCCAACAGAGCGCAAAGATAGTTTTATTTTATCTTTCCGTTCTACAATAAAAGCAGCCAATTTTATTCCACTTATAGATAGGGCATAGTTAACTATACCTTCTGTTTCGCCAGTTTGGATATCAAATTTTGCAATATCTTCTTTTGAAACAGAAATAAGTGCGGTGTTGTATGCTCTTAAAACTTCTAATTTATTGCTTAAGCAATAACCTAAAAATTTCAATCGCCCTTCGGTAGCGTTATCATATACTTGCTGGTGTATCCTCCAGTTTTCGGCGCCAGCCTCAATTAATCCGGCAACAATCCGGTGTAAGTTGGCAGTAACATTGGGGAAACGGAAAGATCCAGAGTCGGTCATGATGCCAGTGTAAAGGCAGGTTGCCACGTCTTTATTGATAAGCTCTCCGTCATTTAAAAGGTTGACGATAAAGTCATAAATCAGCTCGGCGGTAGCGCAAGCATTGATATTCCAATGTCTAAAATCATCAAAACCTTCGGGTTCTAAGTGATGGTCAATCATTACTTTAATCGCTTTTGCTTTACCCACTTCTTCTCCAAGCTCATTTATTCTGCTAAGCGTATTAAAATCTAAACAAAAAATAACATCGGCCTCGGCAACCAGCGTTTTGCTTTCCGCTTCTTTTTCTGTGTAAATAATTACTTCCGGGTTATTTGGTAGCCACTGTAAAAAGTAAGGATAATCTGTGGGGGCAACTACTTTTACAAAATGTCCTTTTTGGATAAGGTAATTGTACAAGCCTAAAGATGAACCCATTGCATCGCCATCTGGCTTATGATGCGTAGTGATTACAATTTTACAAGGTTGCGCTAATTTTTCTTTAAGTGTGTTTAGGCTAATCATCAAAACTTATAAGTTGCGAAGTTAATCAAATCATCTGAAAATTAAACCGAAACTTTTGGATACGATTTTAAAAGCCTACTTTTGCCCCAATTTTAAAATTAGAACCATGACAACTAACAGAACATTTACAATGATTAAGCCCGATGCCGTTGCTAACGGACACATCGGTGCTATTTTGAACGATATTACTAATGCTGGCTTTAAAATTATCGCCATGAAATATTTGAAGTTAACTCCAGAAAAAGCGGGCGAATTTTATGCTGTGCACAAAGAGCGTGGTTTTTACGGCGAACTGGTTAGCTTTATGTCTTCTGGACCAATTGTAGCTGCTATTTTAGAAAAAGATAACGCAATTGAAGATTTCAGAAAATTAATTGGCGCTACTAATCCAGCTGAAGCGGCTGAAGGAACTATCCGCCAAAAATATGCAAAGTCAATTGACGCTAATGCGGTTCATGGTTCAGACTCTGATGAGAATGCAAAAATCGAAGGAGATTTTTTCTTCTCAGAAGCAGAACGTTTCTAAGCATTAAAAAGCTAGGTTAATAAAAAAGCAACGAGTAATATCGTTGCTTTTTTTTATGCTTATACGCTGTGTTTACCAACCTGTTAATTTGGGCAAAGCAGTAAAAGGTGTTTATTTGTATGAAGTTAATTTGTAACTGTAAACAGCGCCCTCAATAATTGCTCCCGTAGAAATATCTTTATCAACGGCGGTAACTGTCTTTTGCACCATCCCCACTTTTTTTGCGTATGTAGTCTTTACCAAATCTTCGCGAATTAGGTTAAATTCATCTATTTCTTTAACGGTAACAGTGCTATCAAAGTTTAGCGTGTTAATTGTTAGGGGCAAAATGCCGTCTTCAATATTAAATTCTTGCTTGCCAATAGTATTTTTTGAATTGCCGTTCCAAAAAGTTCCTTGGACAGGGGGAAAGATCAAACGAACAAACCTTTGGTTATCTATAAATTCCTCGGCCGCTCTACGTGTTTTGTTTCTTGTAAAAACCTTTTGAATTACCCAATTTTTAGTGCTGTTTTCCCGGAAATATCGCTCTACCCTGTAAGTAGTGTCTCCAGTTAGTGTTAAAAATTTATCCGCTACAGAATCTTTTAGTTCAAAATTATAATCTACTTTACCGCCGGTGAATTTACGATAAGCAGTCGAATCCACATCGTAAACGTAAACCGAACCTACTTTAAGCGGATAAAAATCTCCCTGTAAATCAACAGGCGGAGCGTTGGTTTCTTTTGTGCAAGAACACCAAAATAAGAGCGAGCAGGCACTAAACAATAAAACACGTTTGAACATAGTGCAATTTAATACTAAGATTTAAAAAATAGTAATTACATTAAAAACCCACCGCCCAGCAAGTCGTTTCCTTCGTAAAAAACCGCAGACTGGCCGGGTGCAATCCCAGAAACTGAGTGATGGAAATCAACCTTTACATGGTTGCCAATTTGTTGGATGTGGCTATTTGCTCCGGCATCTTTATACCTAATTTTTGTTATGGCTTCTAAAGGCGCTGGGATAGCTTCGTATTTAATTAAATTTACGTTTTTAACCATTGCTTCCGTTCTTTGTAGCTCGTCTTCGGTCCCTAAAACCACCGTATTGCTTTCGGGCATAATTTGCGTTACAAACATTGGGTGGCCAAAAGCAATACCTAAACCTTTGCGCTGTCCAATGGTATAAAAAGGATAGCCTTTGTGCTTGCCAACTTTAGTTCCGTTGGTTAATACAAAATCTCCACCGTCAACCTGGGCTTCTAAAGTAGGCACACGGTGTCTTAAAAAAGAGCGATAATCATTATCTGGCACAAAGCAAATTTCGTAGCTTTCGCTTTTGTTGGCCAATTCCTGCTGTCCCATGTCTAAAGCCATCTGCCTAATTTCTGCTTTGGTGAAAGCGCCCAAAGGGAAACGGGTTCGGGCTAAATTCTGTTGCGAAACGCCCCAAAGAACGTAGGATTGATCTTTGTTTTCGTCTTTTCCTTTTGAAATTACATATCGTCCGTTATCCTGTAAACGGATGTTTGCATAATGCCCTGTAGCAATAAATTCGCAATCGAGTTTATTGGCTCTTTTTAGCAACGCTTCCCATTTAATGTGCGTATTGCATAAAACGCAAGGGTTAGGGGTACGGCCGGCAAGGTATTCGTCAACAAAATTATCGATAACAAAATCGCCAAATTCGTCTCTGATATCTAAAATATAATGTGGCATTCCGTAACTAACAGCTAGCGAACGGGCATCGTTTATAGAATCTAAACTGCAGCAGCCTGTTTCTTTACTATTTGCGCCAGAGGAGGCATAATCCCAGGTTTTCATGGTTAAACCGATGACTTCGTAACCTTGCTCATGTAACATTACCGCCGCCACAGAACTATCAACACCGCCGCTCATTGCCACTAAAATTCTCCCGTGTTTACTCATTGTTTTATGCCCTGTTTTTTTGCAAAGATAATTTTTAATTTTTGGATGTAGAATTTGCCGCAGTCAACCCCATGTAAGATTTGATAAGCAGGTAAGGCACCTCATCTAAAAAAGCGGCATTGTCGAAAAATAGTTTAGGTTCGATTTTTTTGAAGCGTTGTTGCTTAAATAAAAAAGAGGCTGCCTCCTGCATACTTGCAACAAACATAGACGCCCCTCTGTTGGGCTAAGTATATATGAAAAAAGATGTAGAGCTAGTACTCTTCCTAATCGTTAAGCCAATTTAAACCAAAACGTCAAATTCATATTCTTCAACTGGCGGGCAACTACAAATCAGGGTTCTATCGCCATACGTATCGTTCACCCTTCCAATTGAAGGCCAAAATTTGTTTAACGCTACATAAGGCAGCGGAAAAGCGGCTTTCTGGCGGGTATAAGATTTATCCCATTCATTGGCTGTAATAATTGCAGCGGTATGCGGAGCGTTTTTTAGAGGATTATCAATCTTATCTAACAAGCCAGATTCCACATCAGAAATTTCATTTCTAATGGCAATCATTGCATCACAAAAACGATCTAACTCATGTTTTGGTTCCGATTCCGTTGGTTCTACCATTAAAGTTCCTGCAACCGGGAACGAAACCGTTGGTGCATGGAAACCATAATCCATCAAACGTTTAGCGATATCCGTTACCTCAATTCCTAAATTCTTAAAATTTCGGCAATCCAAAATCATTTCATGGGCACAACGTCCGTTTGCACCAGCATATAAAACAGGGTAATGGGATTCTAATCTTGCTTTGATATAATTTGCGTTTAAGATAGCGTATTTAGTAGCGTTGGTTAGGCCTTTTGCGCCCATCATAGCAATATACGCATGGGAAATTAATAGGATAGAAGCAGAACCCCAAGGCGCTGCTGAAACTGCCGAAATAGATTTTTCGCCGCCCATATCAACTATCGCATGACCAGGCAAATAAGGAACTAGATGTTTAGCAACGCCAATTGGACCCATCCCCGGACCACCGCCACCGTGTGGAATACAAAAAGTTTTATGCAAATTCAAATGGCAAACATCAGCACCAATATTAGCCGGAGAAGTTAAACCGACTTGCGCATTCATATTAGCGCCGTCCATGTAAACTTGTCCGCCGTGTTGGTGGATGATGTCGCAAATCTCTATAATTGATTCTTCAAAAACGCCGTGAGTGGATGGGTAAGTTACCATTAAGCAACTTAAATTAGCCGAATGTTCTTCAGCTTTCGCTCTTAAATCCGCAACATCGATATTTCCTTTTCCATCGCATTTGGTTACAACGATTTTCATACCGGCCATTGCCGCCGAAGCAGGATTTGTGCCGTGTGCCGATGAAGGAATCAAAGCGATATTTCTGTTGAAATCGCCATTGTCTTGGTGATAAGCCCTGATGACCATTAAACCAGCATATTCGCCTTGTGCGCCTGCGTTTGGCTGCAAGCTCATTGCTGCAAAGCCAGTAATTTCGCTCAACCAATTGTTTAGTTCGGCCATAATTTGCATGTAACCGCCGGTTTGGTCAACCGGTGCAAATGGATGCAAAGCGCCAAACTCTGGCCAGGTAATCGGCACCATTTCTGTCGTTGCATTCAGCTTCATGGTACATGAACCTAATGCTATCATCGAATGGCAAAGCGATAAATCTTTTGCTTCTAAAGATTTAATATAGCGCAGCATCTCATGCTCTGAATGATGTTTGTTAAAAACCGGATGCGTTAAAAAAGCAGATTTTCTCTGTAGCGATTCTGGAATAGTGCTTTCTACGTTTTTAGCCAGCGTATCTAAATCAATATCGTTTAAACTCTTTGCTTTTACTTTTCCAAAAACTTTAATGATTGGTTCTAAATCATAAATACGAGTAGTTTCATCCAAAGAGATAGTTATGAACTCGCCATCGTAATTTAAATTGAACTGATTGTTTAAGGCTTCGGAATGGATAGGATTGGTTAAATCGCCAACAGCATATTTTAGGGTATCAAAATAATTTTCATTTAGTTGCTGATAGCCAAATTCTGCCAAAGCATTAGCTAATAAAACTGCTAAGCCATGAATTCTTTCTGCAATAGCTTTTATGCCCTTTGGTCCGTGATAAACAGCGTACATACCCGCCATAATGGCTAGCAAGGCCTGTGCGGTACAAATGTTTGAAGTAGCTTTATCTCTACGGATGTGTTGCTCACGGGTTTGCAATGCCATACGCAAAGCATAATTTTCATGCTTATCAATTGTTACACCGATGATTCGGCCGGGCATACTGCGTTTGTATTCCTCCTTTGTGGCAAAATACGCAGCGTGTGGACCGCCAAATCCCATCGGAACGCCAAAACGTTGCGTAGTGCCCACAACAATATCCGCTCCCCACTCGCCCGGAGGCGTCAACATTGCCAAGCTCAATAAATCTGCCGCAACGGTAAGTTTTATATTTTTTTGGTGTGCCGCATCTGCGAAAGCCTGATAATTATAAACCTCGCCATGGCCGGCAGGGTATTGTACCAAAGCACCAAATAAATCATCAGTTAAGTCCACAGTTTGATGGTCGCCAATAATTAGTTTAATGCCGTAAGGCTGCGCTCTGGTGTGTAAAATATCGATAGTTTGCGGAAAAACTTCCTTGGAAACGAAGTACGATTTCGCTGCTGGATTTTTTCGCAAACTGTATTGCATAAACATCGCCTCAGCGGCAGCAGTTCCTTCGTCTAGCAGCGAGGCATTTGCAATCTGCATCCCTGTTAAATCCAAAACCATCGTCTGGAAATTAAGCAAAGCCTGTAAGCGTCCCTGTGAAATCTCTGCTTGGTAAGGCGTGTATTGTGTGTACCACCCCGGGTTTTCCAAAATATTTCTTTGGATTACCGCCGGCACAATTACATTATAATAACCCTGACCAATGTAGCTTTTGTAAACCCTGTTTTTTGAAGCAGTTTGCCGTAGATTGTTTAAATATTCATACTCGCTTTTAGCTGCCGGTAAGTTCATTGGGTTTTTTAGCCGGATGTTTTTTGGCACTGTTTGCTCAATCAAATCATCCAAACTACCCACGCCAACAGTGTTTAACATAGCTTTGGTGTCCTCTTCACTAGGGGCAATATGGCGGGTTTCAAAAGCCTCTTTGTAGGCTACATTCAACTTCATTTTTTGGGAGGGTATTAAAGTAATTTAAACGGATTTAAGCCTCATTAACCAATGTTTAATGAAAGCGCAAAAGTATAAAAATTTATGCTTTAGATAATGGGTTTAACAAGCGGAAAATTGTAAAGTTTTTAACAGTTGAAATTTGATGTGGAGAAAATTTTTAGCGGAGAAAATTTTTAAAAGAGCGTGATTTATTTGGGCGTAACCCAATGAAAAATTGGGTCGGGCTTTCCGCTCATACGCCACAAAGCATTAGGCGCAGGCCGGTATCCGCTACAATCCCTTACGCACCCCGATATGGCGAACTAAGTCCAAGCAGGGTCTCTCCTTTCGAGGACCCTGCGTTGTTAAGTCCAAGTAGGGTCTCTCTTTTCGAGGACCCTGCGTTGAAGCGGTACAGTGATAACACCAGCCGCAACTGATGTATAGATGAGCTATCTCTCTCCTAAGTCCAAGCAGGGTCTCTCTTTTCGAGAACCCTGCGTTGAAGCGGTATGGTGATCACACTAGCCGCAACTGAGGTATAATGAGCTATCTCTCTCGTTCGATATGAGGCCTTTGTTAAGTCCAAGCAGGGTCTCTCTTTTCGAGGACCCTGCGTTGAAGCGTTAAATTATTTCACCTCAATCCAACTACCTTCCTTTCTCTCTCTCAACTCGCCAAAAGAAATACAGCTCTCCGCTAAAATCCCATTTGCTTTCAATAAATTTTCAAATTCCTGTGTATAATTGGCTTTCACAGCCACTAATAACCCACCACTAGTTTGTGGATCAGCCAAAATATGTTTTTGGCGTTCGGTAATTTCGCCAACTTTATGTCCATAGCTTGCCCAATTTCTATTGGTGCCACCCGGAATGGATTTTTGGGCTAAATATTCATCAATCACTTTTAAACGAGGCACTTTTTCAAACTCAATTTCTGCCTGTAAGTTACTTCCTTCGCACATTTCTGATAGATGCCCTAACAAACCAAATCCTGTAACATCCGTCATCGCGGTAACGTAATCCAATTTGCCAATCAATTCTCCAATAGAATTTAGTTTAGCCATAGAAGCAGGAGCGATGCTTTGATGTTCCGTTTTTAAAATCCCTTTTTTTTGTGCGGTAGTTAAAATACCTACGCCCAAAGCTTTGGTTAGGTAAAGCTTGCATCCAGCTTTGGCGGTGGAGTTTTGTTTTAAATTTTTAATATCCACAATCCCGTTAACGGCTAAACCGAAAACAGGTTCGGGGCAATCAATACTATGTCCGCCGGCAAGGGTAATGCCAGCTTCTGCGCAAATTGACCTAGCGCCCTCCAATACTTTTTGTGCAACTTCCGGCGCAAGCTTATCTATTGGCCAACCTAAAATGGCAATTGCCAAAACAGGTTTTCCGCCCATCGCGTACACATCAGAAATGGCATTTGCAGAAGCAATTCTACCAAAATCAAAAGCATCATCCACAATGGGCATAAAAAAATCTGTGGTGGAAATTAGTGCAGTTCCATTTCCTAAATCATAAGCTGCGGCGTCATCGCGAGTATCGTTACCAACCAACAAATTTTTATTTGCTTCGTATTTTACAGAACTATGCAAAATTTTATCTAAAACGGCGGGCGAAATTTTACATCCGCAACCGGCGCCGTGTGAATATTGAGTGAGTTTAACGTTTTCCATCTTTTAATTTATAAATACCTGTTGGGCAAAAGCTAAAATGTCTTCTGCGTTTTTTTTTGGATCAATACGCTGCAAATTTATGGTGTGTACGGTGTCTTTATCTCTCATGGCTAACCCGCGGCTATAGGTTTTATCATAATAAATCAAAACCTGACTAATAAAATCAGGCATCCGATTTTCATCGATTGCTTGTAAAGTGAGCTTGGTTTCTAAAGGTCCTAATCTTTTGCTAATCCGTTGTACTGCTTCTTTTAAAAAATCTTTGTTTAGTGAGCCAAAATCCTGGTTTAAAAACGCAATTCTTTCTGGTTTTGGCATTTCCACCCTAATAACCGGGGCAGAACGTAATTGTTTCCAAATATTTTTAGGAATGATTCTTTTTCCGATGGTTACGCTTTCATCTTCTATCCAGATGCGTTTTTGAAGATTTAGTTTTTGCAGTTCTAAACCTAAAAGATTTTCAAATTGTTCTTGCGAAGGCTGCGTTAATTTGTTCATAGAGCCGAAAGCCGACCCTTGGTGCTGTGCTAAATCTTCTAAATCGATTATTTGCTCGCCCATTGCTTTTAACTTTTGAAGAATTTGCGTTTTTGCGGAGCCAGTGTTACCGCTTAAAACCACAAAAGGATAAGTTTTTTCAAAAGCTTCCAATCCAAATCGGCGAAAAGCTTTATAACCACCTTCCAGCGTAGCCACGTTGAATCCGTATAAACTAAAAGCCCAGGCCATTGCACCACTGCGCATTCCACCTCGCCAACAATGAACTAAAATATTTTTCTCGGGCGCTAAAACTTCCGCCTGACGAATAAAATCTGCCCATTTTGGGCCTGTAATCTCGAAACCCAATAAAATAGCGGGTTGCCGACCTTTTTGTTTATAAGCTGTGCCAACAATCACGCGTTCTTCATTGCTGAAGATGGGAATGTTTACCGCTCCGGGGATATGGCTTTGTGCAAATTCCAAAGGTGTGCGAACGTCCACTACTAAAGTAGTTTTTGCCTTTTCTAAAAATTGGGGAAGTGAAAGTTTTTTAATCATGATGAGCTGCGTCTATCATGCTAATTGGTACAAATAACGTTGAATGGTATTTTCTAAACCTAAGTATAAAGCATCGCAAATTAAGGCGTGGCCAATGCTTACCTCCAATAATCCAGGTATGTTTTCCGCAAAATATTTGAGGTTATCCAAATCTAAATCATGACCTGCATTGATACCGATTCCTAATTCGTTGGCTTTTTTAGCAGCAACAATATATGGTGCTATGGCTTTTTCTTTATCCTGATGAAAACAGCTCGCATAAGCTTCTGTGTAAAGCTCAATCCGGTCGGTTCCGGTAGTTTTTGCGGCTTCAACCATTTCGGCGTTTGGATCTACAAAGATAGAAACACGGATACCTGCTTCCTTAAAAACACCAATAATATCCTGTAAATATTTCTGATGTTTGATAGTGTCCCAACCGTGGTTGCTGGTGATTTGCCCCAGTGCATCGGGTACTAAGGTTACCTGTGCCGGCTTGTTTGC
>DASVGY010000034.1:0-15522 GCA_036379295.1 Pelobium sp.
TGTTTCTTTTTATTACATCAACTTTCTCCATATTTTTTCTTTTTCAATTTGCTGATACTTTTGCTCCAAATGCGAAAACTTGATAGTTTCTTTTGATCCAAGCGCCAAGTAGCCAAGTGTTTGTAAACTTTCGTCAAATAGTTTAAATACTTTTTCCTGAAGGTTTTTGTCAAAGTAGATCAACACATTACGGCAAAGAATCAGTTGAAACTCATTGAACGACCTGTCTGATACCAAGTTGTGCGTCGAGAAAATCACCTGTTTTCTTAAATCATCCGTAAAACGAACATGGTCGTAATTTGCAGCGTAATAACTACTAAATTCTTCGATTCCGCCGCTGTTGATATAGTTTTCAGAGTAATTTCGCATTAAACCGATAGGGTAAATTCCGTGTTTAGCGGTTTCTAATACGCGTGGGTTTATATCGGTTGCATAAATAATTGATTTGTGCAGCAGGTTGGCTTCCTTTAATAAAATAGCCAACGAATAAACTTCTTCGCCGGTAGAACAGCCGGCCAACCAAATTTTGATGTGTGCATGAACCCCTAGCTGCGGAATTATATGTTGCCTAAGTGCGCTATAAAAATGCCTATCCCTAAACATTTCGGTAACATTTACGGTTATTTCTTCTACAAACCTTCCAAAATAATCTTCGTCATTTAGTATTCTGTAGCGCAATTCGGCAAAACTGCTGAACCTATCCAAGGTACATAAGCGGTTTACGCGGCGTATAATAGAGGCCTTACTGTATTCGGTAAAATCGTACCCAAATTTTTCTGCTACGTTATTTAGTAGTATTTCCAATTCCTCATCACCTACTAAATTGTAGCTCACCATTTTATAAGTATTTATCTATATAGGCCATCACGTGGTCTATATTTACTGGTTTAGAGACGTAGCCATCCGCTCCTGCAGAAATGCACCTTTCTTTGTCGCCGCTCATTGCCTGGGCAGTTATAGCAATTACAGGCAACCTATTGCCTTCTTGTTTTAAAATTTGTATGGCTTCGTACCCGTCGGTTTCGGGCATCATCATATCCATTAAAATTAAGCCAACGTTCTCATTTTCTTTTAAAACGTTTTTAGCTTCGTTAAAGCTGCTGGCAGTTTGACAATGATATTTTTTCGCTTTTAAAACCATTTTCAGCGCAAAAATGTTTCTATAATCATCATCGATAATTAATATTTCTTTTTTGTTCATAAAGGAATTAGCCTTTGTATAACCATACTCTTAACAAGGATAACAATTGGTCTACGTCAACCGGTTTAGAGATATAATCGGAAGCACCTACTTTAATACATTTTTCTCTGTCGCCCACCATTGCTTTTGCGGTAACGGCAAAAATCGGTAGGTCTTTATATTTCGGGTTTTTTCTAATGCTGGCAATTGTTTCGTAACCGTCCATTTCTGGCATCATAATATCCATCAAAACGATATCTGTTTCGGGGTGTTGCTCTAGTTTTTCAATAGCCTGTCTTCCATCAATAGCACTAATAACTTTCATGCCATGTTTTTCAAGCGCTTTCGATAGTGAAAAAATATTTCTCACATCGTCATCTGCAACCAAAACTGTTTTATTTTTAATTACTTCTGTTAAAGTGCCCAGCTTGATGGTGTTGTTTGACCGAGTTGCAGATTTCTCTTCATTAATCAAGTGTAAAAATAACCCAACTTCATCAAGTACCCGCTGGTAAGAGTGAGCCGTTTTTACGATAATTGAGTCAGCGTATTTTTTAATTTTTAATTCTTCAACCTTCGAGATGTTTTTCCCGGTGAAAATAATGATGGGCAGGTTTTCTAAGCCCGGGCTTTTCTTAATAGTCTCCAGGGTCTCGTAGGCAGTTTCGTACGGCACACCCATGTCTAAAATAACACAGTCCACGTCTTTTTCTTGTAAGGCCGCGGTGCTTTCCTCAACGCTACTTTTAATTTCTGCAGAGATATCAAAATTGCTTAAAAAGTACGATAAGGCATTTGCATGCTTATTGTTTTCCTCAATAATTAATACCTTTCTGGGACCTTTATTTAGCGCTTCTTCAATTTTCTTGAAAACCTCGGCCATCTCCGAAATTGCAAATGGCTTGTTGATAAAATCCACAGCTCCTTTTAACAAACTCTGTTTTTTTGCTTGCAAAGATGACATGATGTGGACCGGGATATGTTTGGTTTGTGGATTGCTTTTTAGTTGATCCATCACCATCCATCCGTCCATAACGGGCAGCTGAATATCTAGCAAAATCGCTTTAGGCTTAAATTGTAGGGCAACCTGCAAGGCTAAGTCGCCACGCACAATAGCCACACCTTTGTAACCATTTTTGCGGGCGTAAGTGAGCAAGGTTTTGGCAAAAATTGTGTCATCCTCAACAATTAGTATCACCTGGTCCCCTTCCTTTATAGCAGCCCTGTCATCTGGTATTTCTTCTGGGATTAATTGAGTGATGTAGTTGCTTTCTTCCTTATTTTGGTCTTTAGTACTTTGGTCTAGGTGTTCGGTTTTAGCAAGTTCTTCGGGGTTAATGTTTTCTTTAGTTAGGGGAAAGCTTGCGCTAAATTTGCTTCCTTTACCAACATTACTTTCCACCGAAATGGTGCCGCCCAGCAGTTTAACCAATTCACGACTAATTGATAAACCCAGGCCAGTGCCGCCAAACTTTCTTCTGGTGGTACCGTCTGCTTGCTGAAAAGCTTCAAATATAATTCGTTGCTTCTCCTCGGCGATACCAATTCCGGTATCTGTTACGCTAAAAATAATTTTGTCGTTTTTATCTTCTATGGCTAAGGTAACACTACCCTCGTCGGTAAATTTTATTGCATTGGATATCAGGTTTTTCAATATTTGCCCTAACCGTACAAAATCGGTTTCAATCTCTGAAATTTCTGTATTTATGTTTATTTTAAAGTCGATATTTTTATCTTTTGCGCTTGGTAAAAATAAATTTTTAAGCTCCGTGGTGATGGTACTTATTGGCGTAGGTTCAATGTGCACATCCATTTTCCCGGCTTCAATTTTAGATAAATCTAATATTTCGTCAATTAGCGCTAACAAACCATTTCCAGAACTTTGAATCACCTTTGCCGACTCAATTTGCTCTTCGTTTAAATTGCCCTCAGGATTTTCGGCAGTTAAACGTGATAGTAGGAGGATTGAGTTTAGCGGTGTACGTAACTCGTGAGACATGTTTGCTAAAAATTCGGACTTATACTTTGTGCTTAGCGCAAGTGCTTCGGCTTTCTGCTGAATTTCTCTATTTCTCTCAATAATTTCGCTATTCTTTTCTTCGAGTTGCGTAGAGCGTTCTTCCAATTCTTTGTTAGATTGTAGTAATTCTTCTTGCTGTACCCTTAATTCTTCTTCAGAAGCTTGCAATTTTTGCGTTTGCGCCTCTAGCTCAGCGTTTAAGTTTTCTAATTCGCTATGTTGCGATTGTAGTTCTTCTGTTTGAGCTTGCGTTTCCTCCAATAAATCTTGTATGTGCCTGCGAGACCGAGCACTGCTCACAGCTATTCCAATATTTTCACAAACACGGGTATGGAACAGCAAATCAATATCACTAAAAGCTTCCTTAGCGCCGATTTCAATCACGCCAATGGCGGCTTTATCTAACATAACCGGACAAAGCAATAAGTGCGAGAGTTGCAAAGCACCTGTTCCAACGGTGGTGATGAAATTGCTCTCTAGGTTATCTATAATTCTAACTGATTTATCTTTAAAAACCTGGCCAACAAGTCCTTCGCCTTCTTCAAAAACAGGCTTCATAAAAGATTCCTTCGCGTAAGCCTTTTTTAAAATTAATCTCCCGTCCTCGTACAGATAAATAGCGCCGTTAACACATTGGCCATACTTAATAATATGATCGATGGTTTCTTCGCAAATAACATCTACCGACTTATTGCCCACCAGTCTTTCATTAAGTTCTGCCAAACCTTTTTGTAGCCATTCATTATCATTAAGCTTGTTAAACGAAAGTTCAAGCGAATTTGCCATATTATTGAGGGATTCGCTCAGTTTGCTTAAAATCCCCAAGTTTTCACTGGCTACTCTGGTGGTATAATTACCTAGCGCAATTTGCTGCGCAATTTCCTCGATTTTAAGTATGCTCTGGCTCGTTTCTTTATCTTTTTTTAGCAGACTGGCCTTTAACGATTCTCGTTCGTTAAAGTCATTTTTGATTTTAATGTAGAAAACCAGTGTAATAATAAGCGATATAATTCCGGATAATATGAGCAGAATAGGGGTAAGTGCAGAAGCTTGTTTTGTAGCAGCTATTCGTTCGGCAAGTAAATCACGCTCCACCGCTTTCATTTTAATAATTTGACGCTGAACACGGTCCCATAACTCCCTACCAACATCAATTCGTGCAGCGCTGTTTACTAATCCTGCCCTCGTACGGCTTATTAGGCTTTCTAACACTTCATCATAATCAGAAAATTGTATGGTAAGCAATTTAGTGTTTGCCGTTTGGTCTGGGTTATCGCTAACCTGCGTAGCAAGTGCTGATAATAAAGAGTCTTGCTGTAATTTGCTGTTATAATAAGGCTTTACATATTTGTCTTGTTTGGTTAATAAGTAGCCTCTCATCCCTATCACTTTATCTTTGAGGTTCAAGTGCACATCGTCTAAGGTTTTTGATACCCGCAAAGAATGTTTTACCCATTCCTGGTTTCTTAGTAATTGTTTGATAGAAATATAGGATGCCGAAGAGCTTAAAATTAAAATAAGGAAGGATACCGCAAATCCAATTTGTAGATTTCTAATAAACTTATTTGCCATGTGTTTGCTATGTTTTTAGTTAATTGGGATAGAAAAATAAAACTCAGATCCACTTTCGGTAGAGCTGGTAACTCCTAATTCGCCATTGTGTTTTTTGATAATTTCTGCGCAGATGTATAAACCTATGCCTAAACCTTGAAATTTTAACGAAGATTCTTCCACACGGTAAAATTTAGAAAAAATTAGTCTTTGCTTCTCTTCTGGAATACCAACTCCATTGTCCAGCACTTTAATTATCAGTTTGTTATCTGATACTTCTCTGGTAATTTTTACGGTTTTTTGGTTGATGGAATATTTTAGAGCGTTTGTGAGGTAATTGATTAAAACCTGCTCAACCCGGGCTTCATCTGCGTTAACCATCAAAGAAGTTTCATTGCCTTCAACAATCACTTCAAAATCATCATGTGTTTGCTGTATAGTTTCTAGGGCGGCGTTAATTAGATTTTTAGCATCAAAAGGTTTTTTATTCAATTTTAATTCGCCACTTTCTATTTTAGATACATCAAGCAAATCAGATATCAGTTCGTTTAATTTTCCTACTTGTAGCTGCGCTTTTTCTATGTAACTTTTCACCTGAGCAGATTCGTGGTCCTTCAAAGACCTCGAAAGTAATTGAATATATGCTTTTACGCTTGTTAGCGGCGTTTTTAATTCGTGACTGGTGATACTTAAAAAATCATCCTTTTTTTTCTCAATCTGCTTTTGGTCTTCAATGTCTGTAAATGTGCCAATCCATTTAAGGCTTTTCTTATCCTCCAAAATGGGTACAATTCGTAAAAGATGGTACCTAAAATATTGGCTATCTAGCTCTTTTATGCAAACCTCAAGTTCAAGATTTTTCCTTTTCTTAAGTACTTTTTGCCACTCTTTTTTAATATCTACTTCGTTGTTAAAAGTTTGAGGAAACTCTTCCGCAGAATTGCTGTACTTAAACCAATTATGGTTAGCAAATTCAATTTCGCCACGCTCATTAGCAGTAAATGCAATTAAAGGCAGTGCTTCCAAAATGTTTTGAAGTTCCTCAACCCGTTCCTTTAACTCAGACTGCACCTTTTTTCGGATGTCAATCTCAGCTCTTAAAGCCTGCTGCGTATCTTGTAACTCCTTGGTTTGTTTATACAGTTTAACAAAATTATTAACTTTAAGCAGCAGAATTTCGGGGTCAAAGGGTTTTACCACGTAATCAATCCCGCCAGACTCGTAGCCCTTGTTGATAAATTGGTTGTTAGTGTTAACAGCCGATAAAAAAATAATTGGGATATCCTTTGTTTTGTTAAAGCCACTTAGGGTTTCTGCAACTTCAAAACCATCCATAGATGGCATCTGCACATCCAAAATAATAAGGGCATAATCGGTGTTAAGTACCTTTTTTAAGCCTTCTTCGCCAGACAAAGCGGTATCAACGCTAAATCCTTTTGATTCCAGTAGTTTTTTCAGAGAATAAATATTCTCCCGTTTATCATCAACTATTAAAATCATTTAAAAGTTTGTGTAAGTATGTTAACCCGCAATTTCGTTTAGTATTAGTGGTTTGTGCAATCAAAAACTACACCAAAAAGTCGCTTTTGAAACAATTAATTCTTAATTTGTTATGCTTGCATAATAAATTAAAGTTATTTACATTTGAAACAATAACCGATGATACCAAAAAAATCTTAACTAAAGAAGCAAAGCTAATGAAGCATCAGGAAACGATTGATTACCACTTAAAAATTACTTGGCAAAACATCGCGAATAAATACAATCAATTAGCTGGTGAATTTGGTATCACGCAATCAATTGGATATTTGTTAATTAACATTGATGATGTTAATGGTACAACGGTTTCAGAGGTGGCAGCTTTACTTGGCTTAAAATCAACAAGTTTAAGTAGGATGTTGAACAATTTGGAACAAGATGGCTTAATTTATAGGGAAAGCCACTTAACTGATAAACGATCAGTGAAGCTATACCTAACAGATTTAGGCAAAGAGAAGCGCCATTTGGCAAGGGTGGTCGTCAGAAAATTTAATGATCATCTGGATGCGCATTTATCAGAAACTGAAAGAGCTCAGCTGATAGAAAAGCTAATGCTTATTAACGAGTTAACTACCAATTACAAACCTTGATAACATTTTAAATTATTATGAAACGAACAATTAAAAAAGTGGCAGTTTTAGGTTCTGGAATTATGGGCTCGCGGATAGCCTGCCACTTTGCAAATATTGGGGCAGAAGTTTTGCTTTTGGATATTGTACCAAAAGAATTAACCGAAAAGGAACAAGCTAAAGGTTTGACTTTGGAAAGTCCGGCGGTTCGAAACAGAATAGTTAACGAAGCTTTGGCTTTTGCGGCAAAATCAAATCCTTCGCCGGTATATAACAAAGCGGTTTTAAATAAAATTAAAACCGGAAATTTTGAAGACAATATGAAGGATATTGCTTCATGCGATTGGACAATTGAAGTTGTAGTTGAAAACCTAAAAATCAAAAAAATAGTTTACGATCAGGTTGAGCAGTTTAGAAAACCTGGAACTTTAATCACTTCTAACACTTCTGGTATTCCAATCCATTTAATGGCAGAAGGACGGTCAGAAGATTTTAAAAAGCATTTCTGCGGGACACATTTTTTTAATCCGCCACGGTATTTAAGACTGTTGGAGATTATCCCCACGCCAAATACCGACAAAGAAATTATTGATTTCTTGATGCATTACGGCGATAAGTTTTTGGGTAAAACCACCGTTTTATGTAAAGATACTCCAGCATTTATTGCAAACAGAGTAGGTGTTTATTCTATCATGGCCTTACTGCATTTGGTAGAGAAAATGGATTTAACCGTTGAAGAGGTTGATAAATTTACGGGTCCGGCTTTAGGACGGCCAAAATCTGCAACTTTCCGTACCACCGATGTAGTGGGTTTAGATACCATGATTAACGTGGCAAATGGTTTATCTGAAAATGCGCCAAATGATGAACAAAAAGAGGTGTTTGTTCTGCCCGATTACGTAAAGAAAATGCAGGAGAACAAATGGCTTGGAGATAAAACCGGTCAGGGTTTCTACAAAAAAACAAAAGATAAAAACGGTAAAACAGAAATTTTAGCTTTAGATCTAAAAACATTAGAATACCGTCCGCAAAATAAAGTAAAATCCGCTACGCTTGATGCTACAAAACCTATAGAAAATCTGCGTGACCGAATGAAAGTTTACGCTGCTGGTAAAGATAGAGCAGCAGAATTTTTTAGAATTTCTTTTTCAGGATTGTTTGAATACGTTTCTAACCGGATTCCTGAGATTTCCGATGAAACTTACCGTATTGACGATGCCATGCGAGCAGGTTTTGGATGGGAATTAGGTCCGTTTGAAGTTTGGGATGCTTTAGGTGTGAAAGAAGGGGTGGAGATGATGAAAGCCAACGGCAATACGCCAGCAAAATGGGTTACAGAAATGTTGGAAGCTGGAAATACATCGTTCTACAAAATTGAAAACGGCAACAAAACTTATTACGACATCCCATCTAAATCCTACAAAGCAATTCCTGGTCAGGATGCGTTTATTGTGTTAGATAATATTAGAGCCAGCAAAACCATCTGGAAAAATGCGGGAACTACCTTGACTGATTTAGGCGATGGTATTTTAAATCTAGAATTCCATACCAAAATGAATACCATTGGTGGCGAAGTTTTAGCCGGAATCAACAAAGCAATTGATATTGCCGAAAAGGACTATAGAGGTTTAGTTATTGGTAACGATGGCGCAAATTTTTCTGCGGGAGCTAATGTTGGGATGATTTTTATGATGGCGGTTGAGCAGGAGTGGGACGAAGTAAATATGGCCATCAAGATGTTCCAAAACACTTCTATGCGCTTGCGTTACTCTTCCATCCCGGTGGTGGTGGCGCCACACAATTTAACATTAGGCGGCGGTTGCGAGTTCGCTTTGCATGCAGACCACGTTCAGTTAAATGCGGA
The DNA here is from genome assembly GCA_036379295.1 of Pelobium sp. GTDB lineage: Bacteria > Bacteroidota > Bacteroidia > Sphingobacteriales > Sphingobacteriaceae > Pseudopedobacter. The sequence goes on from DASVGY010000034.1 coordinate 8,724, forward strand.
AACTTACATGGGTTTAGTTGAATTTGGTGTCGGGTTGATTCCTGGAGGTGGCGGAACAAAAGAGATGACTTTGCGAGCTTCTGATGAATTCCATGCCGAACAAATTGAGCAAAATGTTTTAAAAGAAAAGTTTTTGACCATTGCAATGGCAAAGGTTTCTACTTCCGCTTTAGAAGCATATGATTTGGGTTATTTGATAAAAGATAAATTTTCTGTTTCCATGAACAGGAGTAGGCTTATCGCCGATGCCAAAGAAAAAGCTTTAGAATTAGCCAATGCCGGATATACGCAACCCGTTAGGAGAAGTGATATAAAAGTGCTGGGCAAATACGGATTAGGAATGGTTTACGCAGGAGCAAATACCATGAAGTCTGGAAATTATATTTCAGATTATGATCAAAAAATCTCCCAAAAATTAGGTTATGTTATGTGCGGTGGCGATTTATCCGCACCAACCCTAGTCACCGAGCAATATTTATTGGATTTGGAAAGAGAAGCGTTTTTGAGTTTATGCGGAGAGAAGAAAACGTTGGAAAGGATTCAGAGCATTATTACTAAGGGGAAACCTTTGAGGAATTAGTAGTGAGATTTGAGTATTGGGTATTGAGAGCTTTTCAAAATGAATAAAAATGAGTAAATAGAAAATGCACAACATCAAAGAATTAAAAATATGGAATAAGGCAATGGATTTGGCTGTTAGCGTTTATGAGTTATCCGCTAAGTTTCCACAAGACGAAAGGTTCGGGTTAACTTCTCAAGTCAGAAGATGTGCAGTTTCAATACCTTCTAATATTTCCGAAGGAGCTGGAAGAAACACAAAAGGCGAGTTCAAACAATTTTTAGGGATAGCCAATGGTTCAGCTTATGAATTACAAACTCAACTTATTATTGCAAATAAATTAAATTTTGTTGATGAAAAATCCACAAATGAAATTTTAGAAATCATCGATGAAATTCAAAAAATGAATTATAAACTTCAATTGTCATTAACTAAGTAGGATTGCGATATGAGTATTGGGTATTGAGAGCTTTTATAATGGAAATCTTATTACTCAATACGAACTAATCAATCCAAAAAAAAAATTTATAAGGGCGTAAGCAAGTTATCTCATTACTCAATACGCTATACTCAATACTAAAAAAATATGGAAGCATACATCATAGCAGGATACAGAACAGCAGTTGGAAAAGCGCCTCGTGGCGTATTTCGTTTTACCAGAGCAGACGATTTAGCATCAGATGTCATCAAGGCATTAATCGCTTCAGTCCCAAACTTAGATCCAACTCAGATCGATGATGTTATCGTTGGAAACGCAACACCAGAAGCGGAACAAGGTCTAAACATTGGAAGGATGATTTCGCTCATGGCTTTGGATACCGATAAAGTCCCTGGAGTAACGGTTAACCGTTATTGTGCATCGGGTTTAGAAACTATTGCAACTGCCGTAGCAAAAATTAAAGCTGGAATGGCCGATTGCATTGTTGCCGGCGGGGTAGAAGTAATGAGTGGAATGCCTTTCGGAGGTTGGAAAGTGGTGCCAAACCCAGAAGTCGCCATGAAAAACCCCGATTGGTATTGGGGCATGGGTTTAACCGCCGAAGCAGTTGCAAAAGAATACAATGTTAGTCGTGAAGATCAAGATGAATTTTCTTTCAATTCGCATCAAAAAGCAATTGAGGCGATTAAAAACGGACATTTAAAAGACGGAATTTTACCAATTACGGTTAAAGAAAACTATTTAGATGCCAATATGAAAAAGAAGACTCGCGAATATGTGGTTGATACAGATGAAGGTCCGAGGGCAGATACATCGATGGCCGCATTGGCCAAATTGAAACCAGTTTTTGCTGCCGGCGGTTCAATTACCGCAGGTAATTCTTCTCAAACTTCAGACGGTGCCGCTTTTGTTTTAGTGGTTTCAGAAAAAATGCTGAAACAATTAAACGTGGAGCCTATTGCCAGATTGGTAAGTTATTCTGTAGCGGGCGTTCCTCCAAGAATTATGGGAATTGGACCAATTGAAGCTATACCAAAAGCTTTAAAACAAGCCAACATGACTTTAGATCAAATCGATTTAATAGAATTGAACGAAGCTTTCGCATCTCAGTCTTTAGCTGTCATCAGAACTTTAGGTTTAGATAAAGAAAAAGTAAATGTAAACGGCGGCGCAATCGCTTTAGGTCATCCATTGGGCTGTACCGGAGCAAAACTCTCCGTTCAAATTTTAAACGAATTAAAAAGGAGAAACCAAAAATACGGAATGGTTACCATGTGCGTAGGCAGTGGACAAGGTGCGGCGGGGATTTTCGAAATGTTGTAAGTGGGAATAAGGAGTAAGGAGTAAGGATGGAAAGAGCAAAGACTATAAGATAACGGAGTAAGGATGAAAAGAACAAGGAACAAAGACTAGATGCATAATTTTCGTCAATTAAATATTTGGAAAGATGCTGGAGCATTAGTTAAAGAGGTTTATCTTTTGACTTCTAAATTCCCTTTAGATGAGCGATTTGGGTTAACCAGTCAAATTAATAGATGTTCAATTTCTGTCCCTTCAAATATTGCAGAAGGTTCTGCAAGAGGGACAAACAAAGATTTTGCTCATTTTCTAAAAATAAGTTTAGGGTCACTTTATGAACTAGAAACACAAATTTTATTAGCGTCTGATTTAGGGATGATTTCTGAGCCTGATGAGATATTTCAAAAAATCATTATGCTCCAAAAAATGATTGTGAATTTTATTAAAACATTAGTTTAGAGAGGGAACAAAGATGAAAGGTGCAAAGATCAGGGATGCTCGTCAACCGTTATTCCTAGTTCCTTTCATCTTTAATCTAAGAAATATAGGTAATCGAACAAGGTCTTTATTCCTCGCTCTTTCCATCGTTAATCAAATAAATATAAGTAATCGAACAGGGTCTTTATTCTTTGCTCTTTTCATCTTTAATCAAAAAATATAGCAACAATGAAAAATAAACTAACAAAAGGCGGGGAGTTCATCATCTCCGAAACGAGCTATCAGGATGTTTTTATCCCTGAAGAATTTGATGAAGAACAGTTAATGATTCAAAAAACCTGTGAGGATTTTTTGGCGGCAGAAGTGACTCCAAATCTAGAAAGAATCGATAAGCAAGAAGAAGGCCTGATGGAATCTTTGATGAACAAAGCTGGCGAATTGGGGCTATTGGCCGTTTCTATTCCGGAAGAATATGGCGGTTTTGGCAAGAATTTTAACACCTCCATGTTGGTCACAGATGCCATCGGTGCCGGCCATTCATTTGCTGTAGCGCTCTCTGCACATACCGGAATTGGCACCTTGCCAATTTTGTATTACGGAAACAAAGAGCAAAAAGATAAATACATCCCAAAATTGGCTTCGGGCGAGTGGAAAGCAAGTTACTGTTTAACCGAGCCTAATGCCGGTTCTGATGCCAATTCCGGAAAAACTAAAGCGGTTTTAAATGCTGATGGAACGCATTACCTTATAAACGGCCAAAAAATGTGGATCACAAATGGTGGTTTTGCAGATATTTTTATAGTGTTCGCTAAGATTGATGATGATAAAAACCTTTCAGCATTTATTGTAGAAAAAGAATTCGGTGGCATTACCATGAATCCCGAAGAACATAAAATGGGTATTAAAGGTTCGTCCACACGTCAGGTTTTCTTTAACGATTGTGCAGTTCCAAAAGAGAATTTATTATCAGAACGCGAGAACGGATTTAAAATAGCTGTGAATATTTTAAATATCGGACGTATTAAATTAGGTGCAGCAGCAATTGGTTCTTCTCGTAAGGTTTTAGACCATGCCATCAACTATGCTAACGAAAGGGTGCAGTTTGGTTTAAATATCTCAAAGTTTGGGGCTATACGCTACAAGTTGGCTGAAATGGCCACGCGTAACTTTGCGGTTGAAAGTGCGGCTTACCGGGCTGGTCAAAACATCGACGACGCTTACGACGCATTGGTAACCGACGGAATGGATAGCGGAAAAGCAAAGCTAAAATCTACCGAGCAATTTGCAGTTGAATGTGCAATCATTAAAGTTTGGGGTTCAGAAGTATTGGATTATATTGTAGATGAAGGTGTACAGATTTACGGCGGAATGGGTTTTAGTGCCGATGCACCGATGGATAGGGCATATCGCGACAGCAGAATTAACCGAATTTTTGAAGGCACAAACGAGATTAACCGTTTGTTAATTGTGGATATGCTTTTAAAAAGAGCCTTAAAAGGCGAATTGGATTTAATGACGCCTGCCACAGCGGTTGCAGGAGAGCTAATGTCGATTCCAGAATTTGGCGATGAAGACGATACGTTATTTGCGGCAGAGAAAAAGGCGCTGAAAAACTTAAAGAAAGCAGGCCTGATGATTGCAGGTTCAGCAGTTCAAAAACTGATGATGAGCCTTTCTAAAGAACAGGAAGTTTTGATGAACATTGCGGATATTATCGGTTCTGTATATGTTGCCGAATCTACAATTTTAAGAGTCGAAAAACTAGTTTCTATGCGTGGCGAAGAAGCTTGTGCTGGTCAGTTAGATATGATGCGAATTTACCTACAGGAAGCTGTGGACAAAACTTATATGGCCGGTAAGGAAGCGTTAAATTCATTTGCCGAAGGCGATGAACTGAATATGATGCTGATGGGCTTACGCAGGTTTACTAAGGTTGCGCCATTTAATATAAAAAATGCTCGCCAAAGAGTTGCTAAGCAACTGATTGACGCTAATAAGTATTGCTTTTAGCATTTAATCTTTTTGATTGATGATGAGCCGTTCGGATTTTTTCTGGACGGCTTTTTCATTAATAGCAACTTCCTAGGGAAATGTGAATATTACAAAATCCTCAAAACAAAACCTCATCCCAATTGCTTTTCTTTTATGAAAAAGCCAGTATTTTTAACTGCAGAATGGCGTAAATTGATTATGGCCAATTACATAGTGCCAGAACAGGTTTTAAAGAAATATTTGCCGCCGCACACTCAGCTTGATACCTTCAATGGTAAGCATTATGTCAGCTTGATTGGTTTTATGTTTAAAAATACAAGGTTGAAAGGCTTTAAAATTCCGTTTCATGTTAATTTTGAAGAGGTGAACCTTAGGTTTTATGTTAAATATAAAGATGGCGAAACCTGGAAGCGAGGTGCTGTTTTTATATCAGAAATTGTAAGTAAACCAATGATTGCCTTAGTTGCAAATACGCTTTTTCACGAGAATTACGAAGTTTTAAAAACGAAGCACAAATGGGAGGTGAATGAGACCTTTCAAAACATTAGCTATCAATGGAAAAAGAAAAAATGGTACGAACTCTCTGTTATCGCAGATAGTCAGGCAAAAGATTTAACACCAAATAGCGAAGCAGAGTTTATAACCGAGCACTATTTTGGTTACGTTAAATCTGGTAAAAACCAATCTCTGGAATATGATGTGGAGCATCCTCGGTGGAAGCTTTACGATGTTGAGAGTTTTTACATTAACGCAGATTTTAGAGATTTATATGGTGAAGATTTTGCTTTTTTAAACAATCAACAAGTGAATTCTATATTTTTAGTGGAAGGCTCTGATGTACTAATCAGAGATGCTGTTTGCATCAAAAAAAGTTTTGGATAATTAACCCAGCTTCATCATCCAAAAAAATTACACCGCTAAAAAATAATATGCTGTCCCTTTTTCAAAATAATTTACCAAATCAGCTTTTTTAATAGGTTCATCCTTGCTCAAAAAACCATCTAGTGTGTAAATTTTGTAAGTAAAGTCTTCCGAAAGAAAATCAAAAATATCATCGGGAGTGGTTCCGTAATGGTCACTCGCACCTTTTCCAAATTCAAACAAAATTACGGGTTTGTACTTTTGTAGTAACCTAATGCTGCCTTTTAGTACGGCAAATTCGCCACCTTCTACGTCAATTTTTATAAAGTCTATTTTTTGATTGCCAAAAACTACATCGTCTAACCGCTCTTTAGCAACAGTGATTTGTTCAATCTCGGGGTTTCTGATACGGTAATTTCTAATTTTAATTCCGCTGTAAGCGGGCGCATTCTTTACTAAATAAAAACTGGTTTCTCCCTTATCATCGGCCAAAGCGAAAGGATGCACATTAACCTTGTTGCCGTAGCGGTTTTTTAAATTATCAAACAAATAGGGTATCGGCTCAAAAGCATGATGCCGGCCATTTGGAGCGTATTTTAACATCAAATCTAAAATTTCTCCTTTATGGCAACCAACATCAACGCAATTTGAATGTTGGTTTAAGATTGTTTTTAGTATAGTTCTTGTCAATCTATCATATTTGATATTTCGCGTAAGGTCGATACGAAAAAGTATTAAAAGCTGTTTAACAAGGTTTTTAATCACAACAAAAAGAAATCAAGATTGGATGGTAAACAAAAAAACCATCTTGTTTAGATGGTTTTTTATGTGATCCCGCTGGGATTCGAACCCAGGACCACTACATTAAAAGTGTAATGCTCTACCAGCTGAGCTACGGAATCATACTTTATAAAGCCTTAGTGGTTTTGTAAAGTTGTGCAAAGATAGATAATCTGGCTAAGTGTGCAAATGAATTGATACTTTTTTTTGATACATAGTGCTAAACTACTTAATATCAATTAAAATGATTTATCAAGTTGCTTTATTTTAAAAATTTTGAAAAGAAATTTAAAAATATATCTGAATTTATATTTCAATAATTATCTTCAAAACCAAATGAATAAATTTCAAATTGAGCAAAAATTACAACATCGATTGGATTTTGATGGAATGTTTGATTTGGCTTGTGGTACTGCCGATAAAAAAATAAA
>DASVGY010000035.1:0-4293 GCA_036379295.1 Pelobium sp.
GCGATATACTAAGCTTGCATATTCCTTTAACTAAAGAAACCAGGCAGTTGGTAGATGATGAGTACTTGCTCCATTTTAAACGACCTATTTTCTTTATAAATGCCGCCCGTGGCGAAATTGTAAACACAAAATCAATTTTAAAAGCGATTGATAGCGGAAAAATTTTAGGTGCAGGTTTGGACGTTTTAGAAAAAGAGAAGTTTCCGCTATTGGGCGAAGCTGATTTTTATCAAGAACTTGCAGCACATCCAAAAGTTCTTTTAACACCGCATGTTGGGGGTTGGACTTTCGATTCGTACCGAAAAATTTCTGAAGTGTTGGCAACAAAGCTTAAAAATTTGGAAATGTAAACTCAAATTTTATATCTTCGTAAAGAAGGAAACAAGACTATGTATGCGAAAAGCAGATGTAGTCTTGTTTGTTTTTTAGAGCTTGGCCAACGCCGGGCTTTTTTTACAAAAATCTAGTTAACACATAAAAAGATGGCAGACGTAGCATATTTTACTAAAGAGGGTTTAGAAAAACTAAAGGAAGAATTACATTATTTAAAAACCGAGGGAAGAAGGAAAATATCGGCAGCTATTGCAGAAGCTAGAGACAAAGGAGATTTATCTGAAAACGCAGAATACGATGCTGCTAAGGAAGCGCAGGGTCATCATGAAACGCGGGTTGCCCAATTAAGTAATATTTTGGCCACCGCCAGATTAATTGATGAGTCCAAGTTAGATACATCTAAAGTTTTGGCACTGTCTATAGTTAAAATAAAGAACATTAAAAATGGGGCAGAAATGACCTACCAATTGGTTTCTGAGAACGAAGCGGATATGAAAGCTGGAAAAATTTCGGTTAAATCGCCGATAGCAAAAGGTTTATTAGGCAAATCTGTAGGAGAAATTATTGCTATTGATGTACCAGCGGGGAAAATGGAGTTTGAGATTTTAGAAATTAGTAGATAAGAGGAGTTTATTAGTCAGTGGTTTATTAATGCTTAATGTGGTAAGAATAGGATTGAAGAACTAAAAATTCTGTTTTAAAACATTAATGGTTAGTTAACCAATCCATTAAATTATGCCGTTTGCAAGTACTAATGACTAATTTAACTAATGAACTACTTATAAAGAAACTGTATTTTAAAATGCCCACGGTCTTTTACCCTAATCAGTACCGTGGTGCACCAATTGATAAAGGCGCATACAATTAAAAACATAAAAATTAAGGAGAAATTTCCCCAGTTTCTGAGATTGAGCGCAATATAAATAAATACAAGGTTTGTAAAGGCCAGTAAATATGTGGTTTGGATGTGTGTAAAGCCTAAGCGTAAAATCCGGTGATGAATATGGTTCCTATCTGCCTTAAAAGGGGAGCTTCCTTTTAAAATGCGCACAGAAAATATCCGGAAAGTATCAAACAAGGGAATGATGAGTATGGCTACTGCAATGGCTGGTGCCGAAAAAAAAGACGGCCTTGCACCAAAATCCGTAAACTTATTTAACTCGATAAACTTAATTGCTAAAACTACCGATATTAAACCGATTAATAAGCTGCCTGTATCGCCCATAAAAATCCTTGCGGGCGTATAGTTATAGTATAAAAAACCTATAATGGCGCCTACCATGCTAAAAGCTAAGGAAGCCATTTCTATTTGCCCCATGTGGATAAATAAAACAGCAAAAGTAAGGTTTACTACTAAACCTATGGTGCCCGCTAAACCATTGATGCCATCAATTAGGTTAAAAGCGTTTACAATAAACATAATAATAAGTGCCGATACCGGAATGCTGATGTAAGATGGTATTTCTGAAACGTTAAATACTCCGTATAAACTTGTTAGCCTAACATTGCCCAATAGAACCAAGATAGCTGCCACCAGAAACTGCATTACAAACTTTGTTCCGGGACCCGAGCCTGCCAAATCATCTTTTAAACCTACAGCAAATAAAATAATACAGGAGGTTAGCAGAATATTGGTTGGAATTACCGCATCATATTTTGCAAAAAGAAGGGATACAATAGTAAAACTACAGAATATAGCTACGCCGCCCAATCGTGGTATCCCGTGGTCGTGGTCTTTTCTGCTCCCTTCGGCATCATCATACAAATGGCGCTCGCGAGCCACAAACATAATCGAGGGGATAGCTATAAACGAAACTACACTAGAAATTACAATTACTATTAGGTAGTAAATCCATTCAATTTCCAGAAAAGAAAAGTCAAAAGCCACGGGTTAAATTTAAATATTTTTCTTCCAAAACTGATTTAATTTTGAGAGCGGTTTTATTACCGACACCAACAAGGGGTTTGGAACGCCATTTATTTGTAAGGCTAACCTGTCCTCCCGATTTGCTCTGAGTCTGTTTTTTAAGGATTTATTGCTTAATCCGCCGACTCTCATTTTTACTAAAACCTGGGGCAGGTAAGCAACCTTTATTTGATTTTTAAACAGAAAACGAAGAATCAAATCATAATCTGCGGCAGATTTAAACGCCAAATTATAATTGCCAAATTTGTGAAAACAGGCTTTTTTTATAAATAAAGCGGGGTGTGGTGGCATCCAGCCTTTTTTGAAGTTATAAATATCATAGCTTCCCGAAATCCAGTTTCTAAGAATCTTGTTTGGATTTTGCCTGTCCACGTACTGCAAATCGCCGTAAATGGCATCAATTGCAGGTTCCTCATTAAATTTTTGATTTACTTTTTCTAAAACTTGGTGATGAGCCAAAAAATCATCGGAATGCAAAATCCCGATTATATCGCCTTGAGCTAAAGCAACGCCTTTATTTAAAGCATCGTAAATACCATTATCTTTTTCTGATATTAAAGAGGTTATATGCTTATTGTTCTGGTTAAGTATGCTTAAAGTAGCATCAGTACTTTGTCCGTCTACAACTATCAGCTCTTTATTGGCGTAAGTTTGCTTTGCGTACGAATCGATAGCATCTGAAAGAAATACTTCTGAATTATAAGTTGCCGTAATGATAGAGATTTTCATCTACCTCAATGTTAAAGAAAAAAAACGACCATTACAGTAGTGGCTTAAAAATGTGTTAATACTGCTAAAGATAGCGGTGTGCAAATAGGTATTTTACGGCCTTATCAATCTGCAATAGGTTATTCATTTTTTCGTTAGAAAAACTTTTAGAATGAAAATCCAGAAAATTTGAGCCGTTATGAACAACATTATCTTTTAAAGTTTTTAACTCGGCCGACAGAATGTAATCTTTGTTCTTTTTTAAACGAGCCAACATTTTTACATTATACTTAGCAACCAAGTCGCCTTTTTTACTAAAAATTTCAATGGTAAAATCTTCCGATTCGGCATTGGTAGCATCGGTTCTAAGTGTTTCGATTTTACCTAAGATTTCTTCTTGGTAAATAATTTGCTGATCATGAATTTTTAGTTCCGCGGTGGTGTCTGTTGAATCAATTTGGTGAGCACTGGCGTAAAAAACCGACATACTCAAAAAGCACAATAACATGTAAATTTTTGTTTTCATAAAAGGGCAATAAGCGTTCTACGTTTTGGTTATTGAAGAGGTTACACAAATTTGGGATTTTTGAGTAACCTCACCTTTAAAACGTATAAATTATCCAAGTATTATAAAACAAGGTTAATTATTCTTCCTTTAACTACAATTACTTTTTTAGGCGTTTTGCCGTCCAAATATTTTAATACTTGTTCGTTTGCCATTATCTCTTTTTCCACGTCTGCAGGTTCTAATGAAAGTGGCAAAGTTAAATTCATCTTTGTTTTTCCATTGATAGAAACGGGATAAGCAAACTCATTTTCAACCAAATGTTGTGGGTTGAAAACAGGGAATTGGGCATAAGAAAGCGTTCCTTCTTTGTTTCCTAATCGTTTCCAAAGCTCTTCGGCGATGTGGGGCGCATACGGAGAAAGCAAAATCACCATTTCTTGCAGAATTGCCCTTTTATTGCATTTTAAGTCTGTTAACTCATTTACTGCAATCATAAAGCTTGAAACCGATGTGTTGAAAGAGAAACGCTCAATATCTTCTTCTACTTTTTTAATGATTTTATGCAAAGCTTTTAGTTCTGCTTTGGTAGGTTCTTCATCAGAAACCACAAAGTTGAAAGCATCATCATGGAAAAGCTTCCAGAATTTTCTTAAGAATTTAAAAACACCTTCAATTCCGTTGGTATTCCATGGTTTACTTTGCTCCAGCGGACCTAAAAACATTTCGTACATGCGTAAAGTATCGGCGCCGTAACGTTCTACCAGATCATCGGGGTTAACCACATTGAATTTAGATTTAGACATTTTTTCTACTTCGT
>DASVGY010000036.1:0-19845 GCA_036379295.1 Pelobium sp.
CATAAAAAAGAATACGATGACGTTCTGGAAATGGAGACTTTAAAACGATAGGCTAAACGTATATCTTAACCGAAGATATTACAAAAAACAATGAGCAACGTTAAAAAAGCGCCATGCCTAATTAATCGTAACGACCGTTAACGTGTAATCTTTAGCAACCTTACGTAAAGGTTTTGTTGGATAAAACACGTTTGCGGTTAATATAGCAGCCGGAAACAAAGAGGCAATCCCAGCAAAAACAACGGCTCCGTTATTTAAATCCGCAGCGTGAGTAGCCAATGCCGCACCACTACCAATAACTGCCCACGATGCCAAAAAAGTAAAAAATTCCGCGGCTTTGGATACTTTTTTTATCGCCGTAACATCTGCAAGTACAAAACTAACTTGTTTACGGGTTCTTTTATCAACATTTAACCAAATTTTATCAATCGAAATAGAGTCAACCCTTCCTCTAAAGCCCAAAAATTCTTGTAGGTTGTTCGGCTTTTTAACATCTATTTTAGCTGCTGGGTAAGCTAGCCTAACGTAATCGCCTCTTTTAATTACTTTTGAGGTACCACTGTTAAATGATAGCAAAACCATATTTTCTTGAGCGTGGGCAAAAAAAGCCAGCATGCTATAAATTAAAGCTGTAAAAAACGATTTTTGATACATAAAATAAAAGTATCACAATTTTTTAAGCTTCATAAAAAAATATTAAAATAAGGCATTAGCTAATTCGCATTTAAAAATGTACATTTGCGTCCCTTTCGGGAAAAGGGATATTGCAAAACTTTAATGTATTTAAAAAATGGCAACTAAAATCAGATTACAGAGACACGGTAAAAAAGGAAAACCTTTTTATTACATCGTGGTGGCAGATTCAAGATCTCCAAGAGATGGTAAGTTTATCGAAAGATTAGGTTCTTACAATCCAAACACTAACCCAGCAACTGTCGTTTTAAATTTTGACAGTGCAGTTAAATGGGTATCAACCGGCGCTACGCCAACAGATACTACAAAAACCATCCTTTCTCATGAAGGTGTACTTTACAAAAACCACTTAAATGGCGGTATTGCAAAAGGTGCTTTAACTCAAGAACAAGCCGATGCTAAATTTGCGGCATGGTTAGAAAGTAAAAGCAATAAAGTTCAAGCTAAAAAAGACGGCTTATCTTCAAGTAAAGAAGCAGCTAAAAAATTAGCTTTAGCAGCAGAAACCAAAAAGAAAGAGGCAACTGCAGCAGCAATTGCGGCTAAAAACACTCCCCCAGCGGAAGAAGTTGTAGAAGAAGAGGCTGCTGAAGAGGTTACTGCAGAAGCAGTAGCGCCTGCGGAAGAAGCAGTAGCAGAAACTCCAGCAGAAGAAGCTCCTGAAAAAGAAACTCCAGCTGCAGAATAAAAAAATTATTCCAAAAAAAAGCTTTCAGAAAACTATTTCTGGAAGCTTTTTTTTTGCCGCTTTTACCTAAAATCGCCGTTTCTGCATCTTTTACCTAATTAATCTTTTTCTTTTTGGCTTTCCGCTGCCGATTGTAAAAACGCTCGCGTTTTGGGCAAAGCATTCGGATGGTTTTTTTGGATAAAATGGATAAGATTTTCGCGGATGTAGCATCTCAGATCAAAAGCTTCCGACGAGTTGTTGGCGCTCATTAAGGCCCTAATTTCAATCACATTTTCTTTAGCATCGGTCAATTGAACCGCTTTTGCCTTTTTATTCCATAAAGGAGTCTCGTCTAATAGTCTATCAAACTCATTCCGCAACGTATCCAGCGGCAAGCTATAATCTGCATAAATAAACACAGTACCCAAAATTTCGGCGGTACTACGCGTCCAGTTCTGAAAAGGCTTTTCAATAAAATAATTAATCGGCAAAATTAGTCTTCGCTCGTCCCAGATATGTAAAACCACATAGGTTAGCGTAATTTCTTCAACCCTTCCCCATTCTCCCTCAACTACCAAAACGTCATCAATACGTATTGGTTGTGTAAACGCTATCTGAAAACCCGCCAATAAATTTCCTAAAGATTTTTGCGCAGCAAACCCAATTATAATACCGCTAACGCCAACTCCGGTTAATAAACCTGCTCCAATCCTGCGCATCCCCTCAAAACTAAAAAGTATAGCCGCAACAGTCAATACAACAATTATCCCTACCAAAATCTTCCGTAAAAACTGTAGCTGCGTTCTTATTTTTCTTTCTTTAAGGTTATTTTCTTTTTGCAAACTATAGGTTGAGATGATAAAATCTTGAAGCACCTGCACCAAACTGGTTAGTATGTAAGCAAAGGTAACTATAAGTCCAATTTCAATTAGTTTGCTGTACACCACAAGTAGCTGTGGCGATAAAACAACTAAAGATTTAGTGATGCTTAACAAAACAAATGGCAAAAAGAAATTTAAGGGTTTACCAACCCTAATTACGGCGGACCGTAAAAAAGAAAACTCACTTTTACTTTTATAATATCGCGTAAGCCTAACAAGGCAAAACTTTAGTACAAAACCTGTAATTACTGCTGTTAGGATGATGGCGATATCAAAAAGCCAATTTGGTATGGCCAACATGTTGTTGTGTTCAAAAAGTTTTAACATATCAAAATTTAAAAATTATCAATCAGGCAAAAAACAAGCCAGCTAAAGAATACTTTGATTTAAAAAACCATATTTTACTGCAAAAATTTAAATTAATAGCCATTTTTTTTGATTTTGGAGAAGTAATTGCTATCATAAAAACAATTCAGAAAAACCATTATGAGCAAAACCATTATTATTTCGAACAGATTACCCGTAAAAATTAGCAAAGAAAATGATGATTATTATTTAAAGGTGAGCGAAGGAGGCTTGGCCACCGGTTTAGGCTCTATTTATAAAGAAGGAGACAATATTTGGGTGGGTTGGTGCGGCTTAGATGTACCAAAAACCGATGAAGATAACATCAGAAAGAAATTAAGTAAAGAAAACCTGGCGCCTGTTTTTTTAACCGAAGAAGAAATTCATTTATACTACGAAGGTTTTTCAAACGAAACGCTTTGGCCTATTTTCCACTACATGGCCACGTATGCGCAATATGAACAAAGTTATTGGGACAGCTACAAAAGTGTAAACGAAAAATTTAGAAATGCCGTTTTAGAGATAGCAGAACCAGATGACGTAATTTGGATTCAGGATTATCAATTATTACTGTTACCGGCATTAATCAGAGATAGTTTGCCCAACGCTACGGTTGGCTTTTTTCAACACATTCCTTTTCCGTCTTACGAGCTTTTTAGACTAATCCCTTGGCGAGCCGAACTTTTGGAAGGCATGTTAGGTGCCGATTTGATAGGTTTCCACACTTATGATGACGTAAGGCACTTCACCAGCTCGGCAACCCGGGTTTTACCGATACAAACCAGCGCCAACGTAATTCACAAAGAAGACAGAAACATTAAAATAGATGCTTTTCCTATGGGGATTGATGCAGAAAAGTTTAGTACGCTGCCCACAACGCCAGAAGTTATCCGGCTAATAGATGATTATCAACAAATTTTGGGCGATATTAAGCTTATTTTATCAATTGATAGGCTGGATTACAGCAAGGGAATTATACAGCGCCTTATGGCATTTGAAAAAGTGCTGGTAGAAAATCCAAAATACATAGAGCGGATTTGTTTGCACATGATAGTGGTTCCTTCCAGAGATACCATCCCACAATACAGCCAATTGCGAGACGATATTGACAAAATGGTAGGAAACATCAATTCCAGGTTTCGCACTTCTAGCTGGAACCCTATTCAATATTTTTACCGCTCTTTCCCCATCGAAGAACTCTCTGCATTGTACAACAAATCACATATTTGCCTGGTAACGCCTATGCGTGATGGCATGAACCTGGTAAGTAAAGAATACATTGCCAGCAGGACAGAAAATGATGGTGTTTTAATTCTTAGTGAAATGGCAGGCGCTTCAAAGGAATTAGTTGAAGCCATAATTATTAATCCAAACAACTTGGAGGAAATGAGCAAGGCCATAATAGAAGGCTTAGAAATGAGCGAAGAAGAACAAATGCTGCGAATGGGAAGTTTAAAGCAAACGGTTACAAAATTTGACATTAAACACTGGGTAAAAATATTTATGGATCAGTTACAAGATGCCAAAGCGGCGGAAAAATCAAGACGAGCTAAACATGTTAACAGCGAATTGGTGGCAGAATTTGTGTTAAAAATGCGAAGTGCAAAACGAAGAGCCTTGTTTTTAGATTACGATGGAACTTTGGTTAATTTTAAGAAGAACATAGATGAAGCTTCGCCCGATGCAGAACTTTACCAGCTTATTAATAAGCTAAGCAGTGATGAGCGAAATAATGTCATCATCATTAGCGGTAGAAAACACGAAACCTTAGAGCAATGGTTTGGCCACCTGCCACAAATAGATTTAATTGCAGAACATGGCGCCTGGAAAAAGTACGGAAACGGTAACTGGCAAGAAACCCCAAACCTATCAGACAAGTGGAAAGTAAATGTGCGCCCAATGTTAGAATCCTACTCGGACCGCACACCAGGCAGCTTTATCGAAGAAAAACGTTACGCCCTAGCCTGGCACTACCGAAAAGTAGAAAGCGGCCTGGGCGAACTTAGGGCAAATGAGCTAATTAGCAATATGCGCTACCTTACCCGCGAAATGGGTTTGCAATTATTGCCCGGCAACAAGGTTATTGAGGTAAAAAACGCAGAAATAAATAAAGGGAAAGCCACCTTAGAGTATTTACATCAAGAAAAGTTTGACTTTTTATTAGCCATGGGCGATGACCACACCGATGAGGATATTTTTACCGCCATTAATGATATTGCCATAACAATTAAAGTGGGCAGTAGCATTTCTGAGGCAAATTACTACCTCAGAAATGTAGATGAAGTTCGCAAGTTACTTCACAGCCTCTGAAGATAGATAGAGCGGCTTATTTAATTTGTTCGAAATTCTGTAAGCTGCGTTCATTAACCCAACGTGGCTGTATGCCTGCGGAAAATTTCCCCACATACTGCCATCTTTTTCGTCAATATCTTCGCTAAAAAGCATCAGTTCATTTGCGTAAGGCATCAGCTTTTCAAATTCTCTGATGGCGTCATCTAATCTGCCTACACAGGCTAAAGCCTCTACGTACCAAAAAGCGCATATTAAAAATGTGCTTTCTGGCTTTCCAAAATCATCGCTATGCAAATACCTGTAAAATAATCCTTTTGGCGTTTTCAGTTCTTTTTCAAGCGCAGATAAATGGTCTTTTGCCTTTTGCGAATTAGGATCCAGATAGTTCATCATAATCAACTGCAAAGTGCTGGCATCCAAATACGGGCTGCCTACCGCATGGGTATAAACCTTACGAACCGGATCATAACAGGCCTCTATGTGTTGCGCTGCTCTTTCCATCAAACTCAGGGCTTTTGCTTCTAATTCTTTATTATCAATGGTTTTAGCAATTTTTAACGCCGCATTACAGCCCGCCCACTGAAATAAATTGCTGTAGCAATGCATGTAGGCACTATTTCTAAACTCCCAAATGCCTGCATCTTTTTCATCAATAGTGTGCTCAATCCGTTTAAGTGCAACTTCTACCAAATGTGCCGAATCTTTACGCTCTGAAAACACAAAACGATGGTCGGTATATAAAGGAAGTAGGGAAATTAAGGCCTGCCCGTAAATATCATTTTGGATATGCTCATAAGCCTGGTTACCAATCCTCACTGGCCCATTGCCCATATAGCCCTTTAAATGGTCGGCAATGTGTTCTGTTAAATCGTTTTGCCTGGATATGCTGTACAAGGGTTGATAGCGCAGACCCTCCTCAAAAGAAATATCAGTTATGTAGTCAAAATATTTTTCCGTTTCCTCAAAATGGCCAATGTGGTGCAAAGCGGTTATAACGTAGTAAGTATCCCGTAGCCAACAATACCGATAATCCCATGTTCTGCCACTACCCGGAAACTCGGGCAAACTTGTTGTGCTTGCAGCAATGATGGCACCAGTATCTTCGTACTGGTGGATTTTTAACGCCAACGCAGAACGTATTACGTATTCCTGGTTAAAATCTCCGATTGATGAACGCTTAATCCATGTTCGCCAGTAGGCGTTTGTTTCCTGCAGAAACCGTTCGGCTGTTACTTCGGCTCCAGCTTCTAACGGCTCGCCGTAGGTTAATATCGCATATTTGGTTTCTTTTAAAATAAAGTACTGGTCTTCTACTATATAAGATATGGTAGCATTAGTAGTTAAGCGCATATTTCCGCCGCACCCTTTAAAGTTTACGTGGTTGCTGCCTCTAACCGTTTCTAAGGTAGTAAGCCCATAATTGTACACCGGTTTGCATACAATTTTAATATGCGGATTGCCCTCTAAAGGTTCTATTTTACGCACAAGCATTAAGGGTTTAAAATACCTATCGTACTGTTGAAACCGCGGGGCAAAGTCTGTAACGCGATATTTTCCGGTTTCTGTAGTTATTTCTGTGCAAAGAATGTTTGTATTTTCTTGGTAGTATTGCTTCGAGCTAAAATCGCCGGAAGGCTTTATAGAAAATTCACCGCCTTTTTCGTCATCCAACATAGAGCCAAATACAAATGAGCTATCAAATCTTGGCCAGCATAGCCATTTGACATCGGTGTTTTTATGTATATGAGCTAAAAAAGAGCAATTGCCAATTAATCCGGTTTCATAAACGTGTCTTCCCATAAATTATATAATTTGTTAAAACCATGCAAGGTTTATACCTAAAACAAAAAATATAGGATATTTTTACGGCAAAAAGAATAAAAACCTAAACTATTGCTAAAAATAAATGATTTAGCGGTTTCTTCTTTGTTCCCTGCGTTCTCTTCGCAGCTCTCTGGGTGTTTTAGCTACGCTATCTTTCCGATTTGCTTTGCTGCTTTCTCCACTTTCGAAAACGCGTCTTAAAAATGATTCTTTTTTTTCGATGCTATCTTTCAACGGCTTTTTAAAGATATTCAAATTAAAAAAGCCGCCTTCGTCATCATCAGTCAAACTATCAGGCACAAAATCATCGGGTGCAATTTGCCGCCTTAAACTTTCTTTTAACCTAACCCCGTAAAAACCGTAATTACTGCTGTCTCTTGGGATGTAGCCGTTAATTGCCATTAGTTTGCCCAACGAAGCAAAATAACCGCTCATGTAGGTTTTTAGCGAGCCATCGGGCTGCCATTTATACAAAGATGCTTTTGGTTTGGGCACAATGCTGGCTAAATAAATAGATTCGCCTACGGTAAGTTCTGCCGGTGATTTACCGAAATAATAATGTGCCGCCTCGCCAATGCCGTAAACATTGTTACCCCACTCTATAATATTTAAATACACTTCGTAAATTCTGGATTTAGAAACTAATTTTTCGTTTTCTATCAACCAAACAATTAAAATCTCCTCAAACTTGCGAGCTAAGTTTTTCTTTCTGTTTAAAAAAACATTCTTTACCAACTGCATGGAGATGGTACTTGCGCCTCGTTTAAATGACTTTGCCTTAAAATTTGTTGCTATTGACTTTCTGATAGCTTCTTCCTCAAATCCTTTATGCGAGTAAAAAGTAGGATCCTCTGAACTGATTAACGCATTTCGCATGTTGGGCGATATCGACTGGAGCGGCGTGTAATTTGGATTGGCAGGCCCTACCACAATATTACGCACAGGTTTCCCTTTTTCGTAAGGTGTATAAACAAAAGGTGAGTTTATTTTTTGGAAGTTAACCTTGCCAAATCTTAAAATTTTAAAGTCATCATCACCTTTAAGTCCCGATGTAAAAACCACATCATCCGGATGTGCTTCATCTAAATAAAAATTTAGTGCGTAACTTAATTTTCCCTGCACTTTTATACCTTCTAAAGATTCAAACAATCCAATGGGGAAAGCATCAAAAACATCTTGCGCAACTTGGTCATAAGCATGAACCTTAAGCTGGTAAACTTTCTTTTTCCCGAAGGTCAATTTAACAAACGGACTAATCTGCGCCTTCCCCAAACTTACCACAGAGCTGCTGTCTAAAGCAACGTAATTGGCACCAATAAGCATGGTAGCATCAATGCTCCCCGATTTTATAATCACATCATTAGGTGCAATTTTTGGGTGGTTAATTACCAAGTTCCGCACCGCCCAAGTTCCGTCAATTTCAAACTCTTTGCCATTTTGTTTTGCACTTCTCATTGTGGTTTGCACCGTATCAAAACTTAACTTTAACCCATACTTGCTATCTAAATACGGAAATTTAACTGCTTGGTTATCAGCAAATAGCTTTAAATCCAATTGCTGGTTTGCCGGGTTTGCCGTACCGGTAATATGCCAAATAGCCTGGTTGTTATTTAGTTTAATTGTTGAATTAACTTCTCCGTTAGTAATGGTTGCGCTCTCTGTTTTTAATGTAAAATGGGTTGTATCTTGCCGGTAGCTCAATACAAAGTTTTTTACATCCATATCTTCGGGTATTTTATCTAAAGCTTTCTTTAATAATTTGTTGGCCAACTCAGATAAATCCGTTTTCGATTCTTTTTTTAGCGAATCTTGTTTGCTTTTCTTAAACAAAAAATCATAATTGCTCAAGCTGTCTTTTTTAACAAGAGAAATTAACGCATTCCTTACATTTAACTCCGCTATCCGTACATTTCCGAACAAAAGTGGTAACAATTTAACGCCAATTTTTAAGTTTTGGATGCTGGCTAAACTATCCCTGTTTTCGGGTATTACATAAACATCTTTAACATACACGGAATTTAAACCGTCAAACCCGTAAGCCCCTATTTTAACGTTTAAATCATAGTCTGCCTTTGCCTTAAAAATCCCTTTGCTTATTGCCGCCTTTAAAAGCTCATCTCTTTTAGTGTAAATAATACAAACACCAATAACAAGGAGTGCTAAAAACGTTACTGCGCTAACTATAATAGGTTTCCGATACTTTTGAAAAAAGAGCTTCTGGTTAGGTTTATTCATAAACTGTGGCAATACATAAAAACAATCTTCAAATATGT
This sequence comes from Pelobium sp., assembly GCA_036379295.1. Lineage (GTDB taxonomy): Bacteria > Bacteroidota > Bacteroidia > Sphingobacteriales > Sphingobacteriaceae > Pseudopedobacter. The sequence continues at coordinate 8,979 of DASVGY010000036.1, forward strand.
TTTTTATTTCTCGATTTTGTGTCAAAAACAACGCCGAATCCTGTATATCATTGTAAGTTTTGTAAATTCGGAAATAATTTAAAGAGATGTTGTTTACTGAAGAAGATATATTAGCCGCCTTAAAAAATGTTGAGGATCCCGATTTTAAAAAGGATTTGGTGACTTTAAAAATGATTGAGGATTTGGTTGTTGATGGCAATAATGTGAGTTTCACTGTTGTTTTAACCACCCCGGCTTGCCCAATGAAAGAAATGTTAGAGAACGCGTGTAGAAATGCCATTAAACATTTTGTAAGCAAAGAGGCAGAGATTAACATTAAAATGAGTAGCCGAGTTACTGCGCCACCGCAACAATTAACCGGAGATATAAAAAATATTATTGTTGTTGCTTCTGGAAAAGGAGGCGTTGGAAAATCAACCGTTGCTGCAAACCTTGCGTTGGCGTTGAAACTAAACGGCGCAAAAGTAGGTTTAATCGATGCAGATATTTACGGCCCATCTGTACCGATTATGTTTGGGCTACAGGGCGCAAAGCCAAAAGCTGCCGAAGTTAACGGCAAAACCCGGATTGAGCCTATTGAGCAGTACGGTATAAAATTGCTTTCCTTAGGTTTTTTTACCGACCCAAACCAACCTGTGCCATGGAGGGGCCCAATGGCTTCTAATGCGGTTAAACAACTTTTTAATGATGCTGATTGGGGCGAGCTGGATTATTTGGTGGTTGATTTACCACCCGGTACCGGAGATATACACATCACTGTTGCACAAGGCTTTCCGATAGCTGGTGCTGTGATTGTAACCACGCCACAGCAAGTTGCCCTTGCTGATGCAAAAAAAGGAATAGGTATGTTTAAAATGGAGGCCATTAACATCCCAATTTTGGGTGTGGTAGAAAACATGTCGTACTTTACCCCTGCCGAACTGCCAGAAAATAAATATTACATCTTTGGCAAAAACGGAGGTAAAGAGCTCGCCGAAATGTACAATGCACCATTTTTAGGAGAACTACCTTTAGTACAAAGCATCAGTGAAGCTGGCGATAGTGGCAGTCCGGCGGTTTTGCAAGAAAACAGTTTAACTGCTGCCGTTTTTATGGAATTGGCACAAAAAGTTGCCCAACAAATAGCCATCAGAAACAACTTGGCTAATCATAAAACCGATGCCGTATAGCAGAATAAAATCTGTATTTTTAGATAAAATAAAATAACATGAGTGAGAAAGAAGATTTATTAGCAAGCGTTGAGGCGGCTTTAGACACCATAAGACCTTACCTAATCGCTGATAAAGGAAACGTTTCTATATTAGAAATAACGGATGATAAAGTTTTAAAAATTAAACTTTTGGGTTCATGCGAGTCATGCCCGATGAGTATCATGACGCTAAAAGCAGGAATTGAGCAGGCGGTAAAAAAGGCGGTACCAGAAATTGTGGCGGTTGAAGCTATAAATCTTACCGCCATTGATTCGCCACACGCGGTAATGCCTAATGTTAAATAAAGCCATCTCTAAAACATATTTAGCGCCTTACCGTTACAAAATTAGGCGCTTTTTGTTTAACATAAATTAACACAGTTAATTAGTCGCCAAAACTTTTTTGATATAAATTAGCAAAGTGAAAAAACTGCTTATCCTGATATTGCTTGGTTTTGGTTTGCAGGCTTTTAGTCAGCAAAGTAGTCCTTTGGTGCAGTTTTCTGGAGTTATTTATGATAAAGACAGCAATTCTGTTGTGCCTTACGTAACTATCAAAAATTTATCAGAGGGAGGAAAAGCTTACAGTGCCAACTATAAAGGTTATTTTTCTTTTGTGGTGCATGAGGGCGATAGTATTTTGTTCAGTTCTATAGGTTATAAAAAATTAAACCTTACCATACCAAAAGGCCTAGAAGAACGAAAGTTTACCGCCCTAATTAAGATTAAGCCCGATAATATTGAACTGCCAACGGTAACGGTTTTTCCATGGGCGAGTGTAGATGAGTTTAAAAAAGACTTTTTAACCCTAAAGTTTGCGGATGATGATTTGGAGATAGCGATGAAAAATTTATCAAAAGAAAGTTTGAGCAGCTTATACTCATCTTTACCAAGAGACGGAGCCGAATACAACATCAATAGCTTTCAGTACAACCATAACAAGTTAAACAATAGCCACATGGTGCAAACCAACCCTTTGCTAAATCCTTTTGCATGGGGTGCACTTATTAAGCAAATTACGGAAGGCAATAAAGCGAGGAATAAAGATTAGGAGCCTCACCCCAACCATATACGAAGGAGGGGGAGCTACACCTGCTAACGGGTAATTACTAACGAACCAAATTGCTTTAGAAAAGCGCTAACAAACTAACCACCTAAAACCTGACCTCCTAAAATTAATTATCTCTTTTTCCTTTGCTGCATGGGAAATCTCATTTTGTAATCAACTTTAACCGCTCCTTTAGAAATCGCATCTAACCTACTTTTAAGCATCGTTTTACGTAGTGGGTTTATCCTATCTGTAAAAAGTTTTCCCTGTATATGGTCGTACTCATGTTGAATTACACGGGCTGCCAAACCGGTGAAAGTTGCTTCGTTAAAATTAAAATCCTCATCAAAATAGCTGATTTTTAAATCTTTATGACGACTAACATTCTCTCTAATATCAGGAATGCTGAGGCAGCCTTCGTTAAACTCCCACTTTTCGCCGCTTTCTTCTTGTATAACCGGATTAATAAAAACCTTCTTAAAACCCTTTAACGCTTCCTCGTCTTCACCAAACGGAGAGGCATCTATCACAAATAACCTTATGGGCAAGCCCACCTGCGGAGCGGCCAAACCTACCCCGCTGGCAGCATACATTGTTTCAAACATATTATTGATTAATATCTTGAGATCTGGGTAATTTTCATCAATATCGACTGCAACTTTCTTTAAAACCGGGTCTCCGTAGGCTATTATTGGTAACTTCATCCCACAAAAATAAACATTTATGTATCTATTTTACTAACATATTAGTATAACAACATTTTGGTTATTGCCTAAAAAGATAATTTCCTTAACTTTAATAAATTTTTGAATTAATGAAAAAACTTTTACCTATCTTTTTGTTTTTCGGGTTGCTTACACACACTGTATTTGCGCAATGTATCCTTCCGGAAATTAAAGGCCCAACCACTGGCTGTACAGACAGGGTTGCAACTTATACCGTTGTGCCGACTGCTGGTGCAACCAATTTTGAATGGAAAATCACTGGCACAAATAGTTTTACTAAAAACTCTGCCACAGAATACGCCCTAGTTTTTGAAAACAACAACATCAGCATAGAAGTTACGGCGTTAAACGGAACCTGTGCGGGCACAAAAAACACCCTAAGCGTTAACGTAAGTGCTACACCTAATAAACCATCAATTTCACAAACGGGTAATGAGTTGAATGCTGGTGTAGCAGCTACCGGAGGATACCAATGGTATTCTGGCTCTACAAAAATTGATGGCGCTACTAGCATAACGTATACGCCAACCACCAACGGTTCTTATTTGGTGCAAGCAACCAGCGCCGGAGGATGCAGCTCATTTTCTGCACCTTTCAACTTTTTTAAAACAGCCATAAAAGAAGATGCAATATTTGCGGGTTTTACTTTTTACCCAAACCCGGTAGTTGATAAACTTTATGTTGATTTTAACAGCAGATACGAAGTGAGCTTACTGAATTTGACAGGCCAAGAAGTTTTACAGCAAACAGACTTACAAGGAAAGCAGGAATTAGACTTATCGGCGTTAAAACGTGGGGTTTACCTATTGAGAATTAGCAGCGACGGAAAAACCGCGGTACGGAAGTTGCTACTTAAATAATACAAACAATTTTGAATGAGCCCCGAAGAATTGATTTTTCGGGGTTTTCTTTTTACATTAAAATATGTCAAAAAAACCAGATTTAATAGAAACACTAGAATTAAGGACTTTAAAAAGCGAAGATTATGCAGATTTAAAATCGGCAATGATATCCGCCTATGCCGGAATGGGAGAAAGCTTTTGGCGTGAAAAATCCATAGAAAAGCTGATTGAAATTTTTCCTGAAGGCCAACTTTGCGTAGAAATAAATGGAAAAGTGGTAGCAACCGCTTTAAGTATAATTGTAGATTTTGACAAGCTTGGCAATACCCATACTTACGCCCAAGCAACCGGAAATTACACCTTTAGTACACATACAGATGACGGCGACGTTTTGTACGGAATAGAGGTTTTTGTGCATCCAGATTATCGAGGAATGCGTTTAGCCAGAAGGCTTTATGATGCAAGGAAATTGCTTTGCGAAAACCTTAATTTAAAGTCGATTATTTTAGGTGGCCGTATCCCAAATTTTGAAAAACACAATAATTTAACGCCACGCCAATACATTGATAAAGTAAAGATGAAGGAAATTTACGACCCTACGCTTACTTTCCAAATCTCTAATGATTTCCACGTTAAAAAAATATTAAAAAACTATTTACCAGAAGACCAGCAATCCAAAGAATTTGCGACGCTTTTAGAGTGGAATAATATTTATTACGTTGATGAGCACAAAGACAATCTGTTAAAAAAATCAACCGTTAGGATTGGTTTGGTGCAATGGCAAATGCGTTTGTTCCCAACCGTGTCTGATTTGATGGAAAGCGCAGAATATTTTGTAGATGCGGTAAGCGATTATTCATCTGATTTTTGTGTGTTCCCAGAATTTTTTAATGCGCCATTAATGGCAGATTATAACCATTTAGGCGAGGCAAAAGCGATAAGAGAGCTAGCTAGCCATACCGAATACATTAGAAACAGATTTTGCGAACTTGCAGTATCGTACAACGTAAACATCATTGCAGGCAGTATGCCGTTATTAGAAAACAACAAACTGTATAATGTCTCGTACCTCTGTCGAAGAGATGGAAGTTATGACCGCTCAATTAAAATACACCCTACACCTTCAGAAATTCACTCGTGGGGCATGAGTGGTGGCACCGAGCTTAAAGTTTTTGATACGGATGCAGGTCGTGTTGGTATTTTAATCTGTTACGATTCTGAATTTCCGGAATTAGCCAGACTGCAGGCCATCGAAAAAATGGATATTTTATTTGTCCCTTTTTGGACTGATACACAAAATGCCTACAACAGAGTGAGGATTTGCTCCATGGCCAGAGCTATTGAAAATGAATGTTACGTGGCAATTACAGGATCTGTGGGAAACTTGCCAAAAGTAAACAACATGGACTTGCAATATGCGCAATCTGCCATATTTTCTCCCTCAGATTTTGCCTTCCCATCAAACGCTATTGTTGCAGAAACCACCCCAAACACCGAAAACATTTTAATTGCCGATGTAAATTTAGATTTACTAAAAGAACTTCATGAGTTTGGAAGTGTAAAAAATTTGAAAGACCGGCGAACCGACTTTTATGATTTAAGCTTAAGAAAACCGTTTAAATAGCCACTTTTAAATAAAACGGCTCTCATTTTATAATACGGATAAAATTGATTTTCTGTTTGCGATTGTTGGCACAGTGATGGCTATATATTTTTTAAAAAAGTTATGGAAAACAGAAAAGAAACCGATAAAGAGCAATTTGAGCGCAACGGAGAATCAAACCTGGCCGATAACGAAGCCAGAAATTTGAAGTATAACGAACAGGAAAATAGTTATGAAATAGACGTAGAAGGTGACGATCCTGAGTATCAACATCCAGATCCTTACGATACCGCTGCGGATAACGGCAACGATATGGATTCGGATTACGATGAAGCCAACCCTTACGTTGGTGATGAATACGAAAAAGACCACTCGCTAAAAGATGATCTCAATAATTTAGGCATGCATAAAACAGATGCTGACCATTTAAAAATAAGTAAAAGACACGAAAAAAATAGCCATGTGCCAGAAGATGACCGAAGTGATTTAGATGCCGAAGGTTATCCGAAAAAAGATGAGTAATTACTGGTGCATTAAAGTAAGTAAAGCGTCATTTCGAACGATAGAGAGAAATCTGTAGGTTATAAGCACAGCCAAAAATTTTACCACTTGTGGGTTAAAAAGGGCTTTGCTATTATAACCTGCGTATTCCTCGCTATTCCGTCCGCCAGCCAACGGACGGGATGAGACCATTAGAAGCTTTTATTAAAACTGATACTTAACACCCGTCAATTCTTCCGATAAATCCCACAAACGAGTAGCATTTTGCTTGTTTTTAGAAGTCGGATTGGAATCCACAATTTTAGGTTCTCCCCGCCATTCGTTAAAACCATCAGGCCCAATATATTCTCCGCCATTTAAATCTTTAGACAAGGCAGCAAATAATACAGGCTTTGCACCATCTTCTGCGGATTGGCCCATAATTGGACTAAGCCATTTTAAAAAACTTGGCATCGAACTAAACAGATTGGTGTTGGCTATACCAGGGTGTGCTGCCACAGAAATTGCAGAATAGCCCGACACCTTTAGCCTACGTTCTAGCTCGTAAGCAAACATTAAGCAAGCCAGTTTACTTTGGCCGTAAGCCTTTTTTTTATCGTAGCCATTTTCAAAATTAATGTCGGTAAACCTAATATCAGACCATTTATGGGCTAAACTACTTAAGCTAACTACTCTAGAATTTTCGGTGTTTTTTAAAAGCTGTAATAAATAACCAGTTAATGCAAAATGGCCTAAATAATTAGTTGCTAACTGGTTCTCAAAACCATCTTCTGTAAGCTGATAAGGTGTCATCATAATGCCGGCATTATTTATCAGCAGATCTAACCGATGATAATCCTGCTTAACCAAATCGGCGAAATTTTTTACCGACTTTTGACTACTCAGATCCAATTCTAAAACATCGATAATTGCTTTTGGAAACTTTTTAAGTAAAGCGGCTTTTGCTGACATTCCTTTATCCAAATCTCTGCAAGCCATAATAACTCTATAGCCCAGTTCAACTAAACGCTTACTTTCTTCGAGCCCTAAACCGGCATTTGCGCCAGTTACAAGAGCAACTTTTTGTGCCATTACAATGATGATTAAATAAAAATTAATTAAAATCTTTATTCAATAACCGCTCCAAATCGGTAAAGCTGATGTTCATTTTTACACGCCCCTGTTGCGCATAAGATATTTCTCCGGTTTCTTCTGATACAATTAAAGCGGTAGCATCGCTAGATTCTGTAACTCCAATTCCTGCTCGGTGACGTAAACCAAATTGCGGAGGAAGCTGATCGTTTTCTGTCAGCGGCAAAATACAACTGGCAGATTTTATCATGTTTTCTGAAATTACCACGGCCCCATCATGCAATGGGCTATGCTTTTGAAAAATACTTTCTAACAAACGTTTAGATATTTTTCCGTCAATCATTTCGCCACTATTGGCAAACGCATCCTGATCAAAGTATTTCGCAAAAACAATCAACGCTCCTGTTCTTGATTTTTTCATGGTTTTACAGGCATCGATAATCGGCTTAATCTTCGCCATGTTATTTCTCTCTAACTCTTCTTTTTTAAAGATAAATTTTAACCAAGTTCGGTTACGCAAAGAAATATTTTTACCGATGGTCAATAGAAATCGCCTAATTTCCTGCTGAAAAACAACTATTAAGGCTATAAATCCTACGCTCACAAAACTTCCTAAAATGCCCGACAGCAATTTCATTTTTAAAGCTTCGGTTAAAAAATAAAGGATATAAATCAGGATGAAACCCAGAAAAATATTTACGGCAATGGTGCCTCTAATTAAATTGTAGATGTAATAAATGATAATGGCGACCAAAATCATATCCACCACATCCAAAACTGTTAGCTTTAAAAAGCTGAAATCCAAAAAATCCATTGCGTAAAATTTTTACTCGCTATCCTTTAATTTGCTAAAGATAGTGATACATTCCTTAGCTTCTTTAACATCATGAACCCTCAAAATATTTGCGCCCTTTTGCAAAGCAATCATATTTAAAGCAGTTGTGCCGTTTAAGGCGTCATTAGCGGTAATTCCTAATGTTCGCCAAATCATTGACTTACGAGACAAACCCGCTAAAATTGGCAAACCGAGAATCTTCAATCGATCTAATTGATTCAATAATTCGAAATTTTGATCTGCATTTTTAGCAAAGCCAAAACCGGGGTCTATCACAATATCCTTCACGCCAAAAGCTTTCAGTTGATGCACTTTATCTGAAAGATGCTGCACAATTTCCTGCGACATATTACCATATTGGTTCAGCAAATTCATGGTTTTTGGATTGCCTTTTAAATGCATTAAAACATAGGGTACATTTAATTTGCCCACGGTTTCAAACATTTTTTTATCCAACATTCCGCCCGAAATATCATTGATGATATGCGCTCCGTTATCAATTGCCTTTTCGGCAATGCTGGCTCTAAAAGTATCCACGGATAAAACAGCTTTCGGAAATGCTCTCTTCAAATTTTTGATGGCTGGCAACAAACGCTCTTCCTCTTCATTTTCAGAAATATCATCTGCACCAGGGCGAGTAGAATATGCACCTAAATCCAAAAAATCTGCACCGTCTGCTAGCATTTTTTCGGCCGTAGCCAAAACTTCACTCTCAGATTGTGTTCTGCTTCCCTTGTAAAAAGAATCGGGTGTTAAATTTAAAATGCCCATCACTTTGGGTTGCGCCAAATCTATTATTTGGCCGGCTACGTTGAGTGTGAGCTTTGGCTTAAAAAATGTATCTTTATCCGTCATTTGTAAAACAAATTAAGGCATAATTTCATCATTTAAGTAAACATTTACAGCATTTTGGCAAATAATACTTCCGCAGAATTTGATGCAGTTATAAAAACTTGCAGAGAACTTTTTATCAAAAAGACGAGAGATTATGGAACCGCTTGGCGAATTTTAAGACCATCGTCTATCACCGATCAAATTTTTATTAAAGCGCAAAGAATTAGAACTTTAGAAGACAAAAAAGTGAGTAAAGTTGGGGAAGATATTGTTGGCGAATATATTGGCATTATCAATTACTGCGTAATTGCGATGATGCAGTTAGAATTAACCGATGACGCCTCACAAGAATTAAATCCGGATGAAGTGGCGGTTGATTTTGATGCAAAAGTTAATGAAACAAAAGAGCTAATGTTTGCTAAAAACCATGATTACGGCGAGGTTTGGCGAGATATGCGGGTAAGTTCTTTAACAGATTTAATTTTGATGAAGATTTTACGGGTAAAGCAAATTGAAGATAATAAAGGAAAAACTTTAGCCTCTGAAGGTGTAAAAGCCAATTATCAGGATATGCTAAATTACTCGGTTTTTGCCTTAATTAAATTGGGAATATCGTAAAATATGGAAGCAGGAAATAACAAAAACGTAGCGTTAACCATTGTTAAGATATTTGTTGGGGCACTTTTTATTTTTAGTGGCCTAATCAAATTAAATGACCCGCTGGGTTTTTCTTATAAACTAGAAGAATATTTTGAGGTTTTCCATCTCAATTTTCTAAGTTCATTTGCTGTATTTTTTTCCATCACACTTTGCGCTTTAGAAGTAATTTTAGGCTTGTTTCTACTAGCCGGCTATTTTGCCAAAAAAGTGTTGTGGGGATTGCTGTTTCTCATTATTTTCTTCACGTTTTTAACGTTTTACTCTGCCTTTTTTGATGTGGTAAAAACCTGTGGCTGCTTTGGCGATGCCATTCCGTTAACACCATGGCAATCATTTTCTAAGGATTTGGTCTTATTGGTAATGATTGTTTTTTTGTTCATCAATCGTAAAAAACTGGGAACAACTGCTCAAAACCGCGGTTTACGCCGAATTATTTCCCTAGCCTTTGTTGCTCTTCCAATTTTCTTTGGATTATACACTTATACTTTTTTACCCATCATCGATTTTTTACCTTACAAAGTAGGTGCAAACATTCCAGAATCGATGAAAATACCTAAAGGGGCGGCTGCTAATGAGTACAAAATCATCTACACCTTAAAAAATAAAAAGACTGGCGAAACAAAAGAGATGACGGATAAAGAATATCTATCCACTAAGATTTACGAAGACACTAATTGGGAACTGGTTTCTTCATCAGACCCAATTTTGGTAAAAGAAGGTTACCAGGCAAAAATTAAGGATTTAAACGTTTACGATTCACAAGGTGTAAACTACACAAGCGAAATTTTTGAAAATCCGTATTATAATTTAGTTGCCGTTGCTTGGGATTTAGACAAAACTCAGGAAAAAGCTTTGGGCGATATTAATGCATTAGCAATTAATGCGGTGCAAAACTTTAATGTACGTTCGGTTTTGTTAACATCAAACTCGGCTCAGGACGCCGAAAAAATTGCTAAGAAACTCACCTTGCTTACCGAGATTTTTTATGCTGATGCAGTTCCTTTAAAAAGTATGGTGCGTTCAAATCCTGGGTTAATGCTTTTGAAAGATGGCGTAATCATTAACAAATGGCCTTCCTCTGCCCTGCCAACGTATAATTATTTGGTAGAAAATTACTTTAGTAAAATCAATGATTAAATTTATCCTACAAAAACTGGTGTACGGCTTTGCAGTTTTGCTTGGCGTAGTGGTTGTGGTGTTTTTTTTATTCAATATTTTACCTGCAGACCCCGCAAGGATGACGCAAGGCCAACGTTCTGATGTGCAATCTTTAGAAGCTGTGCGTAAAGAGTTTGGTTTGGATAAACCCATCCCAATCCAGTTTTTATATTACATTAATGATTTATCGCCGTTGGCCGTTCACCCTGCAGATTCATCAGCAAAAGCGAAATATCATTATCTAAAGCTGTTCAATATTGGCAATGAGAACGCTGTGGTTGTAAAAATGCCTTACCTGCGTCGCTCTTATCAAACAAAAAGAGACGTGACCAGTATTTTGGCAGAAACAGTTCCGAATACGATGATTTTAGCGCTAAGCGCCATGGTTTTCGCCACCATTA
>DASVGY010000037.1:0-10961 GCA_036379295.1 Pelobium sp.
ATTGAGAATATTGAAACCATCGGTTTATCAGAAAAATCTAAATCAGACAAGGTACAGGAAATTGAGGACTACAAGGATAATTTAGATTTTGATTACCTAAAAATGGAAATTAACCATTTGCTAAAAGGAATTCATGATGGCGCATCCAGAACCGCGGAAATTGTTAAAGGCTTACGGGTTTTTTCTCGTTTAGATGAAGACGATTTGAAAAAAGCCGACATTCATGAATGTTTAGATTCTACCTTAACCATAATGAACAGCGCATTAAACAGCAGTAAAATTAACGTGGTGAGAGATTATGGCAATATCCCAACGGTAGAATGTTATCCGGGAAAGCTTAACCAGGTTTTTTTAAACATTATCTCAAACGCCATCCATGCAATTACAAAGGTGCATGGCGAAACTGGCAATGGCGAACTTAAAATTATTACCACAACTGAAAATCAAAATATCTATGTGACTATTAAAGACAACGGTTCCGGCATGGACGAACAAACTAAGAACAAAATCTTTGAACCCTTTTTTACCACTAAAGATGTTGGCGAGGGTACAGGTTTAGGGATGTCTATAGCCTACAACACCATTAAAAACCATCATGGAGAGATAATTATTAATAGCGAAGTTGGCGTTGGTACGGAAATGACTATTCAAATACCAATTATACATCAGGTAGTTTTAACACAAGCGTAAATTGTTGCACATTTGTTGTAAACATTAAAAAAAATATTCGGATTGGCATGTCAGACAAAATCAAGGTATTATATCTAGACGATGAACTCAACAATTTAATAGGGTTTAAAGCCTCTTTACGCTTAGATTATGCTATTTATACCGCACAAAATGCCACCGAAGCACTTGCTTATCTTGATAAAAACCCAGATATAAGAGTTATTTTTTGCGATCAGCGGATGCCCGAAAAAACCGGGGTAGAATTTTTTGAGGAGGTAAGGAGTGTGCATCCGCATCCGATACGGATTCTTTTAACCGCTTACGCCGATATTGAATCGGTGATTGAAGCTATCAATAGAGGCCATGTTTTTAGGTATGTAAAAAAGCCATGGTTAGATACCGATATTATTTCTGCAATAGAAGAAGCCAATAAATTTTATTTGGCAAACTCTATGCTAAGCGTTAAAAATGAGGAATTGCGGAAGGCATATTCTGAGTTGGATAAGTTTGCTTATAGCGTTAGTCACGATATTAGAGGCCCGCTTGTTGGCATATCAGGAGGGGTTGACCTTGCTTTGCAAAGCAATAATATTGATGAAATAAAAGAAATTTTAGTGTTGATGGAGAAATCTGTTTCAAAGCTAGATGCCTTTATTTTAAACATGCATGATTATTACAGTCTTGAAAGGGGCGAGTTAAAGATAACTGCAATTGATTTTAACGACCTTGTAAAGGAAACCAGAGCCATTTTTGATATTTACGCAAAATCAGCCCAAATTGATTTTGAGATAGAGGTTAAGCAAAATGAAGAGTTTTGGAGCGATGCGATATCCTTAAGCTTAATTATTAATAATTTGCTAACCAATGCCTTTAAATATCAGAAAAAAGAAGAACCTGATAAAAAGGTAAAATTAAGCATCGAAGTTTTTAGAGGGTCTTTAACAATAGCAGTAAGCGACAATGGAACAGGGATAGACCCAAAATACCAGGATGAAATTTTTAATTTGTTTTTTAGGGCCAGCGTTCAAGAATCAGGATCGGGTTTGGGATTGTTTAATGTTAAAAGCTGTGTTTCAAAACTTAACGGCACCATTCAAGTAAATTCGGTTTTAAACGAAGGAACTATATTCACGGTTGTTATACCCCATAAATAAGCCATCATGAAATTTTTATTTGTTATAATTGATGATAGAGAGCTTGACTGTTACATAGCCAAAAAAAATATTATGAATACAGGGCTATGTGCCGATGCAAAAATTTTTTACGATGCGCTTTCTGCCTTAAGTTTTATTAAAGATGATGCGGTTACGGATGAGGCTATTGTGGTACTTTTAGATATAATGATGCCAGTAATGAACGGCTTTCAATTTATGGATGAGTTTGAAAAACTAAGCCATCAGGTTAAAGCAAAATATAAAATTGTAGCCATTACCACTTCCTTAGATAAAGCGGATATCAGCGGAATTTCTAATTATCCATCGGTAGTGGGGGTTTTAAAAAAGCCTTTTACCTCTAAGGCATTAATGCAGGTTTTGCAGCCAATACTTCCGCCACAACTTTAAGAAAGCAGCTTTTGGCGCAATAAAAATTCTAACTGATCATTAGATGTCGAAAGTTTTTCGTTGGTGGTGGCAAGCTCTCTTTTTTCCAGTAGCACTTCATAGGCTCGGTTGATGCTCATGTCCAGTTCTTCCTCATTCCAAGGCTTAGTTAAATAGTGGAAAATTTTCCCTTTGTTTACGGCATCTACCACGGCACTCATATCGGCATAGCCGGTTAATAAAATACGCATTGGGTCTGGGTATTTTTCCAAAACTTTTTCTAAAAACTGCACACCAGTCATTTCAGGCATTCTTTGGTCGGTGATAATGATATCGACAGCATTTTTCTCTAACACTTTTAGCGCCTCGTCTCCACTTATTGCGATAAACACCTTGTATTTTAACCTAAAATTAGCTTTAAATGATATTAAATTGTTCTCTTCATCATCAACGTAAAGAATACTTATTTTTTTTTCTGACATGGTTGAGAAATATTATTTGTGTTCGTAATAAAACAATTTAAGGTACGTAAACGCAAAGATAAATTAAAACATACATAAATATGCTAAACAAATAATTTCATTTGTGGCCCCTGATTTATATTGGAAGAAACTGCTATATAAAACTCTCATCAACTCAATTTAAGGGCGTTTGATATTTTTCGTCTGTTTTTAAAAGCCTTAGCTTCATTGCTAGATTTAAAATTTTACCGTTATTACATCGATTTATTGTAGGCTGCAGGTGTACCGAACCATTTAATTTGAATGACTTTCAAACAAAAATGCTTTTTTTTAAAAGCAAGAGGATTAATTAATCTTGCTCAAACCTTTGCTAGTTCAAATCGTCTGTCATTCTATCAGGAAATAAAAAAGCTCCCCGGTTAAAAACCAAGGAGCTCTTCAAATAAAAATCAAAAACGCTTATTTATAAGCAATTTCACTCCATTTCACTTCTTTTTCAAACTGGTTAATCTCGGTTTTGGCATCAATAGTTAACAATTCGATCCCTGCCATTTTAGCGAAATCCCTAAAGTAAGCGGTGGTTAAGCATTGGCTGTAAACGGTATGGTGCGCTCCGCCGGCGTAAATCCAAGCAGTGCAAGCGGTGTTCATATCTGGCAATGGTTTCCATAAAACACGAGCAACCGGTAACTTTGGTAATTCGTTTTCTATTTCTACAGCCTCCACTTCGTTTACAATTAAGCGGAAACGGTTGCCCATATCAATTAACGACGCATTCAGCGCATTTCCGCCCGCAACGTTAAATACCAAACGAGCTGGGTCAGCTTTGCCTCCGATGCCTAATTCATGAACTTCTAAACTTGGCTTTCCTTTAGCTAAAGAAGCGTCAATTTCTAACATGTGCGATCCTAAAACCATCGGGTTTTGTGGATCGAAGTGATAGGTATAATCCTCCATAAACGCTGTTCCGCCTTCTAAACCGGTGGCCATAACTTTGCAGGCTCTTAGTAAAGCTGCGGTTTTCCAGTCACCTTCGCCGGCGAAACCAAAGCCTTGTTGCATTAAACGCTGCGCAGCAATTCCCGGCAACTGTACCATGCCGTGTAAATCCTCAAAAGTATCGGTGAAGCCTTTAAAGCCGCCGTCGGTTAGAAATTTCTTTAAACCCAACTCGATTCTTGCGGCTTCTACAACCGATTCTCTTTTTACCCCACCGGCCAATAATTCGGCAGCCAAAGTGTAGCTTTCTTCGTATTCTTTTACTAAAGCGTCAACATCTGCTTGTGGAATAGCGTTGATGATTCCCACAACATCTCCCACGCCGTAGGTATTTACAGAAAAACCAAATTTTAATTCGGCTTCAACTTTATCTCCGTCTGTAACGGCAACAAAACGCATATTATCGCCTATACGGGCAAATTTAGCACCTTGTAAATCGTTCCAGCCGGCAGCTGCTCTTGTCCAAACGTTGATTTCTTCCAGTACTTTTTCATCTTGCCAAAAACCAACCACAACTTTTCTTTCGATGCGCATACGCGAAACCATGAAACCAAATTCCCTATCGCCATGTGCGCTTTGGTTCAGGTTCATGAAATCCATATCGATGGTGCTCCAAGGAATATTGCGGTTGAATTGCGTATGCAAATGCAACATCGGTTTTTTAAGAATGCTTAAGCCCCGAATCCACATTTTTGCTGGAGAAAAGGTGTGCATCCACGTAATGATACCGATACAGTTTTCTGCTACGTTAGCCTGAGCAATGGTATCGTAAATTTCTTCTGATGATTTTAGGATAGGTTTAAAAATAACTTTTACCGGAATGTTTGGGGCGTCGTTTAAGAATTTTGCAACCTCTTGCGAGTGTAATGCAACTTGTTTTAGGGTTTCATCGCCGTAAAGGTTTTGTGTGCCGGTTAAAAACCAAACTTCTAAATGTTTTAAAGTGTTCATTGTTAGTATTTTTATATTTTTGTATCAAGATTTTAGTATCAAGTATCAAGAGACTTCATGGTTAGATAGTATTTTTACTCACTATTTACGACTCATTACTCACTACTCACTACGCACTACTTTTTACTTATCATTGCCCATAATAAGCTCCCGCACCGTGTTTTCTCTCGTAATGTTTTTGAATCAAAGAGTCTTTCATCCGGCTCACATTGCCTTCAATCTGCTCGGTGTATAAAGCCATTTGGGCTACCGATTCTAAAACTGCACTATTATAAACTGCTTTTGCGGCGGTTTTTCCCCAGGTAAAAGGGGCGTGGCTACCTACCAAAATCATCTCGACCTCTTTATAACTTAAATTTTTTTCTTTTAAATGATTGATGATTTGGAAACCGGTTTCGTACTCGTAATTTCCTTTAATCATGCTGTCGTCCATGGGCGGAGCGCAAGGAATATCTACGGTTAAATGGTCGCCGTGGGTGGTTCCATAAATGGGAATAGCTCTTAAACTTTGTGCCCAAGCGGTTCCGTAAGTGCTGTGCGTATGAACGATTCCTGCAATGCTATCCCAGTTTTTGTATAAAACAGCATGGGTTTTGGTATCTGATGAAGGACGTAAATTCCCCTCGACCGTATTTCCATCAAAATCAACAATCACCATTTTTTCTGGCGATAAATTCTCGTAAGGAACACCGCTGGGTTTAATGGCAAAAAGCCCCTCGTTTCTGTCCGCAGCGCTTACATTGCCGAAGGTAAACAGTACCAAACCCAATTTTGGCAATTGCATGTTGGCTTCGTAAGCTTCTTCTCTGATGCTTTTATAATTCATGATTTATTTTTTGAATTTAAGGAGTCTTCGATGAAATCTCCTGCTTTAATATAGGTTTGGTAACGTTTGGCGTAAATTTTTGCTTTCTCAGGATTTGGGTGGTATTCGGCATCAAAACCTTGCCCCATGGCCTCCATTGCATCTTCTACTTTTGGATAAATACCTGCAACCGTTGCAGCAAACATGGCAGCGCCAATGGCGCAAGTTTGTTCTGATTTATGGATTTTGATAGGCATATTCATTACATCGGCCATCATTTGCATAATGTAGGGCGATTTTTTTGCCACACCTCCTAAACCAATCAGGCCTTCTACCTTTACGCCTTGGTTTACAAACTGGTCCACAATCTTTTTTGCGCCAAAACAGGTTGCTTCAACTAATGCTTTGAACATTTTAACGGCATCGGTGCCTAAATCTAATCCGAAAAACGCACCTTTTAGTAGTTGGTTGGCATTTGGCGTTCTTCTGCCGTTTAACCAGTCGATGGCAAATTCGTCTTTTTCAGAAAGCTGTAAGTCATTAGCTTTTTTGCTGAGGATTGGAATCAGTTTGTCTTCAATCTGCGAAAGCAAAGCTTCAGTTTCCGGCGTTTGGTTCTCTGGTAAAATATTTTTGATCGGCCATAACAATAGGTTTTTATACCAAGCGTAAGCATCGCCAAAAGCGGACTGACCAGCTTCTAAACCCGCCATTCCAGGAATTACGGAACCGTTTACCTGTCCGCAGATACCAGCTACCAGTTTGCCGTCCATATCTTTATTTGGGGCAACCAGAATATCGCAGGTGGATGTTCCCATTACTTTGCTCAAGTAATAAGGTTCAATTTGACCGCCTACTGCGCCAAAATGAGCGTCAAATGCGCCAACACCAATGGCTACATTTGTTGACAAGCCTAGTTTCTCGGCCCATTCTGCCGAAAGGTTCCCCACTTTTTGGTCGGAGGTGTAGGTTTCTTGGAAAAGCTTATCGCGATAGCCCGCCAAAATTGGATCGAGAGAGGTAAAGAAGTCTTCGGGTGGCAAACCCCCAAATTCTTCTGCCCAAAGCGCTTTATGCCCAGCGGCGCAACGGCTGGCTTTAATATTTTTTGCGCTAGTTCCTCCGGTTAATAAAAACGGCAACCAATCGCACTGCTCTACCCAGGCGTAAGTATTGGAAGCAACTTTTTCATCTACCCTTAAAATATGAAGAAATTTTGCCCAAAACCATTCTGATGAATAAATCCCTCCACAATATTTTAGATAGTTAACATCAAACTTGGTGGCGTGTTCATTTATCTCCGCGGCTTCTGATGTGCCGGTATGGTCTTTCCAAAGCACAAACATGGCGTTTGGATTTTCGGCAAATTCTGGTAGCAAAGCTAAAGGAACGCCTTGCTGATTTACCGCAACTGGTGTAGAACCGGTGGTGTCTATTGAGATTGCGGCAATATTTTTTGCAACATCAGCGCCGGCTTTTGCAATGGCTTGTTTAATGGTTTCAGTTAGACCTTCGATATAATCTAAGGGATGTTGCCTGAACCGGCTTTGCGAAGCGTCACAGTATTTTCCAGCTTTCCAGCGAGGGTAATAAAACACCGCTGATGAGATTTCGTTGCCGTTTGCGGTGTCAACAATTACCGAGCGGACAGAATCTGTCCCGTAATCTACACCGATAACATAATTTTGGTTTGCCATTTTTTGAGATATTATAGCTGACTGTAAGCCAGATTTAAAAGGATGTTAAAATTATAGTGGTTGGTCTGTTTATCTAACTGGTAATAAAAAGCTCCTTTTTTAGAACTTGATTTGTCTTTTTCATTTAGCTTGGTAAGTAGTTGGCTTTTTAATAATTTCCGACTAAAATTCCTTTTGTCAAAACTGGCTTCAAACACTTCTTCATAAAGTTGCTGTATCTGCGGTATGGTAAATTTATCTGCCAAAAGCTCAAATAAAATAGGTTGCAAAGCCGCTTTTTTCTTTAAATAATCTCTGCCGACAGCAATCATTTCGGCATGGTCAAAGATTAGTTTTGGAACTTCAGAAAGTTTAAACCAATGCGCTTCAAACTCATGGTTCAGCTGCGACTCAAATTTGGTAACATCAATTAAACTGGAGTAAACTACGCTCATTACCCGCTCGGTTGGGTCTCTATCAAACTTGCTGAAGACTTTTATTTGTTCCATAAAAATCCCTTCTAATCCGGTAAGTTCCTTTAAAACCCGTGAGGCTGCTTCGTCTGTAGATTCTTTGCCTTCTAAAAAGCCGCCCATTAAACTCCATTCATTTTGATATGGTTCTAATTTTCTTTTAATTAATAATACCTTGAGTGTTTGGTTTTCGAAACCAAAAATTAAGCAGTCAACAGCTATTAAAGAAAGTGTGTATTTAGGTGAAGTGGGCATGCAAGATATTCGATACGTAAATGTAAGTGTTATTTTGACAATTAAAAAAATAATTGTAAAGTTCCTCAATCCTACACAAGAAATTTAGAGTTAGTAGAAAGGTCATTGTGTAGGCTAAACGGCGTAATTTTAAGATAACTAAACAGAATTTTTCCTCGGTTAATCTCTATTAAGTGTAATTTTGTTTAAATAAGCATATTTAAATACGCTTATTTTTACTACTTTTAGATCAATAAAGAGTATTATGAAAAGTTCAAGTATAATCCCTGATGAAAAAATCAAAGAACGTTTACGGTACGAAAATCCCTGGTGGGTAACCAAACAAATACCCCAAACGTATAGTTTGATGTTAAAACGTTTGTATTTTAAATTATTCTATCCTTATGTGATAGAAAAGGATATACGTAGGGCCTTGGTGCTTATGGGACCAAGACGCGTGGGGAAAACGGTAATGCTTTTTCACAGTATAGAACAATTAATAACTGAGAATGTAAATCACCAGAAAATTTTCTTTATAGGAATAGATAATCCTATTTACGTACATTTAAGTTTAGAGGATATTCTAACACTCTGTAAGCGATCACTTAACCTAAGTACCTTAAGCGGTTGTTATGTTTTTTTTGATGAAATACAATATCTTAAAGACTGGGAGCGCCACCTCAAAGTGCTCGTAGATTCGTACCCACAAACTAAATTCATTGTGTCAGGTTCAGCAGCGGCGGCGCTAAAGTGGCATAGTACAGAAAGTGGTGCGGGCAGATTTACTGATTTTATGTTGCCGCCTTTAACATTTCAAGAATATATACATCTTAAAAATATGAACCATCTCATTTTTGATGGTTACATTAAATACGGCGGCAAACAAATGCCCTACTGTCTTACACACGATATAAAAGTGCTTAATAAAGAGTTTGTGCACTATTTGAATTTTGGAGGCTATCCAGAGGTAGTTTTATCTGAAAAGATACAAAGCGATATGGGAAGATATGTAAAAAACGATATTGTAGACAAAGTGCTTTTACGTGATTTGCCCAGTTTATATGGCATAAAAGACGTTCAAGAGTTAAATAGATTTTTTACATACATTGCTTATAACACAGGCAACGAGTTTTCGTACGAAACGATGAGTAGAGAAAGTGGAATACAAAAAGACACACTCAAAAGATACTTAGAGTACCTAGAAGCGGCTTTTCTTATAAAAGTGTTAAATAAAGTTGATGTGAACGCCAAGCGCTTAAAGCGGGTTACAAGTTTTAAAGTGTATTTAACCAATCCATCATTGCGAACGGCGTTATTTTCACCTGTTTCAGAAACTGACAGCGAAATGGGGAATTTAGTAGAAACCGCAGTTCTATCACAGTGGATGCATCGTGAAAAGCTAGATTTAACTTATGCAAGATGGAAGGATGGTAGATATGAAGGCGAGGTAGATTTAGTTTTGGTTGATGATATTAAATACAAGCCAGTGTGGGGAGTAGAAATAAAATGGAGCAATCGCTACTTTGAAAAACCTCAGGATTTAAAAAGTTTGGTTCAGTTTTGTAAAGCTAATTCTTTTGAAAAAGCTTTGGTAACCTCTATTGATCAAATAGGCGTAAAAAACGTTGGAAACCTCTTATTTTCATTTTTACCTGCCTCTATATATAGTTATAACATCGGAGATATAACCTTAAAAACAAGAAATAGTAATTAATAAAAATTGAAAATATTAAGCAAAGAAAGCACACATGAATTTGGCAAAATGGTTGGCGTGTCGTAATTTGATGGCATAAACATTCTGCATCAAAAATATATATTATGCTCAACACAAAATCTTTTATTTTTTCCGTATTATCATTTTTTGTAGCCATCGCTTTTAGCCGGGCACAACAAGTTCAATCTGATAGCTTACAAAATAACCAAAGCATTTACAGGGCAACACCAGAAAAAATCAACGATCTGGTAAACACCAAGTTAGATGTAAAGTTCGATTATAAAAAAGCTTACTTATACGGAAAGGCTTGGCTCACTTTAAAGCCGCATTTTTATGCCACAGATTCTTTAACGCTAGACGCTAAAGGAATGGATATTAAGAACGTTTCTATCGTTAACGGAAACATCAACAGTCCTTTAAATTTTAGATACGATAGTTTACAATTGCGGATTAACCTCGGGAAAACTTATAAAGCATCAGAAAATTACACCATTTACATTGCTTACACCGCAAAACCAAATGAGTTTAAAGTGAAAGGAAGCGATGCCATTACGGATGCCAAAGGTTTGTATTTCATCAATCCGGATAGTACCGTAAAAGATAAACCTGTACAAATATGGACACAAGGTGAGACTGAAGGTTCATCTGTTTGGTTCCCAACTATCGATAAACCCAACCAAAAGACAACGCAAGAAATCAGCATGACGGTATTGGATAAATATGTTACCCTTTCAAACGGCGCATTAATTTCACAAAAGAAAAACAACAATGGTACACGTACCGATACTTGGAAAATGGACAAACCACATTCGCCGTATTTATTTATGATGGCCGTGGGTAATTTTAAGGTTTATCATGATAAATACAAAAACATTCCGGTGGATTATTATTTAGAGCCGGCTTACGCACCCTATGCGAAAGATATTTTTGGTAAAACACCCGAAATGATTGATTTCTATTCCAAGAAATTGGGCATAGCATATCCGTGGAATAAATACGCACAAATTGTAGTTAGGGATTATGTAAGTGGTGCAATGGAAAATACCACGGCCACTTTACACGGGGCTTATGTGCAGCAAACCAAACGCGAATTGTTGGATGGAAGTACCGGCGAAGAAACCATTGCCCACGAACTTTTTCACCAATGGTTTGGCGATTATGTAACCGCAGAAAGTTGGAGTAATTTAACGGTTAACGAGTCTTTCGCCAATTTTAGCGAGGTGCTTTGGTACGAACATTCAAAAGGGCAGGATGCGGCGGATGCACATAATTATGAGGACATGCAATCGTATTTTTTATCGCCCGAAGCAAAAACCAAACATTTGGTGCGTTTCCACTACCAAGATAAGGAAGATATGTTTGATGTGGTAACTTACCAAAAAGGCGGTCGTGTGTTAAACATGTTAAGGAATTATTTAGGTGAAGATGCTTTTTTTAA
>DASVGY010000038.1:0-31692 GCA_036379295.1 Pelobium sp.
AACGCCGCTGATGCTCGTTGAGCTCCAATATGAAGGTTTCACAGGTTACGGCGAAGCATCGATGGTGCCTTATATGGGCGAAAGCGTAGCCACAGCAACAGCATTTCTTAAAAAATTGGATTTAAGCCAATTTACCTTTCCATTTAATTTTGAGGAGCTGATTAGTTACTTAGATGACCTTGAACCCGGGCAGCCGGCCATAAAAGCGGCAATTGATATTGCATTGCATGATTTAAGCGGTAAGCTGTTGAACAAGCCTTGTTACCAGCTATTTAATGCCGAACCCAGCTTAATGCCACAGACCACTTACACCGTTGGTATTGATGAGCCAGCCATTATCCTGAAAAAGGTAAACGAGGCTATAGCTTACGGCTTCAAACTGCTGAAGGTTAAACTTGGCCGCGATACGGATAAAATTCTCATAGATACCATCCGCCAGGTTACAGATTTACCAATATACGTAGATGCCAATCAGGGTTGGCTAAACAAGGAAAAAGGCTTAGAAATGGCACATTGGCTTTCTACTAAAAACGTATTACTTATCGAACAACCCATGCCAAAAGAAGATATCGATGGCAATGCGTGGCTAACACAAAAAAGTCCTGTTCCGATAATTGGCGATGAAGCAGTGCAACGCCTTGCAGATGTGGCAAAGGCCAAAGGTGTTTACCATGGCATCAACGTAAAGCTGATGAAATCTGCAGGCATGTACGAAGCTTCGCAGATGATAGCAACTGCCAAAGCAAATGGGTTGAAAGTTTTAATTGGCTGCATGAGCGAAACCAGTATTGCTACGCTGGCCGGCGCTGCACTTGCCCCATTGGCTGATTGGGCAGATTTGGATGGGCCTTTTTTAACCGCCAACAATCCGTTTAAAACGCCACCTTTTAAACACGGAAAATATATTTTATCTAACCAACCTGGCTTAGGAATCGAATTTATTTAGGTTACACCATTACCCAAATACAAGGATTTAAACTTTCAACTTTTAACCTTTTTGTCTTCTTAAATACTAAATTAGCGGCTCGTTAATTTCAGCATGGTTTTTGTTAATTCCAGGTTTTATATCAGATTACATGAAAGATAAAGTTAGAGTAAGATTTGCTCCTAGCCCAACCGGTGGGCTACACATTGGCGGGGTAAGAACTATTTTGTTCAATTACCTTTTTGCAAAACACCACAATGGTGAATTCATTTTAAGAATTGAGGATACAGATCAAACTCGCTTTGTAGAAGGCGCCGAAGAATATATTTACAATTGTTTGCGCTGGTGCGGGATAAAGGCAGATGAAAGCACCCGTGATGGCGGCGAATATGGTCCTTACCGCCAAAGCGAAAGAAAAGCCATGTACCGCCAATATGCAGAAAAATTAGTGGCATCCGGGCATGCCTATTACGCTTTCGATACCTCCGAAGAACTGGAGTGCAAACGCCAGGTGATAGAAAATTTCCGTTATGACCATAGTTCTAGAAAGCACATGCGTAACTCTTTAACCATACCGCATGAAGCGGTGGAAAGTTTGATAAAAGAAGGCGCACCGCATGTTATCCGCATAAAAATGCCTGCTGATGAGCAGGTTGCTTTTACAGACCTAATCCGTGGAGATATTGCTTTTAACAGTAGCGATATTGACGATAAGGTTTTGCTTAAAGCGGATGGTATGCCCACTTATCATTTAGCGGTGGTGGTTGATGATTATTTGATGAAAATTAGCCACGTTTTTAGAGGCGAAGAATGGCTGCCTTCATCGCCAGTGCACCTATTGTTATGGAAATATTTTGGCTGGGCCGATGAAATGCCGGCTTGGGCACACTTACCACTTATATTAAAGCCTGATGGCAATGGCAAATTAAGTAAACGCGATGGCGAGCGTTTTGGCTTTCCGGTTTATCCCATTAATTGGATAGATGCTGCAAGCGGCAAAAAAAGCGATGGCTTTATAGAAGCAGGTTTTTTACCGGAAGGCTTTATAAACATGTTGGCCATGTTGGGCTGGAACGATGGCACCGAACAAGAAGTTTTTAGCATGGAAGAACTGATTGCTAAATTTTCTTTAGACAGAATACATAAAGCGGGCGCTAAGTTTGATTACGAAAAGGCAAAGTGGTACAACGGAGAGTGGATGAAAATGAGTAGCGCAGCACACCTTTTAAACCATGTTAAGCCATTCTTGCTGCAACACGGCATAAGTATCCCTAATGATGATTACCTTTTAAAAGTGATTGAGATGGTTAAGGAGCGCTGCGTGTTATTAACCGATTTTGTGGAACAAGCATCCTTTTTCTTTATAGCGCCGCAACAATGGGATACCAACTCGGTAAAACCAAAATGGAATGAAAGTAAGGAAACTTTTTTTACGGATTACATTGGTTTAATACAGGATAAAAAAAACCTGAGCAGCAAAGATTTAGAGGCCATTTTTAAAGATTTAGCAACAGAAAAGGCGCTAAAAGTGGGCGAACTAATGTTGCCCTTTAGGGTGATGCTGGTAGGCGGTAAATTTGGTCCCGCTGTATTTGATATTGCCGAACAAATTGGAACCCAAGAAACAATTAATAGAATTAATGATGCATTAATTGCGTTCAAATAATAAGATTAACCCAATTGTTAAAGCCTTTAGCTGAAAAGCTAGAGGCTTTTTTGTTAAAATGATGGCCTATTTAAATTTGCAAGTCATTATCAAAAACAAAGTAAAAAGGTTGTTATATTTTAACAGGCGCTCATTATTACCATCAAAACAACCGCGGCGCAATTTAAGGTGTATGCTTCGGTAATTTTCTCATTTCTTGCGTTTTAAAAACTTTGCATAAGCTTTCTTTGCGTAGTTGATGTCATCATAATAATTCCAATAAAGTACGTCCTCTGGTTTAGGGCGGTATAAATACATAAACTCTACCAAATCACTATCAGAAATTTTAACAGCTTTTCGTATAACCGTTTCGTTAAAATGCCGGTCAACCAGTAGTTGCGCATTCTCGCGTTCTATGTAATTGCCAAAACGCCGGGCATTGTTGGCATCCGTTCCCAGCAACTCATGCAAAGCGGTAAGCGGCGAAAAAATATAGGCCAATATTGGAGGGTCGCCGTTGTAAAAAACCCCTTTACTGCGGTAGCCATTTAAAATTTCTTGTTGTTGCTTAGCTTTGCTTTGTTCCTTTACAACTACCTCGTTTAAGGCGATCGCCTTGGGTAAATAAACCACCAGATTTTGCTTGGCAGCAACAACCTTTTTAGTTTCTTCGTAATTGTTTTTGGTAAATAGCAGCGTATCGCCAATGCTTACTTTAAGCTCAAAGTTTCCCCATTCATCGGTTTTGGTGGTGTTTCCAGTTCCTTTTACCGCTACGGTTACGTTTTCAATTCTGGTTGTTCCCCCTTTTTGAAACACCAAACCTTTAACCAAAAATTTTTCTTGCGCATTAACGCTTTTTGCAACCAGCAAGACCAAAATTAACGTAAGTGTTTTTATAAAATTCATAAAATGTTTAAAGATGAGGATTCTTTTTCAGTTGAAATTAAATTTAGGGTATTTTAACGTTCCGGACCGTTTAACTTCCATCACATAAAAAAAAGCAAATAGGCGGGCAAAATAAGCAATCACTTATTTCCCTTTAAATTTTATCTTTGCAAATGATTAAATCTATGACTGGTTATGGTGCCAGCGTTACCGACTTGCCAAACGGCAAATACACAGTAGAACTTAAATCTCTCAATAGTAAATTTTTAGAGCTAAATATTAAGCTCCCCAAGGCTTTTTCTGAAAAAGAGTTTTTTCTGAGGAACGAGTGTAGCAAGTTGCTGGAACGCGGCAAAGTGATGTTAAGCATTACTGCCGATGTTACCGACGCCGGCTCGAAAGCAGCTACCATTAACAAAGATTTATTTGCACATTACTATACCGAGTTAAAAGGTATAGCTAAAATAGTGGGCGATGAAGCCAAAGATTTAATGCCTGTGGTTTTAAATTTACCTGAAGTGGTAAAATACGATGAAAGCTCGGTTTCTGAAGAGGAGTGGAGGTTAATGTTAGAAACATTTTATAAAGCGGTTGATAACTTTCAAACTTTTAGAACCGATGAAGGCCGTGTTTTAGAAACCGATTTAATTGGCCGAATTCAAAATATTTTGGAGTTAATGGCTTTGGTAGAACGTGACGAACCTAACCGTGTACCAGCAATCAAAGAAAAACTGAACACCATGCTTTCGGATGCTGTTGGCAAAGAAAACGTTGATCAAAATCGTTTAGAGCAGGAGCTGATTTATTACATCGATAAGTTAGACATTACCGAAGAAAAAGTCCGTTTAAAAAGTCATTGCAACTACTTCATCGAAACCTTAAAAAACAAAGATGCCAACGGTAAAAAACTAGGTTTTATATCGCAAGAAATTGGTAGAGAGATAAACACCATGGGTTCTAAAGCTAATGATGCAAACATCCAGCGTTACGTAGTGGGGATGAAAGAAGAACTAGAAAAAATTAAAGAACAACTTTTAAATGTTTTGTAAATAGCTTAAAGTATCGGCGCAAAGCAAACGCTTTCAGCCTTCAGCTTTTAGCTTTCAGCTTAAATAGAATGCAAGGTAAACTCATCATATTTTCTGCGCCATCGGGTGCGGGTAAAACCACCATCGTACAACATTTACTAAAAGCGTTTCCAGGTAAAATAGCATTTTCAATTTCTGCAACAACCAGGCAAGCCCGCGGCGACGAGAAAGACGAAAAAGACTATTATTTTATTAGCAAGGAAGTGTTTTTGCATAAAGTTGCGCAACACGCTTTCGCTGAATTTGAAGAGGTTTACTCGGGTACTTTTTATGGCACTTTAAAAAGTGAGATACAACGAATTTGGGATAGTGGAAAGGCGGTTATTTTTGATTTGGATGTTGAAGGCGGTTTGCGCTTAAAAGAAAAGTACGGTGACGATGCCTTGGCTATTTTTGTTCAACCACCATCATTAGAAGTTTTAATAGAGCGGCTAACTGGCAGAGGAACAGAAACAGAGGAAAAGGTGCAGGAACGAATTAGCAAGGCCAGTAAAGAGTTGGCCTATGCCCCAAAGTTTGATGTCATCCTAAAAAATTACAATTTAAAAGTTGCTTGCAAACAAGCCGAAGCACTGTTGTTAAAATTTTTGGAAGAATAAAGCTTCGCTTAATTTTCTGTAAATTACCTTTTCATATTTTAAATCAACCATGCATAAAGGCTTTAAATTATTGAAATACTGGTTTGCATTTTTTTGCTTTTTGCCAATCAATTTACTTGCGCAAAACCTTCAGGATTCGGTTTTAAAACTTATAGCTTCCCCAAATAAAAAAACTACGGGTTTAACAGATACCAGTTTTAACGCACTTTTAAAACGGGTTGATTTTTACGCTGATAAATTTAACACCATCAATAACCAGCTAGCTAAAGGTTATGATACGGTAGAAGTTTCTGAATTGCTACCCAATATAGAGGCTCGAATTAAAGACACCAAAATTTACTCGCTTAGCGATAGGCTACTGACCTTAAGGTCTTTATCCACTTTTCAAGATTATTTTGCTACCTCGCAAAAGCAACTCAACAAGTGGGATGAGCAGCTCAGCACTTACAATAACGAACTTGTTCAAATGCAGGAAACCCTTTGTGGTTTAACCACCGATACTGTTTTTAAATACCTGCCCGCCGACTCTGCTTTACGTAACCGCTTTTTTTCGAGATTAAATGCCTTGGGTCCAAAATGGAGCCGTTTAGACTCATTGAGCAACCATGCAATTTTAAAGATTGGCCTATTGCAAAGCCGCGTTTCCGCTGCCCAGCTTGATTTGGTAGATTTTAACGAACAAATTACACAAGGTATAAAAAGGCTCAACGCCAAAACCTTTTCTAAAGAATATCCTTTTTTATGGGAAATTGATTTTAGTAATTTCTTTACAGAAATTAAAACAGGTTTAAAAAAAACCATCGGCTTTAACCTGCGGATTTTAGGTTATTATTTAAAGTACAGCTATAAGGTTCATATCATTAACTTTCTACTGTTTTTGCTGCTTTATTTTTGGTTATCAAAGAGCAGGAGCACTATTTTAAAACAAAATGACGATGCAGGCAGCATTTTTAGCCATGCGCTTTTAATCTCTAAATTTCCGGTTATTGGCGCACTAACAGTTACCCTTGCCATTGGTTCTTTTTTTTACTACCATCCTCCTGTTGTTTTAAACGAGCTTTATTTGCTGGTTTTGATGTTGTGTGTAGCGGTTTTAATCAAAAGAGCCTACACAAAATTTATTTATTTATGGTTAGTGCTTTTTGGATTTATGTTGCTTTACTGCACAAGCAACCTGTTTTTTGAAGTTTACGCTGCAGAGCGCTTACTGTTTTTTATTTGTAGCGCATTTTTATTGCTGTTTTCTTGGCAAACCTACCAAAAGTATAAGCTTGTTTTGGCCGAAAGGCATAAATTTACCAGCCATTATTTAGCCTATATATATTTTGGCGCTATTGCTATTGGGTTGATAGCTAACATTTTTGGGCGTTACAGCCTGGCTAAAACCTTAACCATTACCGGCATTTTTACTTTGGTTGAAGGCATTTGCTTAGCCTTATTTGTTCAGATAATTACAGAGGGCATTTATTTACAGATGGAAGTTGGTAAAATTAGCATCAACAGAATATCATCATACCTTGATTTTAAAAATTTGAAAGACCGGATTGGCAAATTTTTAAAGGTAGTTGCAGTAATTTTATTGTTGATTTTTTTTACGCAAAACTTAAATATTTTTGATAGTATTTTTGAAACGGCAAAAGCATTTTTTACACAGAAACGCAAATTAGGCAACAACACGTTCACTTTTGGCGGCTTCTCGCTTTTTGTAATCATCATTTATATTTCTACAGTAATAGCCCAAATTATTAGCTATTTTTTCGAGTTTGCCGACCAGCAAATGGCGGGCGTATCCAGAAAAGGGAAATATAGCTCATCAATTTTATTGGTGAGGTTATCTATATGGATCGTAGGTTTTTTAATTGCCATAGCCGCTTCTGGCGTTCCCCTAGATAAAATCACCATTATCTTGGGCGCTTTAGGTGTAGGTATCGGTTTTGGTTTGCAAAACATTGTGAACAACGTGGTTTCTGGTTTGGTTATGGTGTTTGAAAAGCCCATACAAGTTGGCGATTTAATTGAGGTAGCGGGGAAAACCGGGACCGTACGTTCCATGGGCATCAGAGCGAGCAAAATTTTAACATTTGAGGGTTCGGAAGTAATTGTGCCCAACGGCGATTTATTATCGCAAAACCTAATTAACTGGACATTAAGCAACACCCATAAGCGTATTTCTTTAACAGTGGGTGTGGGCTACGGTAGTGATATTGAACAGGTTAAAGAGATATTTGCCAGCATTTTATCAAACAATGAAGAGGTTATGAAAACGCCTGCGCCAATAATCTTGTTAGATGGTTTTGGCGAGAGTTCAGTTGATTTTAGAATACTTTGCTGGGTAGGGGATATTGACAATTGGATAATAATTAAAAGCGTGTTGATGAGCGATATTTATGAGGCTTTCTACAAAAATGGTATCGAACTTCCGTTTCCGAAAAGAGACGTAAATCTTTACATTAAAGAGGATAAAAGTATAAGCAACTTAACTAAACCTAAAAGTGATAGAAATAAAGAAACCGGGCCAGGAACTATGAGCAAAGAATAAAGAACCAAGACGAACTGATCACGCAAACTAAAACTAACAAGCTAACCACCTAACAAACTACAAAACATTGAAAATCGGATTACTTTTTGGGTCTTTTAACCCCATCCATACAGGGCATTTAATTATTGCGAATTACCTAGCCAACCATACCGACTTAGATAAGGTTTGGCTGGTTGTATCGCCCCACAATCCCCTAAAAGAAAAGAAGGATTTGATACAGGTTTATGACCGTTTAGAGATGGCGAAAATAGCCACTGAAGATGCTCAAAATATTTCTGTGAGTGATATTGAGTTGAAACTGCCACAGCCATCTTACACCATTGATACCTTAACGCATTTACACCAATTATACCCTGAACATGCTTTCAGTTTGATTATGGGTGCTGATAATTTAAAGTCTTTAAAAAAGTGGAAAAATTACGAGTTGATTCTGCGTGATTACCATATTTACGTTTATCCACGCCCGGGTTTTGAGAATATAGAATTGGCAAAGCATTCTTCGGTAACCATTACCGAAACTCCTTTAATGGAACTGTCTTCAACCTTTATCAGAAAATCAATTGCCGCGGGTAACAACGTGAAATACTTTTTGCCAGATGAGGTTATCGCTTTTATTGAGAGTAAAAGCTTGTATAAATAGGTAAACGACTGAATTTTGGTAAATATTATACAGTTAAATGGACGTAAATCAAAAAAGCATCAAGATAGCTCTTTGAATAGCTATGCGCTTGGTTTTATGTCCATTGCAAGTTTTTGATTTCTAAAATAAGCCTTAATTTCCTCTGTGGTCATTTTAGATAACTTTTCGTTTAACGTATCTCGTTGTTGACGCATAAATTTTACAGCGTCAAACTCTTTTTTTTCAGTCGTCTTCATATTTTCTAAATTCTCGTGGTGAACGTATTTCTAACTTCTTATAACCGTTTTTAATGTTAATAGAATTATAGCCTCGAATCCGTTGAATATTTACGATGTGCTTAAAATTCCAGCTTATCAAAAAATCTGCTTGGTTAATTGTTGCCAATGCAATATGTAAGAAGTCGGAATAACTTGTTTGTCCTGCAACTTTTTCTGAGATATATTCTGTTGCGAGATCAATTGCTTCGTCAGTTATCGTTAATAACTCGGTATTTTTTGCGTTAAGTTCTTTAACGAAACTTTTTACCTTTTCTGGAGCATTCAAGAGTTCGTCATGCGTCAAAGAAGAAAACAAGATTATAAATTCTTCGTCTCTAATTCTTTAAAACAAAGGAATCGTATGTTCTGAGAACTCTTTATCAAAGTAGCCTCCGAATACGGAAGTGTCGATATAGATCCGTTGTTTCATTAAATTAAGTTACAAAAATTTACACTTTTATACTTCGACTTTGTTTTGGCGTTTTTAATGTTTATTAGATAAAATAATTAAAATTGACTTAAAAGTTTATTTCTTCACAATTTTAGGATCAGTAATATAATCCGTCATTATTTTCAAAGTTTCGTTCTGGATAAAATCGAAATTATCTTCTTTCACTTTTTCATCTTTTACTGTTTCCTCTTTCGCCTTTTCCTCTTTGTCGTTCTTTTTTGCAGGTAGCGGTGGCAAACCTCTGCTTAGCCTGCGCTCATTCTCACGTTTTAAATTTTTAGCCTCTAAATCATCACGTTGTTTTTTCAAGGCAACTTCATTTAATGGTAAAGAAACATCATCATCACGTTTTTTAAACTCGGCAATATCCTGCAGCAAATAATCATATTCTTTGCTTGTATCCATCCGGGCCTTGTGCTCTGCTTTTAAATCGGCAATGATACCACCTAAATTGGCCACTTTTGTGTATTTACTGCTCGCTATCTCATCCCACGGTAAAGCAGATTTTTCCGAACTCTCGCCATATTTATCTGCCGGAAAAACTGTCGGAAACTCAATATCCGGAGTAACGCCCTTATGCTGCGTAGAGCTTCCGGTAATGCGATAAAACTTGGCCATTGTTAGGTTAATCTGGTCGTTTTTATCAGAAAAAGCAGGGTCAATTCTTTGCATGGCAATAGCAGATTGTACTGTTCCTTTGCCGTAAGTGGTATTACCCACAATAATTCCGCGACCGTAATCTTGTATGGCTCCGGCAAAAATTTCTGATGCTGATGCACTAAATCTGTCGGTCATTACTGCTAAGGGGCCGTCCCAATAAATTGACGGGTCTTCATCCTCATCAATTTCTACCTTGCCCCTGTAATTTTTAGTTTGTACTACCGGTCCTTTTTTAATAAACAGGCCAGTAAGGTCAATGGCTTCGGTTAAAGAACCGCCACCATTTCCTCTTAAATCAATTATTAAACCGTCGATATTTTCTTTTTTTAGTGTGTCTAAAACAGCTTTAACATCTCTGGTGGTTGATTTGTAGTTGGGGTTACCTTTCTGCATTTCTGCCCAATCGGCATAAAATGCCGGAATTTCGATAATGCCGTATTTGTAGGTTTTACCGTCCTTGGTATAGGTTTTTACTTTCTTTTTTACCGATTGATCTTCCAAAATAATTTTTTCCCTAACCATGGTTACAATTTTTGGCTTACTGGATAAATCTTGGTCTTTTGAAATAATTTTAAGCCGAACGGTAGTTCCCTTTTTACCACGAATAAGGTCAATCGCGTTATCCAAACGCCAGCCAACGATATCCACAAAATCTTCGTTTCCTTGTGCAACGCCAATAATTTTATCGTCAATTTTAAGCTGTTTACTCTTATCAGCCGGGCCGCCAGTAACCACACTTTTAATGGTTACAAAATCATTTTCTGAGGATAAAGTAGCGCCAATTCCTTCTAAAGACCTAGCCATATCTATATTGAAATTAGCGGCATTAGCAGGGTTAAAATAGCTGGTATGTGGGTCCACAGCATTGGTAAACGCGGTCATAAAAATCTGGAAAGCATCCTGATTGTTTATCTTGTTTGATTGGGATAGCAGGTTTTCGTACCGTTTTTTTAAGGAAGCCTTTATAGCCGAGTCTTTTTGGCCGGTTAATTTTAAATTTAAGTAGTCGTACTTTACCTTGTTTCTCCAGGATTGGTCGCTTTCTTGTTGGTTTTTAAACCACGGAAGCTTTTCGCGATTATAAACGTAAACATCATTTTTAGTGAAATCAAATTTATCATCTATCTGCTTTAGCGAGTAGTTTATTTTCTCGTTGTAACGTTTTTGGTAAGTGTTAAAGATAAAAAAAGCCGCACTTAAATCGCCGGTTTTCAAGTCGTTATCAAAAGTGTTTTTGTACTGCTCAAAGTTTTTAATGTCTGATGCTAAAAAATAACTTTTATTGCCGTCTAATTCTTTAAGGTAATTATCAAAAATTACTCCACTAATAGAGTCGTTTAAGGTAATTTTTTTGTAGCTAATGGTGCTCACCAAATCAGCAATCTCTTTAGCCACTTTTTCTTGGCGGGGGTCGGGCTTTAAATTATTTGAACCCGGCACATCAATGTCGGCAATGCG
Organism: Pelobium sp.; assembly: GCA_036379295.1. GTDB lineage: Bacteria > Bacteroidota > Bacteroidia > Sphingobacteriales > Sphingobacteriaceae > Pseudopedobacter. Next base: position 11,151 of record DASVGY010000038.1, read on the forward strand.
TGGGGCAGCACTACAGGCAATGGTAGCGGCTATAAATAAACCTAAAAAAACTCTTTTTAACATGCTTTTTACTTTTTCGAATTCTATACTCACAGGTAATAGCTAACGTATTTTTGTGTACAATATGTATTAAATAATAAAAAAAGACAGAATTAACTGCCTTTGAACAAACAAGTTTACGTATAAAATTTTTTAAATGAATATTTGGGAGAATTTTGTGTGTTAAAGTTTGTTAAGTGCGTAAAAAAATGACGATTTGCATAGAATTTTTTTGCGAGCCAAACAAAAAGTAAAGTGCTTTGCAACCCAACTAAAAGAAATTAACTGGTATTGATAGCTAACAAGGCTGGTGCAAATAGCAAACAATCCCTATCCGTTCAACGATGATGCGAAAGAAGGCTAAGGCCCAAAAATAGGGCAGCGCAAAAAACACCCTAAACTATTTTGTTATTCAAACGTAAATAAATCCAAAATCGGCACTTATCTTAAGCAGATAAATTATTTTTGAGCATGAGCACAACAACTTACCAGGCAGCAAAATCCGCATCACCAATAATTGAAGCGCATTTTAAAAATTTGATTGAAAGTGCTCATGAAAAAGGCGAATTGGGATTAGCACAAGCGCCAACAGGCTCAGTCATCGAAGAAATTATTAATGCTGCTTTTTGGGCTTCTTTACGTAAAGAGGAAGGCAACTCCCCAAAAATATCTATTGCTTTTGTATCGCCACAGCAGGCAGAACAACCTTTACTTTTTGGCCTAAAATTACCTTTGACGGTGGCGGTGCTAACTAAACTTGCGCCCGGCGTGGAAAGAGCCGGTATTCATTTAGGAGTTTGGGAGGAAGCCGGATCTTTATACATTTGGGGAACTACGCTAAAAATCCCTAACTACTGTTTTGTATTAGACGTTTCTGAACCAGGTTTAATTGTAATTAAACACCGAAGGCTGCAAGGTTTCGGGAAATATACCAACGTGGCAGTTTTAAAAGGTGATGAAATAAAGGTGATCAACAAAGATTGTGGCGTTTTTAACGAATGCCCCGCGATTGTAACCGCTTTGTTGGATATTGATGCGCCTTGCGCTTACAATGATGGCGTAAATGTATTGATACAGTTGGCGGTTTCGATGCGCAGCCATCAACACGGTGGTTTATTGCTAGTGGTGCCCCCCAAAACCAGTGACTGGAAGCGTTCAATTGTTCAGCCGCTGCAATATCCGGTTTTCCCAACTTTTGGTGCTTTAGCCGAGTTGTTAAGTCAGGACCAAGCGATACATAGCGAACTTTCTTGGCAAACAGCCTTAAAAAGCGAAGTGGAAAATATCGGCGGGCTAACCGCGGTTGACGGGGCAACAATCATCAGCAGAGACCATCATTTACATACCTTCGGCGCAAAAATTGTTCGTAGCAACGATACCGCCACTATTGAAAAAATCTTGTTTATTGAACCCCTTATAAACGCCGAAGCGCAGATAAAATTTATTGGCCAAGTAGGCGGCACAAGACATTTTGCTGCTGCACAGTTTGTTTATGATCAAAGGGATGCTTTAGCAATGGTAGCTTCGCAAGATGGGCATTTCACGGTTTTTAGCTGGTCGCCAGCAAACCAAATGGTTCAAGCTTACCGTATTGATACTTTATTGATGTAAATAGTCCATAGTTGGTAGTCCATGGACCATTGTGTATTGACCATTAACTATTCGCTATCCAAAAAAATAAATACCTTGCAACAAATTAGCATACATGAAAAATCTCCTCGTTATTTTACTAACTTTTTTTAGTTTATCAAGTTTCGCTGCAAAGCCTAAAAACACTTACATTAAAGTAGAAACCAATTACGGAATAGCATATATCAAACTGTATAATGAAACCCCCAAACATCGTGATAACTTCATTAAACTAGCTAAACAGGGTACGTTGGATAGTACTTTATTCCATCGCGTAATACAAGAATTTATGATTCAAGGCGGAGATGTAACTTCTAAGAAGGCGAAAGCTGGTGAGCAATTGGGTGCGGGAGATATAGGTTATACCATTCCCGCTGAATTTTCGCCTATCCTTTTTCATAAAAGAGGCGCTTTGGCTGCTGCCCGAGATAATAATCCGGCAAAATCTTCCAGCGGTTCTCAATTTTACATCGTCCAAGGAAAAAAATATACCGATGCAGAGTTAGACGGATTAGAGAAAAACCGATTAGAAGGCAGAAAATTTGCACCAGAACAAAGAGAAATTTACAAAACGATTGGCGGTGCAGCATTTTTAGATGGGTCATATACTGTTTTTGGAGAGGTGGTAAAAGGAATGCAAATGGTGGATAATATTTGCACCGTGAAAGTTGACAGAAACGATAGACCTTTAACCGATATTAAAATGAAGGTTTCTGTGGTAGATAAGAAGGAGTTGAGGCAGTTATTGAAAGAACTGAAAACTAAAAAGGCTTAACGCTAAAGGCGGAAAGCTTAAAGCAAGTTGGGTGGAGATAAAAAATCAAACAAATGAAAATTATATCCTATAACGTAAACGGAATAAGAGCTGCTATAAATAAAGAATTTTTTGCCTGGTTACAAGCTACCGATGCAGATGTAGTTTGCTTGCAAGAAATTAAAGCAACACCCGATCAAATTGTTGATATTGTTATTTTGGAACAATTGGGTTATCATCACTACTGGTTTCCGGCAGAAAAAAAAGGATACAGCGGCACAGCAATACTTTGTAAAGTAAAGCCAAACCATGTTGAATATGGCTGCGGAATTGAGGATTACGATAGGGAAGGGAGGGTAATACGAGCAGATTTTGAAGAGTTTTCTGTGATTAGTGCTTATTTTCCCTCAGGCAGTAGTGGCGATTTACGTCAGGATTTTAAATACAAGTTTTTAGATGATTTTGCCGGTTACATTGCCAAATTAAAAGTTGATTTCCCAAAATTGGTTATTTCTGGAGATTACAATATTTGCCATAAAGCCATCGATATTCATAACCCAAAATCAAATGCCAACTCATCTGGCTTTTTACCCGAAGAAAGAGCCTGGATGGATAGTTTTGTACATTTGGGTTTTGTGGATACTTTCCGCCATTTTAATGCAGACCCGCACCATTACACTTGGTGGAGTTACCGGGCGGGCGCTCGAGGCAAAAATTTAGGTTGGCGTATTGATTACCACATGTGCAGCGTTGAATTATTAGACAATTTAAAAAGAGCAGCTATATTACCAGAAGCCAAACACTCTGACCATTGCCCCATTTTGCTGGAATTAACTTTTTGACTTTAAACCTAATGCCTCAGGCCTTAAACCTCATCCCTTAAATGAGTCTTTACGAAAACAAACGTCGGTGGAAATATTTCTTGTTGATTGGTGCGGTAACCATTGCAACTACTTCTTTGTGGTACACGGATTTATTGGTTAGAGGGATATCAAAATCAGAAAGGACCCGAGCAGAGGTTTGGAGCCAAAGTTTCAAAAAAATGTTTGAGACTGATAATGAGGAAATGATGAATTACCTTTTCACCGTGAAAGATAGTTTAACTGTTCCGGCCATTGTGACTGATGAAAAGGACTCAATAATCACTTATACAGCCCTAGATACCACCAAAACCTATTACAAGATAGATACCGACCGTAAGTACGATCCGCAATATTTTTTGCGGCAGCTAAAAAGCATGAAGGCACAACACGAGGCTATCCCCATAGAAATGAATGGCAATGTGAAGTACGTTTATTATAAAGACAGCTTCTTGCTTACACAGCTTCGGATATTTCCGTACATCCAGCTAACGGTGATTGCGCTGTTTTTAATGACGGCTTATTTGATCTTTAATTCCTCTCGCCGGAGAGAGCAAAACCAGGTTTGGGTAGGTTTAGCCAAGGAAACGGCGCACCAATTAGGTACACCAATTTCATCACTAATGGCGTGGATAGAGCTGCTGAAAAGCAAATTTGATGCAGAAGAAGATCCGCTAATTTTGCAGATGGAAAGCGATGTACAACGTTTAGAAATTGTGGCAGATAGGTTCTCTAAAATTGGCTCAATGCCAGTACTCACCAGTTACCCGGTATATCAAACCATTAAAGGTTATGTGGATTATTTTAGCGTACGTGTGAGTGATAAAATCCGATTTGAGGTGAACGGCGACGAGCATCAGGAAGCGTTGATTAACAGGCAGCTATTTGACTGGGTGATAGAAAATTTACTCAAAAACGCAGTAAACGCCATTGGCGGAGAAGGTAAAATATCCGTAAATATTATAGAAAATATTGCGAAAGAACAGATATTTGTAGATATTACAGATACCGGAAAAGGAATTTCCCGTTCAAAATTTGAAACCATTTTTCAGCCTGGTTTTACCACACGAAAAAGAGGATGGGGTTTGGGTTTATCGCTCACCAGAAGAATTATTGAAAATTACCATAAAGGACAAATTTTTGTTAAGGAGTCTGAAATTGGAAAAGGAACAACATTTAGAATCATCATTAAAAGTAGTTTAAACTATGTACCAGCCACTAGCTAACGAATACGCACCATTTTACGAAGAGTATATTAAATTGGCATCTGCCGGCAACCAGCCTATTTTGCGCCGCTTAAAAAATCAGTTGAATGCCATCGATGATTTTTTGGCGGATATTCCAGAGAAAAAGTATGATTATGCTTACGCAGATGGCAAATGGACGGTTAAAGAAGTGCTTTCTCACTTAATAGACACGGAACGGGTAATGACTTACCGGGCGATGCGGATTGCCAGAAATGACCAAACTGATTTGCCCGGTTATGATCAGGATGCGCTAGTTGCCAACACCGATATCAGCAAATACACCTACAGTGACTTGGTGGATGAATTGGTAATGCTGCGGCAGGCGAATTTGTTTTTCTTTAAATCTTTATCTGATGAGGATATGAAGAAAAAAGGAACTGCAAATGGGCATCAGGTCTCTGCCGGCGCATTATTGTTTATTATTTTTGGACATATCGAGCATCATTTTAATGTGCTAAAAGAGCTATATCTTAAAAAATGATTTGGTTTAGCGAACCCAATTTAGCCGAATTAAATGGCAGACATACTAACCATATTGGTGCTTTTTTAGGAATAAGCTTCACAGAAGTAGGAGCTGATTTTCTAAAGGCAACCATGCCAGTAAACGCAAAAACGCATCAACCTTTCGGGATTTTACACGGTGGTTCAAATGTAGTTTTAGCAGAATCTTTAGGGAGCGTTGCCAGTAACATGGTTTTAAATCCAGAAAAAAGTATGGGTGTAGGTTTAGAGGTTAATGCTAATCATTTACGCCCTGTAAAAGATGGTTTCGTTACAGGTATTTGTACGCCATTACATATTGGGGGCAAAACCCATGTTTGGGATATTAAAATCTATAACGACAAAGGAAAATTAAGTTGTGTAAGCCGATTAACGGTGGCTGTTGTACCAGCAGTTAAAGCCGGTTAAGTAAAATATCTATCCTTAGTTTTAGAATATTAGGTAATAAGAAATGAAATTATCTGGCACCATCCACGTCATCAAGCTAAAGCACTAAGTTTAATGGGCTTATATGCGCCCTTGTAATTTCGTTACAGATGAACAAAGTATAAGCACTAATTCGCCTGCAAATTTCGCAGGCAAGCGTTTTCAAATATTTTTTTGGATAAAATTATTCGAAAAACTCTTAAAAGAAATAAAAAGCGATAAATACAGATAGAAAAAAGTATTCGCTAAATCAGCCCATCTATTAAGGCCTCAAACTCTTTGGTAAATTCTTGATAGTGCTTTCCAGTACCCGGCCCGTTAAAACCAGTATGTATTTTACGTACATTCCCCTGTTTATCAATAATAATTAGCGTAGGGAACGCCATTATTTTATTGAGCATCGGTAAACTTTTAGATGCCTCTGCACTAGTAAATCCGGTAACTAAAAACGGATAATTGGCATGAAAGCGATTTTTTACCTTTTCTAAATTGGCTTTAGCTTGGTTAAAATCTTTGGTGCGTTCATAAGCTAAGCCTAGTACTTCCACACCTTTGTTTTTATACTGCTCGTAAAATTTAGCCAAGTAGGCAGTTTCGTCCATGCAGTTAGGGCACCACGAACCTAAAATTTGCAAAACAACCACCTTGTTTTTGAATTGTGCATCGCTCAAAGAGACCAAATCCTCATTAAGGTTTTTGAAACTGAAGTTTATTTTGTCGTCCTTATTTTTTAGATAGGTAAGCGAGTAAGCATCCGGAAGGGTGGCAGTTGAGTCCAGTTTTGCTGTAAAATTTTCTACATGCGAAAAGCCTGCGTAAAATTTACCGTTTGTTAAAGTGCTATCCGGATTAATGATTGCGGTAAATAAATACGCGTTGCCACCATCAAAAGTAGATAAGGAAAGTTTATTGGCATCCAAAGCCCCTTCTAAATAACGGTAATCGCCGGTTGCCGTTAAAAAAGTTCCGGTTACTTTTGATTTGTTTTGCACAAATTCACCAATTGCGTGGGTGGTATCTTTTCCGTCTTCGCTGGTAAAAGTAGTTTTCCACTTTCCGCCTACATTAAATCTGCTGGCCACCACACGGTTATTCATGCGCCATTTGGTGTTTGCTTTGGCGTAAAATTTCATGCTCACATCTTTATCGGCCAGGTGTTTAACCCAGGCACCATCTAATTTATCCTCTAAAATGGCAGCGTTAATTTCCGAATTGTATAGCGGCATTTTAATATGGATTGAATCTTCGGTTCGGGTAATTTGATTTACTTTAAAGCGTTCGTCACCGTTCATAATCGTGATTTGATAGCTATTAGCGCTATCTTTTACTTCAAAATTAAAAGGAATTTCTTCACCAGATTTTGTAATTAAGGCACCACGCCAAATCCCTTCTGTAAATTTAGCAGATGGCTTGTTGCAAGCGGAAAAAAAAGCGATTGTTATGCAAGATATTTTTAAAAGCTTAAGGAAGTGTCTCATTTTATAAAGATAGCTTATCCTACACTATTTTAAAATGCTTCTGGAAATTACTATTCGCTGTATTTCGGATGTTCCCTCATAAATCTGTGTGATTTTGGCGTCTCGCATTAAACGTTCAACATGGTATTCTTTTACAAACCCGTAACCACCATGGATTTGAACTGCTTCCACCGTGGTTTTCATCGCCACTTCAGATGCAAACAACTTTGCCATAGCGCTCGCTTTATCATAAGGCAAACCTTGGTCTTTTAACCATGCGGCTTTCAAAACTAACAGTCGGGCGGCCTCAATTTCCATAGCCATATCTGCCAATTTAAAAGCAATCGACTGATGCTGCGAAATCGGTTTCCCAAAAGTTTTTCGCTCTTTTGAATAAGCAAGTGCCAATTCGTACGCACCGGCGGCGATGCCTAAAGCCTGGGCTGCAATGCCAATTCTGCCGCCGTCTAAGGTTTCCATGGCAAACTTAAATCCAAAACCATCTTCTGCAATCCGGTTTTCTTTTGGCACTTTTACATCGTTAAACATTAAAGAATGCGTATCAGAACCTCGTATGCCCATTTTATTTTCTTTTGGACCGATGGTAAAGCCTTCCATCCCGCGTTCAACAATTAAAACGTTAATGCCGTGGCTTCCTTTTGCAGCATCTGTTTGTGCAATTACTAAATAAATAGAAGCAGAACCGCCATTGGTAATCCAATTTTTAGTGCCGTTTAGCAAATAATAGTCGCCCATATCAATAGCTGTTGTATGTTGCGAGGTTGCATCAGAGCCTGCTTCAGGTTCTGATAACGCAAAGGCGCCCAATTTTTCTCCCGTGGCAAGGGGCTTCAAATATTTCTCTTTTTGCGCTTCCGAGCCGTATTTTTCTAAGCCGAAACAAACCAAAGAATTATTTGCCGAAACCACCACTGCTGCTGAGGCATCAACCTTTGAAAGTTCTTCCATTACCAAAACGTAAGAAATGGTATCCATGCCGGCACCATTATATTTCGGGTGTACCATCATTCCTAAAAAACCCAGCTCGCCTAGTTTTTTAACTTGTTCCGCGGGAAATTTTTGGAGTTCGTCTCTTTCAATTACACCGGGTTTCAGCTCCGTTTGCGCAAAATCCCTTGCGGCTTGCTGTATCATTAAATGTTCTTCTGATAATTGAAAATCCATGCTTCGCTGTTTAATATAATTGGATGCTGCTATGCTTATTGATGCACAAGGCTTAAATCAAATATATCAAAATTTATTATGCAAGCATAGTATTTTTGAGATGATTTTCAAAAAATAGGTTTTATGATTTGCGGACATCGTTATGTGGAGGATACCAGACATCTCACATGCAAAGTCTGCTTATAGCGTCTAACACCTATTTGTGAGATGTCTCACTCTCGTTCGGCATTACGTGGTGAAGGAAATTTTAAACAATGGTATTCTCTAAAAAAAATCGATTTGAAAAAAATTTACAAAAAAAAGGTCGCTCAATTCTTGAACGACCCTCTCTTTTAAATTTGAATTCGCTTACACGATATAACTCCAGTTGCGGGTATCCGCCACTCTCCCATACTTTATATCATCTAAAGCTTTGCGCATTTTATTGGCAAAAACACTTTCTGATGGATTTGGGAGGTAATATTTTTTGCCATTAAAAGTAATATCACCCACAGATGCAATTACTGCAGCTGTACCTGCGCCAAAAGCATCTGAACAGGTTCCTTTTTCAATAGCCTCTAAAATTTCTGCGATGGACACTCTGCGTTCTTCCACTTCCATTCCCCATTCTTTGGCCAAGGTTATAATGCTATCACGGGTAACACCGTCTAAAATAGTATCTCGGGTTGATGGCGTAATTAATTTTCCATTTATCACAAACATGGCATTTGCGGCGCCCATTTCCTCCACATATTCGTGGGTTTTAGCATCTGTCCACAATATTTGGTCGAAGCCTTGTTCGGCAGCCTTTTTTCCTGGATACAAGGAGCCAGCATAATTTCCGGCAGCTTTAGCGTAGCCAAATCCACCTTCGGCAGAACGGGTATATTCTGTTTCTATTTTAACGCTTAAGTTTTTAGAAAAATACTTGCCGGTTGGGCAAAGCAAAACCATAAACTTGTAGGTGGTTGATGGCGCTACGCCTAAGTAAGGGTCGGTAGCAAACATAAACGGACGAATGTAAAGCGTGTAATCTTTTTTATTGGGAACCCAATCTCTGTCCAAATCAACTACGGCTGCAATGCTTTGGATAAATATTTCTTCGGGTAATGTTGGCATACACATGCGCTCGGCAGACTTATTAAAACGTTTTGCGTTTTTATCCGGGCGAAAAATAGAGATTTTTCCGTCGTCATTTCTGTAGGCTTTTAACCCTTCAAAAAAAGTTTGTCCGTAATGTAAACAAGACATGGCAGGGCTTACGCTGATGTTTCCGTAAGGGACTATCTCAAAATTTTTCCATTCGCCATCTGCATAATCAGCAGTTAGCATGTGGTCAGAAAATATTTTGCCAAACGGAAGGTTTTCAAAATCGGTATCGGCAAGTTTGGATGATGTGGTTTTCGTTATCTTAATATCCAATGTATCTGTCATGATGGTACGTTTTACGGGTGGCCAATTTACAAAATTGTTTCTCAATAATAGCGTAAATGTATCTTGATTTGCTATAATTTATACTTCGTTTTATTATACGTAATAAAAAGGAAATGCGATACTTAGGTAAATCTAAAAACCTTATTTTCTTTTTTTGGAGAGAAGTTGTTTTATACTGATTTGGTTTTTGGTTCAAAAGATAAACAGCCCTTATTTTTAAAATTGTTTTGAGCATTAAAGCAGATTTGTTTTTGTGGCTGAGCAAAGCGTTGAAAGCGGAATTGCTTTTTTTTTAGTGGATTATAACGACGCAAACCACGGCAATAGTAAACTTTTTCTGTTTTGCTTTTTGGCCTGTGCCCTACGAAGCGGAACGTTAACCCGAATTTTTATCCACGTTGCTGATGGTTACTTTGCAACAGCCCAGCTACCTAGACGGGATTGCAACGGCAGCCCCGAAGGGCTAAAGAGGAAAGCCCGACTGCCGCTAAAAATGGCGGAGGAACCTGCTCTTCTAACAAAAAATAAATATTAATTAGCGTTTACATTTTTGTTGTACGTATCTTATTCTATTTTTGGGCTATGAATATTTTGATACTTGGATCGGGCGGAAGGGAAAGTACTTTTGCCTGGAAAATAAGCCAAAGCCCTCTGTGCGAAAACCTTTTTATTGCCCCTGGAAATGCCGGAACTGGTGCTTATGGAAAAAACGTAGCGCTAAAAATAACGGACTTTGACGGAATTAAGGCTTTTGTATTAGCCAATAGCATCAACTTGGTTTTGGTTGGCCCGGAAGAACCGTTAGTAAAGGGTATTCATGATTATTTTTTGGCCGATGAAGAATTGGCCACTGTGCCGGTTATTGGGCCTAAAAAAGATGGTGCGCAACTGGAAGGAAGCAAGGATTTTTCTAAGATTTTTATGGAAAAACACAATATTCCAACGGCGGCATCGCAAACTTTTACAGTGGATACTTTAAAGCAAGGCTTAACATATTTAAAGCATCACCCAATGCCAGTGGTGCTGAAAGCTGATGGTTTGGCGGCCGGTAAAGGGGTGTTAATCTGCACTACTTTAGCAGAAGCGCAAGAAGAATTGCGCCTGATGTTGGCAGAAGCGAAGTTTGGAGAGGCCAGTTCAAAAGTGGTAATTGAAGAGTTTTTAACGGGCATTGAGCTTTCTGTTTTTGTGGTGACGGACGGAAGAGATTATGTGATTTTGCCATCCGCAAAGGATTATAAACGCATTGGCGAAGGTGATACTGGCTTAAACACAGGCGGAATGGGTTCTGTTTCGCCGGTTCCCTTTGCGGATGATGCTTTTATAAAAAAAGTGGAAGAGCTGGTGGTTATCCCAACAATCAAAGGTTTGCAGCAAGATAATATCCACTACAAAGGTTTTATTTTTATTGGTTTGATGAACACCAACGGGCATCCGAACGTGATAGAATACAATTGCCGTATGGGCGACCCAGAAACGGAAAGTGTTTTGCCAAGGATTGAAAGCGATTTTTTAGCGTTGTTAAAAGCCGTTGCCGATGAAAAAGTAGGTGGTTATCAATTGAAAATATCCGATAAAACCGCCGCTACCGTAATGTTGGTTTCAGCTGGTTACCCTGGAAATTACCTTAACGGAAAGACTATAGCAGGTTTAGAAAATGTGAAGGAAAGCATGGTTTTTCATGCAGGAACCGAACTGGATAACGGAACTGTAAAAACGAAAGGCGGCCGCGTACTGGCGGTTACTACTTTACAGGATAATTTGTTTGATGCTTTGCAGCAAGCCACATCAGATGCAGGGCGTATTTATTACGATGGCGCCACGTTTAGAAAAGATATAGGATTCGACTTGTTGTAGATTATTGGGTAATTTGCTAAGCATTGTGTAAATTTATTTTTAAGAAACAACACTAATGCGGCGATTGCAGGTGCGTGGGTTTGAAATTTAAACTGGCACAATCTTCTCTTACGCTTAGTACATTGCATGGGAAAAAAGTTTATAAAATATTACGTTTGGTGCCTGATTTTACTGTCTGTTAACGCAGCAGCGCAGTCAAGGTCTCAGTCGATAAAAATAAATCCTGATTTAATTTTATCGGCGCAAGACAGAGCGCCTTACATTCAAGATATACGAACGATAAACTACGTTTGGACCTTACAAGAAAAAGAGAAAGCCCTTTATTTTGCTTCAGCAGATGACTTTTTTAACGATGCAGAAGCCTCTAAAATGGAAAGCGATGGCGCAAATTTGTCCACCATAAGGCGACGGGAAATGGTGCCTCGGTCCCAAAAAGCTAGTGCTAAAAGCTTAGTTAAAAAGCCGGTGACACCTAAAGCGCAGCGGCTGTTAGGGATAGCTAAAATTAGCGGTAAAAAAAGTGATGCCGATAAACTAAACGATGCTTTAAAAATACCTTTAAACGCTAAGGCTTTAAAAGCGGGCAAAAATGCTGCGTCTTTTGGGGCGGGCGCTTCTGAGATTAGGCAGATGGCTTTCAATGATATTAAGAAGGAAAACCCAGACCTGGCACAAAAAAAGCTAGCAAAACAACAACGCGGTAAAAACTTAATTTGGGCTGGGTTGGTTTTAGTTGTTTTAGGCGGAATTATGGGCTTTGTGTTTGGTCGTTCGGCATTTTTGATTGCTGTAGCAGGGGTGGTATTTGCCGGGATTGGGTATTTTTTTAGGATTTAACTGGGAGGCTTAAGGCGGAAAGCTTAAAGCAGAAAGCATTTAGCATAAGGGTTTCTCTCTGAGGAATTGAATTTCAAGTGCTGCAAATCAAGATATCGTCAATAAATAAAAAGCTCAAATTATGTTCGAATAATTTGAGCTTTAATATTTTAGTTGAGCTTTTGGCTTTTTGCCTGAAGCTTTTTGCTTTTCAATTACTTCAAAACTTCTTTCAACTTTTCCATCAAGGCATCACCTCTTAAATTTTTAGCAATGATTTTGCCTTGTGGGTCAAGCAAAAAGTTTTTTGGGATAGCATTGATGCCATAGGTTCTGGCAATGTTTTGTGAGCGGTCTAGCAGGTTTGTCCAAACCAGGCCGTCTTTTTTTATTGCTTCTGTCCATTTATCGGCTTTGCTATCAATAGAAACGCCTAAAACGGTAAAGTTTTTATTTTTAAAAGTTTCATAAGCTGCTACTACATTTGGGTTTTCTTGGCGACAAGGTCCGCACCAAGAAGCCCAAAAATCTAATAACACGTACTGACCTCTAAAGCTCGAAAGTTTTACTTTAATATTTTCTGACGTAGCTTCCTCAAAATCAGTAGCTTCTACACCAATTCCGGTGATTTTGTTTAGCGCCAGTTTTTGTTCTACGCTTTTGGCCATGTCGGTGGCTTTTAAATCTGCAGATAGTGCATTATAAGCTTTCTCAACCTGTTCAACGTCCATATCCTCTGTTGCTAAATCGGCGTTTAAGCTGTATAAACTCACAAAACTTTTTGGGTTTTTTACAATAAAATCGGCAATAATGTCTTTACGGTTGGCTAGCAACGCTAAATACCTATCCTGAAAGCCCTTCACTACCTCTTGTTTAGCTTTGTCTTTATCATTAAGTGATGCAAATTCTTTGCTTAAAGCTACCAAGCCATCCTCAATTTTTTGGGTGCTTTTGCTTAGCGCTGCAAATTCATCGGCTACAGCCAAACCATTTACCTTTGCGGTTTTTATGGAATCTACGGCGGTTAAAGTAGCTTTACCGGGCTCAATAAAAAAGCGGAATATATCTTTTGGCGTTCCTTTGGTGTTTAAATCATTCCCGGTATGGTCCAAAAGTAGAATAGCCAAAGCTGGTGATTTTAAATCGATGTTGAACTCAAATTTTCCGTTAGCTGTTTTTACAGAATCTATTTTCTCGTTTCGGCCATCAACATGTATCAAATAAATTGACTTGGCGGTTTTGCTATCTTTTATATCGCCTTTAAGGTTAAACTTATTTTGTGCGTTGCTTAAAAATGGAACCAACAATAAGGCAAAAAGTAATTTCTTCATCTATTCTTTTTTTAGTTTTAATTCAATTTTTGGTAAGTGCGCCACCATAAATCTGGCATTTCGCCGGCTATTGCCAGTTGATAATGCTCATAAAGGCAGGGTACCATGTGATAACGTTCGTTTTTAGAACCCATTGCAGGGTAGGGCACTTGCATCCACCACCTATCTGTTTTTTTACTTTTTACAAATATTAGCTCGTGGGCGTCTTCTTGCAAACTCGTTTTATAGATGATATAATCGCTTTTGGGTTTTAGCGGGAAATCGTTTTTGCGGTGGTAAAATCCATCAAAAAAACACCAAATCATTTGTGCAACCAACATTGCAGTTTGTCCGTTTTGGTCGAAGGCCGGGTTTAGCTCGTAAAAACCGATAGAAGTTAGCTTATCGCTATAACCGGCATAGCGAGTGAGTTGACAGGCTTCTTCGCCGTAAAAACCATTTGGAGCAGCGTTTCCATTAGCCATGGCATCTGATGCCCTGATGGCAGAAATATCAAAACTAATCATATCGGCATTTCTGATAACGGGTTCGGCAATATGTGTAGCGCCACTAATTTCGCCCAAACGCTGCGCATCAAAAAACAGTTTGTCCATTACCCGCAAGCTATCTTGATTTACGTAATAAGTTTGGTAACCTAAATTACTAAAGTTAAAAAGATAGTTAGGTTGGTGTAAAAATATTTTGTTGAGGTAGGATTGAGAATCGGTGACGATGGTATCTTCGGCAGATTCATCTAAATCAAAATGCGAGTCGATTACTACCAAATCTACCTTCTGCTCCAGCTCCTCGTAGCCCATATATTGCGCATAAGTTAAATCCTGGCTGCCACCTAAAATAACCGGACAAATATTTTGCTTAACCAGTTCTGTAACTACCATTTTAAGTGCTATATAAGTGTCGGATATTTTTTCGCCCGGTTTAATGTTACCAAGGTCAACAATTTTTGATTGGAAATTTCCTTCGTTTAAAAGGTAAAGCTTTTCGCGGATATAATCCGGCGCTAACGCACAACCCTGATTGTTTACTGCTCCTCTATCATCCATAACACCAATAATGGCAATGTTGTATCCGCCTTCTTCTAAATCAGGAAAATTTTCTTCATGAATGGCAATTTTTGAGCCTAACTGACTATTGTAGTAACCATCTTTTGGAGCAATTTTAGAGATGTTAATGGGAGAAAAGAAATCGGCTAATGACATAATTTATCTGAATGTTACCAAATATCTATTTTTTAAATTAATTGGGGTAATTTTTTTGGCGCTTGTTTTAATTTGAAAGGTTTTTAACCATAGCGCTCAATATGTTAAAGTGCTGTATAATGCAGAGGCAGTTGACTATTAAAGTATTAACCATATTTGTGTAAAATTGGCAGCATCCTTGCAATTTAAAAAATGTTATCTTGTTTAAAAAAAAGAGATGCCGGGTTTATTTTCAAAAGCAAAAAACATTTATCAACTACTAAAGAATGTGAATTTCTCGCAGTTAGAGGCGCTTTCTAAAAAAGTAGATTTACCTAAAGTGATGGAGCAGTTTAGCCAGCTTGATGAGCAACAGCTGCAAGCTTTGATGAAGATGATGCGTAGCGGAAACAAAAGCAAGCGCATACTGCCACCCATCAACAGTGATTTTTACGATTTAGCTGATGCCTTATCGGCAGAAGACAAGGCCCTGCAGCATAAGGTGAGGGCTTTTATGGAAGCAGAAGTTAACCCTATTGTAAACCACTACTGGAACAGGGCCGAATTTCCTTTTGAGCTGATTCCGAAATTGGCAAAACTAAATATCTGCGGCTTAACCTATGAGGGTTACGGCTGCGCAAACCGATCTTTTTTAATGGAAGGGATTGTGGCCAGCGAAATGGGCAGGATAGATGCTTCTATCGCTACTTTTTTTGGCGTACAAAGTGGGTTGGCGATGGGTTCTGTTTACATCTGCGGATCTGAGGAGCAAAAAGCGAAATGGTTGCCCCAAATGCAAAAAATGGAGTTAATAGGTTCCTTTGGTTTAACCGAGCCCGAAGTAGGTTCGGCTGCCGCTGGTGGATTGACTACCACTGCTAAACGCAACGGCGATAAATGGGTGCTTAATGGTCAAAAAAAGTGGATCGGAAACGCAACGTTTGCCGATGTTAATATTATTTGGGCCCGAGATGTGGATGATAACCAAGTTAAAGGTTTTATAGTAGAGAAAGATAACTTGGGCTTTTCGGCGAAAAAAATAGCGGATAAAATGGCGCTTCGGATAGTGCAGAACGCTATAATTACCCTGAAAGATTGTGTGGTTACGGAAGAAAACCGGTTACAAAACTGCAACTCTTTTAAAGATACGGCTAAAGTTTTACAAATGACCAGGGCGGGCGTTGCATGGATGGCTGTAGGTTGCGCCAGGGGCGCTTACGAAAATGCTTTAAAATATACTAGAGAGCGAATACAATTTGGTAAACCGATTGCTTCTTTCCAATTGATACAGAACCATTTGGTAGAAATGCTTTCTAACATAACCGCAATGCAAACCTTAGTATTTCAACTTTCTAAATTACAAGACGAAGGTAAATTAACGGATGAACATGCGTCTTTAGCTAAGGTTTTTTGCACCATGAGGACCAGAGATGTGGTTAGCAGAGCAAGGGAAGTGATGGGCGGTAACGGAATTTTACTAGATTATAACGTAGCCCGTTTTGTTGCCGATGCGGAGGCGATATACTCTTACGAAGGCACCAAAGAAATCAACTCTTTGATTGTAGGAAGAGCCATTACCGGGTTTAGTGCCTTTGTTTAATATAAAACCGTGTTTGCTATATGGCAGCCGATTTGTTGCAGGCAATTATCCGTTTTTAAACCAAAAAACAGTTTTACTTACTGAATGGTAAACCTTAAATTAATACCGAAATTGGTAAAAGCCGTAGTAAACGATTGCGAGGTGTAAGGCTTGGTAACATTTGAATCGTAAAACAACCTCAAATTAAAACGTTGGTTCAACACATAATCAATACTTGGTCTAAAGGTGATGTTTTTAGCTCCTCCAGAGATTTCTGGGTCGTCCACATCTGCCCGGTAAATTACCGTTTTGTTATCCCTAATAGCAACATCTAGCTTAAAGTTTAAGTCATTTTTAAGGTTAACGCTTTTAAACAAACCGAACGGAAATCTAAAATCAGAAGTTCGGTAACCAAAACCAATTACAAAAGCCTGGTCTCTTTGCGATGCCAACTGACTGTTTTGTAAACTCAAACTCATTGACCGTGATTTTCGATATTCAACGTTGGCGGTCATATTGTTTTTTAGGCGCATGTCTATTCCTAAAAGTGGAACAAACTGTTCAAATAAGGTTACTTGCGAGAACTGATAAAAAGGAAGAAAATCATTTTGGTTATCACGTACATCCACTGCTCCATTGGTTTCGCGATACCTAATGAGAGAAGTAAAGCCGTTTACGTTGTACGTGGAGTTGTAGCCATGCGATAAATCAAAGGCAGAAAAAATATTGTTGATTGCCTCTATTTTTACCAGTCCGTTGTAGGTTAGTCGCCAGTTAGGGATTGGTATTTTTGGCATTTTAGTTAAGCTGGTGCCCGAAGCATCTTTATTGCGGTAAGCCGCCAAAAACGCCGGAACTACCACTTCTTGCGAGGTTTTGCCGTAACCATCAGCAAAACCCTCGGCATTAACACCGTTGCTGTTTGGGTTTTGGGCGCCCAACCTTTGCGATATAATGCGACGGTTAGCCAAAAATTGTTGAAAAACGGCGGATGTTTTTGCGGAATTTTTATCCTTAAAAGTGCTACCCAAAGCAATCATGCTAATGCTATAATCACCCGTGGTAATAGGATTTAAACTTTCGAAACCAGCTGCGGAGTTGTTATACCTAAAGTTGGTGGTAAAGTTTTTACTGCTGTTTTTAAACGCAGTAAGCTCTATTCTAAAATCTTTAAATGGCTCAATGGTTCCACGTAAGTTTAATTTCTCGTTCAAACTGTTTACATATAATTGATTTTGTAAAGTATCCCGAGTTAGCCAGCCGTTTGTTAATGCTTTAAATCTGATGTCGTTTTGAGAGCCGAGCAAAAAGCCAATGCCCGGCGCATTGGCGTCAAAATCGTAACCAAAAGCATCTGTTTTTGGTAAATAACCCGGTAAAAAAGTTCCATCGTTACGTATGTAAGAACCGCTTAAGTTTTTAATACTTGCCAGCGCATTCATTAAAATTTTTCCAGCGCTAAATGAGCTATCTGCCGGATTATTTAACCGCCTAAAAATCCCAAACTTATTGTACAATAAATTCATGTTTAAGGTAGGGTTTACTTGTACTGTTCTGGAGTTTTGGATGTTGTTACCAAAATTGATATTAGGGTCGTTTAAGGTCAACAAAGGCTCGGTAACCCAGGTAAATTGCGTTTGGTAACGGGTTAAAACGCTAACAAAATCTAACCCCGGAATTTTATTTAACGGAACCGTGTAAGACAAACTAACGGTGTGGTTATAATTGGTTGTGCGACCTAATTTTTTTAGGTTATTCCATAAAGTATCTCTTTTTAAGCCGGTAATTCTGCCTTCAGGTTCGTCAACTACAGAAAGATTGGTGGCATTAAAATCAAGCTTTAAAGATTTTGTTAAGTCCCAACTAACGCCATAAAGCCTGTTGATCTGAAAATTTTTATTAAACGTGGTTCTAATAGGGATAAAATTATTAGGGTCGTTGTCTCGCAAGGTGTTTTCAGAATACAAGCGGTTAAGCTCAATTCTAAAATTCAGCATCGATGGTAATAAGCTAAAATTAAAGTCTTTAACTAAGTTGAGGTATTTTGATTTAATGGCCTTATTAAAAGGAGTTATAAACTTTGCGGGGTTGTTAAAATCATAAGCTAAAGCGCCCCGATAAGTTTTTTGTTCGGTATTTTTATTGATGAAATCCCGATGTCCGTATGCTGTATAGGCGTAAGTTAAGCTCCAATTTTCAATGTCCCATAAATGATTCTTCACATTAGGGTCTGTTTTGATTTTGCGCACATTGGTAAAGTTGATGCTACGGCGCTGCGTATAATCTTGTGCGTAATTTAAAATAGAATCTTTGGTTTCTTTTGATACGCTGTTTAAAACGTTCTTAAGTTCTATATCGGGGTTACGAGGATCGTATTGTGGCGTACTTAACTGGCTAGAGTAGTTGATGAACATCGGTATTTTTAAGCCCACCCGTTGCGGAAAAAATTTGCCAAGTTCTAAACTGGATGAAACATCAAAAAACTGATCATCAGACCGGTTGATTTCGCTGATTCTTTGCTCTAAAGACCCAAAACCTATGGTGCTTTTATTTGCAGAAACGGTTACATCGCCTAAATCTGCTAATTTTGCGTTTACTCTGGCTGTTGCTGCCCAACCTCCTCGTTCGTCAAAATCGGTTAAGCGCAATTCGTTAAACCAAAGTTCGGCGCTTTTATCCAGGCCATCATCATTAACAGAAGCGTTGGTTTTTAGCGGATTTCTAACGCCCAGCATCATTACCCTAAGTTTACTTAAATCTGGCTGACCTTTGATGGTTATTGTATTTACACCATCAGAATAAATATATGGAACGTTTATAGGCCAAGGCTGCCCTGTAGATACATCATTGTTTCTGGCAGTTTTGGCTAATTGGAATAATCTGAACTCTACATTAATGCGGTTAGCTTCTGGCCAAATAAGTTCGGGATCACGGGCACCGTAATTGGTAACTTTTGTTGGGATTTGATATTCGTAGTAATTATCCTGATAATCCGTACCAATTCTGATGAATGCATTTACATCGCCATCTCTTAATTGTTCACCTTCGGCATGGATGTACATTTGCAAACGTTTGTAAGAACGCACATCATTAAGCGTGGTTTTAAATGCGGCCCTTGCGTAGCCGTCTCTTAAATTTTTGACCACAACAGATAAAGACTGCTCGTTTTGGCGGGTATCGCCTCTAAAGTTTGAAATGTCTTTTTCTGTTGGGATACCCGGCGGAATTACGTAAGGAATTGGCGTACGCGTTCCGTTTTCATCAAGGTTTACGGTGCTAACATCAAGCGTAGAGTTATCCAGGCCTGGGTTGTTTAAAGTAGGGTCTGCCAATACTTTTGCTGGTGTATTTTCGGCATTAAATCTGCGCCACTCGCCACGCACCAATTGTAAACGGGCTAGCCTAAGAATAGTGGTATCGGCAAAATCTGTCATAAACATCCGCATAAAGCGAATGGATTTAAAATCCTGAATGTTCCCAATTTTACTTTCGTACTGCGCAATTGGAATCTTTAACTGATACCACTTTACGGTTGATTTTTCGCCGTTAGCGAGGTTAACAGTTGAGGTTACTTCATCTGTTACAAAGCCTTTTCCTACTATTAAATCCTGCGGGCGCATGCTCACTTTATACTGAAAATACTCGTCAGATTTTGATGAATTATTATCCCGGTTAATGTCTTCACCATCTGGATATGCGGTTGAAGCAGAATTCTCAATGCCCGTTGCAGCTAAAGATTCCTGAGTGGTTTTTGAGTTGCCATCTGTTCCGTTAATATTTTCATAACGTTTTAAAATACCGGCATTTTGTTGGTCTAAATTATCGCCGCGGTAATAAACGTAATCATCAGAAGATGGGTCGTTGCGCAGTTGATTAGCAGCCTGTGGTGCCAGTAAGGCATTCGCCTGATTAACAATTGCTTGATATTTTAATAGCTCTGCTTGGTTATCTAAACCATCTAAACCAACATCTTGAGCTTTACGGGCATTTGGGTCGTTGTCAAAAGCTTGTATTACCGGTTGTAATTTAGGCACTCTTCCCCAAACGGTTTCATCTGTTTTTGTTGGGTCGCCATCCGCAGGCAAGCCGTTCTCTAAACTTTTACGGCCGTCTTTTAAAATATCTTCGGATATATTTCCAATGTTGAAATACAAATCTCCGCCTTGCGGATTTGTTTTACCGATAAACGGATCCAATACCCAAAGCTCAATAAACTCAATATTTAAAGCTTCAAAATCATTGGTTTCAATTTTACGGAACATACCGCCCC
>DASVGY010000039.1:0-19975 GCA_036379295.1 Pelobium sp.
AAGCTTGCACTAAGGCCATAGCCCCAGTCCGGAAGACTGGGGCTTTTTTGTGCCCGTACTTTTTTGTGGCGGGATAACGGCGGGCTGTCGTGGAGGCGCGGCATGTTGGCCGGGGAACTGTGCAGAGGGTGCCCTCGCGTAAGGGATAGCAGCGGGTACCGGCCTTGTGGATAAGGCCTGTGGAGTATGTTCTAATGTGCTCGGACAAGCGTTCTCGAAATACAATTTGTTATGTACGTGGGATTTCTATTTAAGCTAGACTTTATCTTTCTTTATTGGTTAGTAGCCTTTATAATTCGGGCAATTTCCATAGTCGGGGTTCAGGACGATTTGAATTTTAGGCGTTATGAAATGGTGGTTGTTGATTAATATCATACAATTTTGTAAAATTCTTTATGGGTGTAACCGCAACTTTTTGTAGTGGTAAACTCTATCTGATTTTATGACTTTTTTTTTGCTAAAGGCAAAAGAGAGTCTATTTCTTCTTGTGTTAAATAGTTTGGTTGGAACTCTCGTTTTTTGCGTTAGGGATAGCAGCGGATACCGGCTTCGCGGATAATGCCTGGTGCCGTATGAGCGGAAAGCCCGACCTGTGAATCGGGCGTGTGGCTTGGAAAAGGTAACGCCCTAAGAATCTAATTTAGATTGGGTTTTCTAATTAACTTCTGATATGTGGATTTTTGATTGATTGAATTCGATATCGTTAGTTCTTACATTACTTTTGTTAATCGTCCTAAATAGTTATCATCTAAATTTTGATATACGACCTGTAACTCCCAGCCGCATTCTTTTGCAACTTTTCTCATTGTCCATTCATCTATGTAGAGCCAAGAAAACCATTCGCTTTTTTGGTTTTTGTACTCGTATTGATAATCGGTTTCTCCGTAATAAGGTTCTGCGGTGCGGTCTAAATCCTCATATAAATATGACACATCTGATGAGTCGAATAAGATTTGTCCGTCTGGATTTAAAAGGGTGTCTGCGTGTTTTAGAAATAATTTTAAATCATCGATATAGCCCACGAACCCGATTCCGTTCATCATCAACAGAAGTGTATCAAACTTTTCTTTGTGATAGTCCATCACATCAGCGCAGACCACATTTTTTACACCACGTAATTGCATTACTTCACAAGCGCCTTTTGAAATATCGATAGCCACAACCTCAAATCCTTTTTCTTGTAAAGCAAGTGCATGGTTTCCGCTACCAGCTCCTAAATCTAAAACTTTTCCCTTACATAGATCCAATGCAATGGTTTCGGCTTCGGGCATTTCAATTTCTGTACGAAAAAACAGGTTGATTGGGTAGTCTTCAGCCTCGCCATAATGGTTATGCAACAAAACCTCTACATCGGTGTTTCCGTTATAAAAATCTTTTAAGATTGTACCGTAAAGGTCTTTTTTGAACATTTTTAGGTTGTAGGTTATAGGTGATAAGTTTTAAGTGGAAAATATAAAGTAGTATCTAAAAGAGTAGTAAGTATGGGGTAGGGCACAAGGCTTTACACTTACTACTCAATACTAAAACTTATTTTTATTTTATCTCCTCTTCGACACTTCCGCAGCTAAGCATCTTGCTTCCGTAATAAGGATTTTTAATGTTTTTCTCGCTTGCTAACCAATAACCGCCGTTGTTATCGTTTGCCATTGGGCAATACTGTTTGTAGATGACGCCACTCTCTAGTTTAGAATTTCGAAAAATTTCTGCTAATTCATTTGATAAGTCGCTTAATCTAGCTCGTTTTCCTTTTAAGTCGTTTGCATCAACTATTGCGGCGATTTGCTTTGATTTAATGTTTGCATCTTTTAGGGCAGCGGCTAACATTTTTGCGCCGGCGGTAGCTTCTTTAATATCCTCATTGACTAAAGCGGTTTTTAAATGGATATAGTGTTGATAAACCGCGTTCAATTTTGAATCAGCGAATTTAGGGTTTATTGCCGCTTGTTCGGCGCTAGTTTCCGTAGTTTCTGCGTTGTAAGTGTTTGCAGAAGGATTAGTGCAGGCGTAGGCGCTGTAAATCATTCCGGTAAGGGCCAAGCCTAAGATGTAGTTTCTCATCATTATTTGTTTTAAATTGTTAATTATTTTTTCCTGTTCTTAATTTATACTCACTCTCTAAAAGGTAAGTGCCGCTGGTTACTAATTCTGCATTGGCAGGTAGATTGTCTTTTAATAACACATTATTTTCATTTTCAGAAGCAATTTTAACGGCTTTTCGTACGAAGCCGTGTTGTTGTTTAATCCAAATATAAGCGCCGTTATCTGTACGAATGATTGCGTTAACAGGCAAAGTTAGTGCATCTTTTTGAGTATTGCTATTTAAAGATACACTGGCTTTCATCCCTGGAAAATATTGTTGTTTGGGGTTGGTGATGCTTGTGCGTAAAGTAAAGATTTGGCTGTTGGTATTTAATTGCGGACTAAGAAATTCCACTCTGGCAATTTGGCTATTTCCGTTGATGAGGACTTTTACCAGTGTGCCAAGAGCGATGTTTTTTGCTTCTTGCGGATACAAATCCGCTTCGACCCATACTTTTGAAAAATTTTCTAAAGTGAAGGTTTGCATCCCTTCGCTTACGTATTGCCCTTCTTCAACTGCTATGTCAGTGATTACACCATTTTCATGGGCGTAAACGGTTATAGTGCCTTTCTGGGCGGTGTTTTTTAAGTGAGCAATATTTTGGTTACTTAAACCGTATAGTTGAAGTTTACTTTGGCTAGCATCTGCCAATTTTTTGTAAACGGGTTCTGACGGAAATTCTGATTGCAGTTTTTTGTTTAATAAGTATTCTTTCTGCAAAGTCAGCAGTTCTTCGCTATAGATTTGATAGAGCGGACTTCCATTTTTAATGTTTGCGCCAATCTCTCGGCGATAAAGCTTTTCTATGCGACCTTTAAACCGACTGGAAATCACGACAGTACTTTCTGGACTACTCACTACTCTGGCATTTAACAAAGTGCTGTTTTTATAATCATTGTGAGAAATTTTCTGTGTTTTGATATTTGCTAATCTGATTTGGTTGTCGTCCAGAATAATTTCGTTGGTATTGGTATCCTGTACTTTTACTAAATCCATTCCGCAAATGGGGCAGGTGCCTGGGTGGTCTTCCACAATCTGTGGATGCATGGAGCAAGTGTATTTTATCGGTTTGGTAGCGCCTTTCTTTTCTTTAATATTATTGTTGCAAGAGAACAAAATTAGCGCCCCGAGTATTAAAAATGTGCTGATAAATTTTCTCATTTTTTAGATATAAAGCTTTCGCTGTCTTTTAAATAACTGGCGTTTACCGCGATTTCGTCGCCACTTTTCAATCCTTTTTTTATCAATATTTGTTTATTCGCTTTCGCTGCTATTTCAACTTCTTTAGGTTGTATTTCGTTTTTTATTTTAACATAAACGATGTTTTTTTCTCCAGACTGATAAACCGCCTGTTCAGGAATCCAAATTCCTGAAATTGGTGACGCTTTTGCTGTTGCCCTCGCCAATTCGCCTATTTTATATTGGTGTTTTTGATTGTTTAATAATACGCGGACGAGTTTATAATTTTGATTATTTTTAAAAAAAGGTTGTATAAAATTCACCTTAGTTTCTATGTTTTCTTTATTGATTTCCAAGCTTAACTTAGTTCCAACTTTTAACCAGTCATTAGCTAAAGTATTGGTGTAAAATTCTACCCATAAATTACTGTTGTTAAATACTTTAAAGAGTAAGTCACCGCTGTTGATGTATTGCCCTTCTTTTACTGTTAAAGGAGTATTTGCCAACTGTACTTCTTCTTTTTTATCTGTGTTTGGGTTTAGCAAGTACCCATTGTAATTGCTGTAAATATTGATTTTATAATCTGCTTTACCTATTTTTAAAACTTGGTTGATTTGGCGACTGCCAATTCCTAATAAAGCTAGTTTTGCTTTGGTACTATTTAAAAGTTCAGTATCGTTTTTCGATTTTAAGAAAAGTAATTCTTGCTGAATAGCCACCAATTCTGGGCTGTAAACCTGTACTAACAATTGACCTTTTTTTACGGGTTCAAAATTATATTTCACAAAACTCTTTTCAATTCTGCCACTCACTCTTGCAGAAATGCTTTTCATTTGATTGGTATTATAAGTTATAGAGCCATCCATTGAAATTTCAGGAGTTTGTGTTGACTCTTTAACTATCATGGTTTTTGAACTTGGTTCCATATTGTTGATTGCCAAAATGCTATCAGCGGAATGCGTTGTATGGTGGCTAACACGAATTGGGGTTAAATCCATCCCGCAAACAGGGCAGCTTCCTGGTTCATTTTCTACAATCTGCGGATGCATGGAACAAGTGTATTGCTTATTAGTTTCTACTTTTTTGGAATCAGAATTACAGGCCGATAGGAAAATTACTGCTAAGAAAAACTTTATCAGGTAATTGGTGAATGGTGAATAGTGAGTCCTTATTCTACCCAAAAAAATACTTTTATTTTCACAATTTAGAGGCATAGTAGCGCCACTAAAAAGGCGTCTTGATTCTTGATACTTGCATCTTGATTCTATTAACCGACCTAAAAGACTATCGCTCCACATTTTTCTCATACTCCACATACATTTTAAAATAATCATTATACAAATTGAGGTAATCGATTTGACTGTCATTTACATCTTTCCAACTATTTAAAACCGCACTTAAATCGGCTTTGTTTTCCTGATAATTTAGCATCATTACCTCATAACTTTTTTGGAACGAGGGTAAAATATGCTTCTGATACGTCTCCAACTCAGTAGTCATGTGCGCCAAATGCTGTTCGTAGCTTTTAATCATTCCTGTGAGCTTGTTTTGAAGATTGTCTTTCTCCAATTTCAAAGCATTCCTTTCAAATTCATTTGCTTTTAACTTGCTTTTATAGCTTTTTGCCGACCAAGGCGCAATTGGAATGCTGATGCCCGCCATTAAAGAAAATTCGTTGGGCATGGTGTTGTTGTAAGTTATCATGTGGTTGAAGGAAATGTTGAAATTAGGTTTCGTTCCATTGGCAATCATTTTGTTTGCCAACTGAAGGCTATTAATTTGCGCTTCGGTTTCCTTCATTACACTTCGGTTTGCCACCACCGAATCAATGTTTTCTACCAAATAACTGCTGATCGATAACGTAGTATCTACTTTCAATGGTGCGTTGTAGGCATTATTCATCAGTACATTCAGCCTGATTTTGCCAATATGTACATTTGCTAAAGCCGTAGTTAGCTTATTATTTGCTTCATATACTTTTGCGTCTAAACTATAAATTTGTGCTAAATCAGCCTTGTTATAAGTGTACCGGATGTTGGCGACTTTTTTTAGATTGCTTAAAATTTGGATATTTTGACTGACTAAATCCGCTTTCTTCTGCTCCAAAACAACCTCATAATAATAGGAGCGAGCCAAAGCCCTTAACTCATTGAGGTTATTTGTTTTTTGTGCTTTTGTAATTGCGGATTGTGCGGATAAAAAATCTTTTTCGCTCGCACTTTTACTGCCGTTTAAAATTTCTTGTTGTGCAGAAATCATAAATGAACCTCCACGCATATCAGGCTCTCTACTAAAATTGTTGTAAGGCATCATATTTGTCCCAATACCAACCATTGGCGCTTTCCATGCACCAGCACTTGCCACTAAAGCGTCTTGTTGTTTTACTTGCTCATCGTAAATTTTAAGTTCGGGATTGTGAGTTTCAATCGCTCTTAAAACAGAATCAATGGTAACCACTTCCTGCGCAAGCAAGTTTAAATGCGCTACCAATAGCAGCGAAAGCGCAGTAAATATTTTTTTAGTGCACAACATCCAATACCTCCATCTTTCCAAATTTTTTCAACTCATACTCCTTCGTCATCAAAAAGATGAGCGGGGTAACCAATAAAATATGTGTGGACGATGTTAAAACACCGCCAATCATTGGCAAAACAATGGGAAGCATGACATCACTACCCACGCCAGTACTCCATAAAACGGGTACTAAACCAAACAAGGCGACACAAACGGTCATTATTTTTGGTCGTAAACGTTTCGATGCACCCATAATCACGTATTCTTTAATGTCTTGGTTGGTGATGGTTTCTCTGCTATTTCCTTTTGCCTTCACTAGCTGTTGCATGGCATCGTTTAAATAGATCACCATAACCACACCGGTTTCAACCGCAATCCCGAAGAGTGCAATAAAACCAACTGCAACTGCGATTGATAAGTTAACTCCATAAAAATAAACCATTAAGGCACCTCCAATTAAAGCAAAAGGTATAGTGATTAAACTTAGAAATGCTTCTCGGAGAGATTTGAATGCGAGATAAAGCGCCAAAAAAATAATTACTAGCACAAAAGGTAAAATGAGCATCAGGGTTTTCTCCCCGCGGATTAAGTTTTCATACTGCCCACTCCATTCTACAAAATAGCCTTTTGGTAATTTAAGTTCTTTATCGACATGGTCTCTCGCTTCATTTACGGTACTTCCCAAATCGCGGTCACGTACATTAAACATTACTGCACCACGTAATAAAGCATTTTCCGAGGTTATCATTG
Source organism: Pelobium sp. (assembly GCA_036379295.1). Lineage (GTDB taxonomy): Bacteria > Bacteroidota > Bacteroidia > Sphingobacteriales > Sphingobacteriaceae > Pseudopedobacter. Next base: position 6,524 of record DASVGY010000039.1, read on the forward strand.
ACGGGCCATCACTAAAAGAAAAATCAACCACTGAAGAAAGCGGGATAATTCCTGCATCTGGAGAATTTACAGGAATACGTTTTAATTTGGCAACGCTATTTCGGTAATCCTCACCCAAGCGAACGGAGATTCCAAAACGCTCTCGACCTTCGATTGTATTGGTAAAAGGAACGCCACCGATTGCAGATTCTACAATTTGATTAATATCTTTTACCGTTAATCCATAACGAGTTAACGCTTCTCTATTAATGTTAGCATTTAAGTACTTTCCGCCAGTTACTGGTTCTACGTAAAGGTCTTTAATGCCATTTACTCCTGTTAACTTTTCCTTAATTTGTTCTTCAACTTTGGCAATCTCTGTCAAATTTTGCCCGTAAACTTTGACGCCCACATCCGTACGAATTCCTGTAGATAGCATATTTATGCGGTTGATGATAGGTTGTGTCCAGCCGTTTACCACCCCCGGTATTTGCAGTTTCGCATCTAATTCATCAACAATCTTTTTCTTGGTCATTCCTTCACGCCATTGGCTTTTTGGTTTCAACTGAATGATGGTTTCAATCATATTGATAGGCGAGTTGTCCGTTGCGGTATTTGCCCGGCCAGCTTTTCCTAACACCTGTTCCACTTCTGGGGTAGATTTGATGATTTTATCCTGCACTTGCAAAATCCTTTTGATTTCCGAGTTGGAAACATCGGGTAATGTCACCGGCATACATAAAATGGACTGCTCGTCCAGCGGAGGCATAAACTCTCGCCCTAAACTAAATAGAAGTGGAATGCTGATGAGCAAAGCCACAATATTTACTCCGATGGTGGTTTTGCGATATTTTAAACAGGCTTTAATCGTAGGCTCGTACACACGTTCTAAAAACCTGTTAATGGGATTGTGATTGTCTGGCTTAAAATTGCCTTTCATAAAAAAGGAAATTAAAACAGGTGCTAGCGTAATCACCAAAAACGCATCTACCATTAAGATAAAAGTTTTGGTATAGGCCAAAGGATGAAAAAGCTTTCCTTCTTGACCGGTTAATAAAAACACAGGCAAAAATGAGGTGATTATTATCACGGTAGAATAAAATACTCCGCGAGAAACCTGCTTACAAGCTCTTTCGATGATGGTTAGGCGTTCCTGATTATCGAGTTTAACGAAATCCTTATCGGAACTTTTCTTAAATATATTGCTCATGTTATTCCGATTTAGTAGTTAATTCCGCCTGACGAACTGACAATTGTTTATAGGCGTTTTCCGACATGATGATGCCGTTATCGACGATGACTCCAATCGCTAGCGCAATCCCCGTTAAAGACATAATATTAGAGCTGATATCAAAAGCATTTAGTAAAATAAAACTTGCAGCAATGGTAATTGGAATTTGAATAATAATGCTGATGGCGCTTCTCCAATGCAATAGAAAAAGAAAAACTACGATGGAAACCACAATCATTTCTTCAATGAGCGTATTTCGCACACTGCTAATGGCTTCTTTAATTAAGCCACTTCTGTCATAAACAATATTAAATTTCACGCCTTCGGGCAAACCTTTAGCAACTTCCGTCATTTTAGCTTTTACACGAGTAATCACTTCGTCGGCATTTTCTCCAGAGCGCATCACTACGATTCCGCCAACGGCTTCACCTTCACCGTTTAAATCAAAAATGCCCAATCGGCTATCGCCAACAATTTGCACATTGGCAATGTCTTTTATTTTTACAGGAATAGATTGGTTTGTGGTGATGGCCAGGTTTTCAATTTCTTGGACGGATTTAAGGTAGCCCGAGGTTTTAATGATGTAACCCATATCGCTAAGTTCAAATTTTCTACCACCGGCTTCGTTATTGTTGTTGTTAACGGCATCCATCACCTGGTTAATCCCTAATTTAAAATAGCTAAGTTTATTTGGGTCGATGCTGATTTGATATTGCTTTTGGAAACCACCAAAAGAAGCTATTTCACTTACGCCATCTACATTTTGCAAGGCAAACTTCACGTACCAATCTTGTAAAGCCCGCTGTTCGCCAAGGTCCATTGTTGGTGCATCTAAAGTGTACCATAAAATGTGGCCAACGCCCGTTCCGTCTGGACCTAAAGTTGGAGCAACGCCAGTTGGTAAGGTATTGTTAACTGTACTCAGTTTCTCTAAAACCCGCGAACGAGCCCAATAAGGATCAACATTATCCTTAAAAATTACGTAAATAAAGCTCATCCCAAACATAGAATTTGCTCTTACATATTTCACTTTCGGGATGCCTTGCAGTCCGGTGACTAAGGGATAAGTGATTTGGTCCTCAATAATTTGCGGACTTCTTCCTTCCCATTCGGTAAAAACAATTACCTGGTTTTCAGATAAATCTGGAATCGCATCAATTTTACTGGTTTGTATGGCGAAAATGCCAAACCCAAATATTACGATTGCCAGTAAAAGTACCACAAACCTATTGCGGAGTGATAATGATATCAGTTTCTCAATCATCAATAAAGAAATAAATAAACAACGGAATAGCCAGGAAATGCTTGGCTTTAGAATTTTTGGAGAATTTAAATTCTAATTACGGAATTGTTGCAGCAGAATGTATAAACCTTGCTTGAGTAGTGGAAATAGCAATATATCTGCTTCCTTCTCTTGTTCTTTTTCATCATTATTAGCACTCAAGTTAAAAAGGCTGGTAAAATAATGATTAATAAAAGTAAAGGTTTTAGCAAATACAGTTTGGTCTTTTTCTTTAGCGCTAGTTTTCTGGTCAGTTTTTGCAACGATGTGCTTATTTTGGCAACAGTTGTCTACTTTTTTAAGAGCAGCAGTTTTTGAATCTAATTCGCAATCAGCGTTTGAAGGCTTAGATTCCATACCACAATCATGGCTGTTTTGATTAAATGAAACGTTTTGCAAATCGCCTGCGCAGTAATGCAAGTTTACAGCCATGCCTGAGGAGGTAATAAATACCATCAAAGACAGCAATAAAACAAGGCCTGACTTCAGTTTTTTCATTTCTTCAAAATTAAAATAATATTTTTAAAAATCGTAAAACAATAAAAATGTTACGCCAAGGTGATTAATATGCGGTTTCTCAGCCCAAATGTTTTTGATTACCTTCGGTCGAGATTTAAATTTTTGGTTGACCATGTTAATTCAAAACCACTATAACGATTCGGAAAAAGTGCGTTTGCTTAGTTTATTAACTGCTTTGCAAAAAATTAGGAAAGATATGGGCGCCTATATTGAGCACTATTACCATAACGAAGATACCATCATTATCAAATTAACTAACGGTATTGTAAAAATCAATGAAGCTTTTTTGGAGCGATACCCAAATTCGAATGTAGCCTTAGCAGATAAAGAACTGAATAAACTTGCAGAAGCATTTGTGAACGCATTGGCTTAATCCTTTAAGAAGCTTAAAAAGCCATCCGAACTCCGTAACGGTTAAAGCCCATCTGCCAATTTATCAGCTATTTTGATTAATTAAACGGTAAATAACTCGCAATTTTTTAAAAATTCTTCATCAACATTAGCACCGATACCAATTGAATTGGGCAAAGTGAGTTCATAATTGTTGAACTTTAATCCACCAATTATTGGGTCGGTTAAATGGCCTAATAAACAGGTGTCTAAATCAAAGTAATTGATTTGTTTACAAGCTAGCGCAAAATGCAAACAAGCTGTTGCTGCCAAACGGCTTTCCAGCATTCCACCAATCATACAGGGGATATTGTTATTTGTTGCGGTCTCATAAATTTTTAGGGCTTCGTTGATTCCGCCAGATTTAGCCAATTTGATATTAATTGAATCGCAAGCTTTGTTTTTGATCAGCCTACGGGCATCATGATGATTGTAGCAGCTTTCATCTGCCATAATTTTAATTGGTGAATGCCTAACCAGTTCGGGCAACTCATCATCAAACCAGGTACGCATGGGTTGTTCGCAAAATTCTATATCATATTTTTCCATTTGTGTAAGTGCTGAAACGGCTTGGTCAAACGTCCAACCTTGGTTTGCATCTAAACGAAGTTGAACATTATTACCAACAGCTTCTCTAATTTTAGCCACACGCTCAATATCATCTTCTAATTTTTTGCCTAACTTAATTTTTACAATAGATGCGCCGCTTTTTACAAAATCTTTAGCTTTTGCGGCCATTATTGATGGTTCATCAATTCCAACGGTAATATCTGTTAATGCATTGCGCAACTCGCCACCTAAAAACTGATAAAGCGGAAGATTAGCTTTTTTTGCGGCGATATCATACAAAGCCATATCAAAGGCACTTTTGCAGGTAAAATTAAAGGCAGCGAAAGCATGTAATTCTGCTAAACGCTCTTCAATTGCTAAGGGGTTTTTGCCTTTCCAAATTTTTGCAAAATCTTGAGCCATCTTTAGCATGGTTTCTTGGGTTTCTCCCACTATCATCGGGAATGCCGAAGATTCGCCAACACCTACAATTCCGGCATCGGTATAAACGCTAATAAAAATGTTTTGAGCAAAATCCATGGTTCCTGTGGCAATAGAGAAGGGCTCCATAGGAATACTGAAGCGATAGATGTGGATGTGGGTAATTTTCATAGGTTAAAATTAAAATTTTTTAAAACAAATGTGACAAATGAAAAGCCCAGAAAACCCATCTTTACAAAAAAAGAAAAACATGGCTAACCAATTAAAAAATTCATCTTCCCCTTATCTTTTACAACACGCAAATAATCCGGTTGATTGGTATCCATGGGGTAAACAAGCCCTTGATAAAGCGAAAGCAGAAAATAAATTGATATTGGTAAGTATTGGTTATTCTGCCTGCCATTGGTGCCACGTAATGGAACATGAGAGCTTTGAGAGTGAGGAAGTTGCCGAATTAATGAACCGTTTTTTTGTATGTATAAAGATTGATAGGGAAGAACGACCAGATATTGACCAAATTTATATGACGGCCGTTCAGCTGATGACTGGAAGTGGCGGCTGGCCCTTAAACTGTTTTTGCTTGCCGGACCAGCGCCCTATTTATGGTGGAACGTATTTCCGTAAAACCGATTGGATGAACTTGCTTACTAACCTTGCGCATTTTTACGATACTAAACCAGAGGAAGCAGAGGACTATGCGGTAAAATTAACGGAAGGCATTAAGCAATCTGAGCTGCTTAAAATGGTTGATACCCAAAAGAATTTTAGCAGAGCGGATTTATCTGAGATTTTAGAGCCTTGGAAAATGCTTTTTGATTTTACCGAAGGCGGACATAACAGGTCGCCCAAATTTCCTTTGCCCAACAATTGGAGTTTTTTAATGCAGGCAGCGCATTTATTAAAGGATGAAGCTGCCCACGTAATTGTCCGGTTGACTTTGGATAAAATGGCTGCAGGTGGAATTTACGACCATTTACGAGGAGGTTTCGCCCGTTATTCTGTTGATGGAAAATGGCATATTCCACATTTCGAAAAAATGCTATATGATAATGGACAGTTAATGTCGCTTTTTGCGGATGCCTACAAATGGTGCCAAGAAGACAGATATAAAGAAGTCGTTTACGAAACTTTTGACTGGCTTAAAGCCGAGATGACATCTGCAGAAGGAGGTTTTTATTCTGCTTTGGATGCTGATAGTGAAGGCATAGAAGGTAAATTTTATACCTGGGATAAAAAGGAAATCGATGCTATTTTAGGAGAAGATTCGCTTTTGTTTAATGATTTTTATGAGGTGAGTGAAGCAGGAAACTGGGAGGAAGAGCATATCAATAATTTATGGGTGCGGCAATCAAAAACCGACGTTGCCGAACGCTTTAACATCAGCGTGAGCCAATTGGATGACAAAATAAGGCAAGCCAAACAAAAGCTACTGGATGTGAGAAATAAAAGAGTGCATCCTGGTTTAGACGATAAAATCCTAATATCTTGGAATGCTTTGATGTTGAGTGGTTTGTGCCATGCTTATCAGGCTTTCGCCGATGAAAAATTCCTTGATTTGGCTTTAGAAAATATTGGCTTTTTAGAAGATAAATTTATAAATCCGGAAGGTGGATTATTTCGAAACTATAAAAATGGACAAGCCACCATAAGCGGTTTCTTAGACGATTATGCACTGTTTATCCAAGCATTGATTAACGTTTATGAAATAACCTTTGATGAAAATAAATTGCTGCATGCCAGAGAATTAACTGATTTTGTTTTATACCATTTTAGAGATGAAGAATCTGGGATGTTTTATTATACTTCTGATAAAGATGAAGCATTAATTGCCCGAAAGTATGAAGTTTTAGACAATGTGATTCCCGCTTCTAACTCGGTTATGGCTCATAATTTAAAAAAGCTTTCGTTGTTATTTGATAATGAACGCTACCACAAAATTTATATGCACATGCTTAAAACCGTAGCTCCCAATATCAAAAGTTATGCTTCGGGCTATTCTAATTGGGCATCGTTGTTGTTGCAAGAAGTTACAGGAAGCTTCGAGATTGCAATTACAGGCGAAGATTTTGCAGAAAAACGTAAAGAAATAGAAAAACTTTATATTCCTAATAAGATAATTTTGGGAGGCAAGCAAGGAAATTTACCTTTGTTGCAAGACAAGTTTGTTGGTGAAACCAGAATTTTTGTTTGTAAAGATAAAAGTTGTAGGCTGCCGGTGAGCGATGTAAGTGAAGCAATTAAACAAATTTTTGAACAGAAACCATAACGGTTTCGAAATTACCAACACATGAAGATTGAGAATAACAACGTAGTATCATTAACCTATGATTTATACGTTACCGAAAACAATGAAAAAAAACACGTAGAAAGCGCTACAACAGAAAATCCATTGGTTTTTCTTTACGGCGTGGGTATGATGTTGCCAAAATTTGAAGAACATTTAAAAGGACTTTCAATTGGCGATAACTACGGGTTTAGTTTAAGCGCAGCCGATGGCTATGGAGAATACGATGAAAAAGCCGTAGCGCCCCTACCAAAAGATATGTTTGGCGACCAACCTTTACCAGAAATAGGTGCTGTTTTGCCTTTACAGGATAATAATGGCGGTCAGTTTCAAGGTAGGGTGGTTTCAATTGCGGAAGATGCCGTTTTGGTTGACTTAAACCACCCAATGGCTGGTCACGAATTGCATTTTAACGGAACCATCCAAGATGTTAGGCCCGCAACACAAGAAGAACTAGACCATGGCCATGTTCATGGCGAAGGCGGACATCAGCACTAGCTAAAAATAATTTTAAGAAAGAGGCTGTCTCAAAAAGGCAGCCTCTTTATTTTTGTTTAATAAGTTGAGATCGTAGAGATAATTTTCAATTTTATTTTACATAATCAATTGATTTACATATTTTTAAGTGTAAATATAAAAGAGAGATGGCAAATAAAGTTCCTGTTTTTAAGCCTTATCATCAGCATCAAATCATGATGCTTCCCCCTTCATTAGAAGATTTAGTTCCTGTCTCACACGCCGTTAGAGTGGTTAATGAGGTCATTAACCGTATTAATGTTGAGCCATTGCTATCTGCCTATCAAACTAGGGGCACATCTTCTTATCATCCTGTCATGTTGCTCAAAGTTTTAGTATACGGTTACGTGTGTAATATCTATTCTTCCCGTAAACTAGAGGCAGCCTGTAAAGATAATATTCATTTTATGTGGCTAAGTGCGATGAACCGTCCAGACCATCATACCATCAACCGTTTCAGGGGTGAAAGACTGAAAGAGGCTTTAAGAAAGGTATTTGAGCAAGTTGTCACTTTACTAGCCGAAGAAGGATTGTTGAGTATTGAAGAGGTTTATACTGATGGAACTAAGATAGAGGCCAATGCCAATAAATACACTTTTGTGTGGAGGAAATCTATCCAAACCAATAAGGAGAAGATGAAAGGGCAGATTGATCAGATATGGCAATACGCTCAAAGCATCAGTGAAACAGAAGATGATTTGCCTGAGCCTCCTGATTTGACAACTATCAATAAAGAAAAGGTAGAACAGGCTATCAATCAGCTGAATGAGGCTTTAATGGGTAAGAAAGACATCGATAAGAAAGTAAAGGCAAAGCTGAATTACATCAACAAGAACTTCCCTAAGAACATCGAAAAGTACGAACAGCAAGAAGCCATTTTAGGGGAGCGTAACAGTTATAGCAAGACAGATGAAGATGCCTCTTTCATGCGCATGAAAGAAGATCACATGAAAAACGGACAGCTCAAGCCAGGTTATAATACTCAAATATCCACCTCCAATCAATACATCGTTAACTATACCATCCATCCTAACCCTACTGATACCACCACTTTATCTCTTCATCTTGCCCAGCACCAGCAGAGTTTTGGTGCTGCTCCTAAAGCACTAACTGCCGACGCAGGTTACGGCTCTGAAGAGAATTATACCTTACTGGAGAAATTAGAAGTTGATGCCTTTGTGAAATATGGGAAGTTTGATAAAGAGCAGAGCCAGCGCTATAAAGACAAGCAACCTTTTGCCAGTGATAAATTATACTATGATGAGCAAAACGATAGCTATATCTGCCCGATGGGACAAAAGATGGAATATATCGGCGATAGTAAAAGAAAAACCAGTACTGGTTTTGAGCAAACTTATAGAAGGTATCAGGCTAAGAACTGTTCAAATTGCCCATTGAACGGGGTTTGTCATAAATCCAAGGGGAACAGGGTCATAGAGATTAATGTAAACCTAAATCGTCTTAAAGAAAAAGCACATCTGCTGCTCAATTCTGAACAAGGTATAGCTCAACGTAAGAAAAGGTGTTATGATGTAGAACCTGTGTTTGGCAATATCAAACATAATCATGGATTCAAAAGGTTTATGCTCAGGGGGAAGAAAAAAGTAGAAATCGAATGGGGATTGATCGCAATTGCACACAATATCAGAAAAAAAGCAGCTTAGAAAGCTGTTTTCTAATTCAAATCAAGCCTAAAAGCTGAAAAACACATTCCACATCAAATACCTATTAATTTGTTGATGATATTGTCTAATAAGATAAAATAAAAAAAGCTGCCTCAATTTGTTTTTTGAGACAGCCTCTTTTTATACCGTTTATAATTTATCACACTTTAATTTCAACTTCAACACCTGAAGGTAGTTCAAGCTTCATCAATGCATCAACAGTTTTAGCTGAAGCGCTATAAATGTCTAATAATCTCTTGTAAGAACATAATTGAAATTGCTCTCTCGCTTTTTTATTAACGTGTGGAGAGCGTAAAACAGTGTAAATTTTCTTCTCGGTTGGAAGAGGAATTGGACCACTAACCACTGCACCCGTAGGTTTTACAGTTTTAACGATTTTTTCAGCAGATTTATCTACCAAGTTGTAATCGTAAGATTTTAATTTAATTCTAATTCTCTGGCTCATTTTTTTTGTTTTATGCTTCGCCGTTAGAGCTATTTATAACGGGAAACGGGTTTATTTTTATTGAGTATGTAGATTTAAAGTATCAAGTATCAAGACGCTTAAATGGTCTAGCTACTTGATACTAAATACTTGCTACTTATTAAGCGTTTGCTTTTGCTCCTTTAACTTTAGCAACAACCTCTTCCTGCACATTTCTTGGCGCTGGCTCATAATGGTCAAATTCCATTGTTGAGGTAGCTCTACCAGAAGTAATGGTACGTAATTGAGTTACATAACCAAACATTTCTGAAAGTGGAACCAAAGCTTTTATAACCTGAGCGCCTGCTCTAGTATCCATACCTTGTAGCTGGCCTCTTCTTCTGTTCAAATCACCCATAACATCACCCATGTTTTCTTCTGGAGTTAAAACTTCAATCTTCATGATTGGCTCCATCAATACTGGTTTACATTTAGGCAATGCCTCACGGAAAGCGTTACGAGCAGCTAATTCAAAAGATAATGCATCTGAATCGACAGCATGGAATGAACCGTCAATTAAACGAACTTTCATGCCTGTTACCGGATAGCCTGCTAAAACACCATTTGGTAAAGACCCTTCAAAGCCTTTTTGAACAGATGGGATAAACTCACGAGGGATTGCACCACCAGAAATTTCGTTCACAAATTCTAAACCTACTTTACCTTCTTCGCTAGGCGAGATGATAACCTGTATATCAGCAAATTTACCACGACCACCGGTTTGTTTTTTATAAGTCTCTCTGTGTTGTGTTTCGCCGGTGATTGCTTCTTTATAAGCTACTTGCGGAGCACCTTGGTTAACTTCAACTTTAAATTCACGCTTTAAACGATCCATTAATATATCTAAGTGAAGCTCTCCCATACCTTGGATAATGGTTTGTCCAGAATCCTCATCAGTATGAACTCTAAAAGTAGGGTCTTCTTCAGCAAGTTTACCTAAACCAACACCTAACTTATCTGCATCTGCCTGGGTTTTTGGTTCGATAGCTAAACCAATAACTGGCTCAGGGAAATCCATTGATTCCAATATAATTGGATTTTTTTCTTCACAAAGGGTATCTCCGGTTTTTATATCTTTAAATCCAACCACAGCAGCAATATCTCCGGCACCAACATTAGGGATAGGATTTTGCTTATTTGCATGCATCTGGAAAATACGAGATATACGCTCTTTGTTACCTGATCTGGAATTATATATATAAGACCCGGCCTCTAAATTGCCAGAATAAACTCTTATAAAGCACAAACGACCTACAAATGGGTCAGTAGCAATTTTAAACGCTAGTGCTGAGAAGGGCTCTTTTTCTGAAGGCTGACGGGTTATAGCTTCGCCAGTGTCTGGATGAGTTCCGCTAATTCCTTCAACATCCATCGGAGAAGGCAATAGTTCCATTACATAATCCAACATGGTTTGCACACCTTTGTTTTTGAAAGACGAACCACAAACCATAGGAACTATTTTAGCATCTAAGGTTGCTTTGCGTAATGCGTCTAAAACTTCACGCTCCGTAATTGTTTCGGGTGCATCAAAGAATTTCTCCATCAAAGACTCGTCATATTCAGCAACAGCTTCCAATAACTTTTCTCTCCACTCGGTTGCCTCTTCAATAGCGTCATCTGGGATTGGAACTTCAGTAAAAGTCATTCCTTTATCTGCCTCGTTCCAAACAATACCTCTCCAATTGATTAAATCAACCACACCTTTAAATCCATCTTCTGATCCAATTGGAATTTGTAAAGGAATGGCGTTAGAGCCAAGCATGTCTTTTACCTGCTTAACTACCTTCAAAAAGTCGGCGCCAGCTCGGTCCATTTTATTAACGAAACCTAAACGCGGAACGCTATAGTTATCTGCTAATCTCCAGTTTGTTTCTGATTGTGGCTCAACACCATCAACGGCAGAAAATAAGAACACCAAACCGTCTAACACCCTTAAAGACCTGTTTACCTCAACGGTAAAATCTACGTGTCCCGGGGTATCAATAACGTTTACGTGGTAGTCCTGCCCTCTGTACTTCCAAGTTACGGTTGTAGCGGCAGAGGTTATCGTGATTCCTCTTTCTGCCTCCTGTGCCATCCAGTCCATTGTAGAAGCGCCATCATGTACTTCCCCAATTTTATGATTTACACCAGCATAGAAAAGTATACGCTCTGTTGTAGTGGTTTTACCAGCATCAATGTGCGCAGCAATACCTATATTTCTTGTGAATTTTAAATCTCTTGACATTTTTTTTGAATTAATGAATGAGGAAAGGAAAGAAGGATTAAACAACGTTGTCGCTATTTAATCCTTCAAAATTCGATCATCCAATCATTTAATCTTAGAATCTAAAGTGAGAGAAGGCTTTGTTAGCTTCCGCCATTTTATGCGTATCTTCTTTCTTTTTAACCGCGGCACCTTCACCTTTAGCTGCAGAGATGATTTCACCAGCTAGTTTTTCCGTCATGGTTTTTTCGCCACGTTTTCTGCTGTAGCTAATTAACCATTTCATACCTAAAGCAATTTTGCGCTCTGGTCTTACTTCGGTTGGTACTTGAAAGTTTGCACCGCCTACACGTCTGGATTTAACCTCTACGCCGGGGCTAATATTGTTTAATGCTTTTTTCCATTGCTCTAAACCGTTTTCACTGGTTTTAGTTTCAACAATTTCAATAGCTCCGTAAAAAATATCGTAAGCGATAGATTTTTTTCCATCGTACATCATATTATTTACAAACCTGGTCACCATAACGTCGTTAAACTTCGGGTCAGGCAGGATGATTCTCTTTTTTGGTTTCGATTTTCTCATTGTCTTGTCCTCCGTTTAATTATTTCTTTTTACCTTTTGCTGGTGCTGCAGCTGCTTGTCCTGGTTTTGGTTTTTTAGTACCATATTTAGAACGACGCTGGTTTCTGCCGGCAACTCCTGCTGTATCTAATGCGCCACGAACGATGTGATAACGCACTCCAGGCAAATCTTTTACTCTTCCACCACGTACCAAAACAATAGAGTGTTCTTGTAAGTTGTGACCTTCCCCAGGAATGTAAGCGTTGATTTCTTTTCCGTTGGTTAAACGTACACGAGCAACTTTACGCATTGCTGAGTTTGGTTTTTTAGGGGTAGTAGTATATACACGTGTACATACGCCTCTTCGCTGTGGACAGCTGTCCAACGCTGGGGATTTACTCTTATCCACCAGAGCTACTCTACCTTTCCTAACTAATTGTTGAATGGTTGGCATTAAGCTTTGTTTAAATTTGTTTTTATAAATTATTTAATCCTTTGTAATAGAGGAATTAACACTTCTAAATAAAAGGACTGCAAAAGTAGGGTTTTATTTTTTGATTTTCAATAGGTTGGGTATTTTTTTTAGGCATTACAAAGAAATTAAGTTAGAAGCTTTGACCGCTATTGAATTTGCTTTGGTGTTTATAAGTTTGGGTATAATATTTTTCTTATCAAGAGATTTGCCGCCATCATTTTAATTGATAAATACGTATTTCTACGTATTTATATGTTTTGGGAATATCTCAACCTTTGAATACCTGTTATCGGCGTGTGTTAGACCGGTAGCAGGTTTTGTTCAATTTATTTCTTAAACCTTAAAATCATGAAAAAAAAATTTTTCAAAATCTCTTTAGCTTTATTGGTAAGCTCAACTTTGTTCTTTGGTTGTAAAAAAGAAGAAGCGGCTGCGTCTGTTGCAGGCGGATGTGGAACTGCTTCCGCATCGATTGTTAATGAATTACCTGTTTATCAGGCTGCTGTTGCGAAATACAGTACAGACCCCAGCGTGGCTAATTGCAACGCGGTTCTTGCATCGCTTAAAAGAATTGTTAGTAAAGTAAAGGATTGCCCACAATTAACGACAACTTACGAGTCTTTTTTAAAGAACTATACTTGCGGTAACTAAGTTGTTTAACTGATGAAAAGATTGGGCTGTTGTAGCAGCCCAACCTTTTTTTTACCACAAATTCTATTACTTAAAGCCATCAAGCTTTCTTAACAAATTCTGATTTTAAATTCATCGCCCCAAAGCCATCGATTTTACAAGAAATATTATGGTCTCCGGTAATTAACCTAATGTTTTTAACCTTTGTGCCGATTTTTATTGATTTTGGAGCACCTTTAA
>DASVGY010000040.1:0-15760 GCA_036379295.1 Pelobium sp.
ACAAGGTGTTGAAAGTGCTAATTTGGATTTTATCACGATTTCGCCTTTCACTGGACCTTATGATCAAAATGGCGTTTTAGTAAAAAACTTGGCAGGCGCTAACGCAAGTAGTAGCTCTATTAATCCATTATGGAATATTAGAGAGTCGGATGCACAGAACAAAACAAATTTTGTGAATCTTAATTTGGTGGGTAAGTACGATATAACAAAAAACTTATCCTATAAAATCAACACCTTATTCAATAGAAAATACGTTGACCAAGGTTCTTATTTATCTAAACTGCATTCCGCAGGTGTAACGCCAAATGGATCGGCAACGGTAAGCGGGATTTTAAAAGAAGAATACTTGGTTGAAAATATTTTAGACTATAAACTTGAGTTAAACAAAGACAACAAACTTGATTTCACTTTTGTACAATCTGTAAACCAAAGAAATAGCTCAAGTACTACCAGTTTAGGCACTGGATTTGGAAATGATGTTTTAGGTTACGATGGAATCTCAAATGCTTTAAATTTTAAAACTACCAGAGACGAGCAACAGTACAGGCTTTCTTCTTTATTAGGAAGAGCGAGGTATAATCTAAAAGACAAATACCTTTTAACACTAACAGCTCGTAGAGACGGGGCATCCGTTTTTGCAGAAAATAATAAATGGGGCTTTTTCCCTGCGGCATCCGTTGCTTGGCAAATTCACAGAGAGTCATTTTTACAAAACGTAAAAGCTATTGACCAATTAAAGTTGAGAGCGAGTTATGGTTCTGTAGGAAATCAATCTTTAGATCCATACACTACCTTGGGCGTAGTTGATAATTACTCTTATATTTTTGGCGGAGGATTATATACCGGGAACTTACCGGGCAACCTTTTGTACAATCCAAACTTAACTTGGGAAACATCAACAACTTTTAACCTAGGTTTAGATTTTGGCTTATTCAACAGCAAAATCACCGGTAATGTTGATTATTATAAAACATCTACCACAGATTTATTAACGGATATTTCTTTAGGCGGTAACTCTGGCTTCACTAACACCATTACCAACGGAGGCAAATCAGAGAATAGCGGTATTGAAATTGGCTTAACAGGTACAATTTTAAGAAATGACAAATTTACCTGGAGCATTAGCCCAACATTTACCCACAACACTAATAAGATTATAAAAACCGGTATCGTTGGTGTAGATGGAAGCGCTAAAGATGATTTGGCCCGCAACCGTTTTGTTGGTAAACCGATAGACGTTTTACAGTCCTATATTTTCGATGGCATTTTCCAAACTGATGCGGAAGCGTTAGCGTCTGGTCAAGGTACTTTAGGCGGAACGGTAGCACCTTTTCAAAGTGTTTCTACTTTAACCGCTGGATCAATTAAACTAAAAGATTTAAATGGCGACGGCGTAATTAATGCCGACGACAAGGCAATTATAGGCACCCAGCCTAGGTGGTTTGGTTCATTGTCTTCCAATTTCCAATATAAAAGGTTCGAGTTATTGGCCGATTTGTACGTGGTACAAGATGTAACAAAATACAACCCTTATTTAGGTAGTTTTAACGAGGGCGGAACATTACAATCTGTACGAAACGGAATTAAAGTTGATTATTGGACACCCGAAAACCACTCAACAACTTTTCCGCGTCCAAATTACAGCTCTGCACCGGCAAACATTAGTGTGCTAGGCGTTACTAATGCTTCTTATGTAAGGCTAAGAACACTCTCCTTAGCGTACAATATTCCTAGCTCAATTTTGAATAGGATTAAGGTTAACAATCTGAAATTATATGCTACTGCAAACAATTTGTTTACCATAACAGATTATAAATCATATAGTCCAGAGAATAATCCAAACGATTTTCCCGACACAAAATCGTTCACTTTTGGTTTAAATATCGGTTTATAAAAAACATTAAATTCAATAACATGAAAAAGAATAGAAATTTTAAAATAGGATTGGCATCCATTTTAGCCCTGGCAACGGTTCTTAGTTCTTGCAAAGATTACTTGACGGAACACCCAAGCTCACAATTTACAGCTTACTACGTTTATAATACGCCAGATGGGCTTGAGTCGGGCGTGGTTGGCTTGTACAATTTCCAAAGAGCGTTTTGGGAAAATTTAAGCAATAACGGATCTAACCCAATAGTGATAGATGCAAAAGACGACTTAACTATACCGCGAGGCGGCGAAATTTCCAACTATGGAAGAATGACTAGTGGCACAACTCCATTGAATAGTAGTGTTTACAGCGATTACTGGAAAACCTATTATAGGATTATAGATCGCTCAAATGCCATTATCAAATCTGCAGAAACCATTAATGGAATGGATGAAGCGAGAAAAACCAAAGTTATTGCCCAAGCAAAATTTTTTAGAGCAAATTCTGTTTTCACCTTGTACAAATTGTTTAACAATATCTATGTTACCACAGAGCCAACTACACCGGAAACCGCTAACAAGATTATTACAGACAAAACCCCGGAGGCAGATATTTATAAGTTGATAAACGATGACTTAACCTACGCAATTGCTAATTTATCTTGGACGGATGTAGCTGGTAGAATAACCCAGGCTACCGCTAGACACGTAAAAGCCGAAGTTGCGTTGTGGCAAAAAAATTGGGCAGAAGCTAAATTACAGGCGGAGGCCGTGATAAACAATGGAAATTACAAACTAGTAGCAACACCTGCGTTAGTATTTAAAGGCGATTTAAATAACTCCGAAACGTTGTGGGCTTTACAGTTTAAAGCGCAGGTAAATGGAAAGCCTAATAAAATCAACTTCAATTTAATGCCTAACTATGCGGAGTTAATTCCAGGATCAAAATATACCGTTGAACAAGGCGGAAGAGGTTTTGGCTGGTTAACGCTTAATAATTATTTAAGAGATTTATTAAACGCAGACCCTAATGATACGCGTATAAAGGGCGCTTATTATGTTCAAGATTATGTATATAATGATCCCGCAACTATTCCTTCAACTGCTACTTTAGGTCAAAAAATTGTACACCCCGATTGGAAAGAATTTGCTGCTACGGCTGCCAACCGAAATTTTTGGTTCATTAGGTTAAATGCCGGTTGTAAAAAATATTTTCCGGATGATGGTATCCCAACCGAAGATACACAGACAAAAAACATCATGATGTGCAGATTAGCAGAAACCTATTTATATGCAGCGGAAGCCAATTTGATGTTGGGTAATATCGGCACAGTTGCCGATGCAGCAAATTCAGGAACAGCTTTAGGCCAATTAAATGCTATAAGAACACGAGCCAATGCGGCAAAAGTAAGCACCATTAACCTACAAACAATTTTAGATGAGCAGGCCAGAGAGTTAGCTTTTGAAGGAAGGCGATGGTATATGCTGAAAAGAACAGGCAAATTGTACGACTTTGTAGTAAACCATGCTGGTTATGGTATGGCCGGAGATTTAAGCCCAGATAACTCGACCGCAGGTGGCGCAAACAATACCCCTGCAAAACCATTACCTTATAAAGCCGATGCCAGAAGAACGATGAAGGCATATATGATAAACTGGGCCATTCCTCAAAACGAAATAAGTCTATTGGGACCTAATTATCCACAGAATACTGGTTATAATTAGTCTTAAATTGCTTAAATAAGGCGACTTCGATTTTCTCCTAAATAGAAGTCGCCTTATTACCTATAAACTAACAGTGAATTGCTTATTGTTTGATAGTTTTTGACAAAAAAAATAAATATGCGCCAATTATTATTTATCAGCATAGCGATAGCTATCTCCTCATGTAGCTCATTAAAAAACACAACAAGATTTGCAGATAATTCTGTAGTTGCACATCGTGGCGCTTGGAAAGCTAATGGTTTTCCTGAAAATTCTGTTGCTTCATTACGGGAAGCTATCCGCCTCAACTGCAGGGGTTCGGAGTTTGATGTAAGAATGACTTCCGATGATTCGTTAGTAATTAATCATGATCCGCATTTTAATAAGCTTACCGTAGAAAAAAGTACCTATCAAGAATTACAGGCTTTTAAACTTTCAAACGGCGAAAAATTGCCGACATTAAGAGAATATCTTTTAGCCGGGCTAAAAAACAATAAGCACACCCAGCTGGTTTGTGAGATAAAGCCATCCGATATTAGCAAACAGCGTGGAATTATAGTAGCAAGAAAAGTATTGCAAACCGCAAAGGAACTTAATGCGCAAAAGAAAATTTGTTATATCAGCTTTGATTATGACATACTTAAAGAAATCCATCGATTAGACCCACAAGCATTTACGCAATATTTAGAGGCAAATAAATCTCCGGAAGAATTAAAAAAAGACGGTATATCTGGTGCGGATTATTATTTTACTGTTTTTAAAGATCATCCAGAATGGTTGAGTAGCGCAAAAGAAAACAATATCACTTTAAACGCCTGGACGGTTAATGATACTACTCAAATGGATTGGCTAATAAAACACGATTTTGATTTTATTACCACTAATTATCCCGAGCTATTGTTCAAACGTATAAAACTCAATAAAAAAAAATCAAATAAGCTAATTTGGGCAGATGAGTTCAACTACAAAGGAACCCCTGACAAAGATAAATGGAATCATGATATTGGAAATGGAGCAGATGGATGGGGCAATCAAGAGTTAGAATATTATACAAATAAAACAGATAACGTAAAAGTTGAAAACGGAGTTTTAAAAATTAACGCAATAAAAGAAGATTATGAAGGTAAGCATTTCACTTCTTCGAGATTAAACACCAAAGGTAAATTTGATTTCACCTACGGAACCGTTGAAGTTCGGGCAAAAATGCCAACCGGTGTGGGTACTTGGCCAGCTATTTGGATGTTAGGCAGTAATATTGATTCCATTCATTGGCCCGCCTGTGGAGAAATTGATATTATGGAGCATTTAGGTCGGGATCAAAATAATATTTACGGAACTTTTCATTATCCAAACCATTCAGGAATTAATGCCAATGGCAAAACCAAAAAAATTGTAGATGCTACACAATTTCATATTTATAAAGCAGAATGGACTGCAACCTCAATTGACTTATATGTCGACAATCAACTTATACATACATTAGTTAATTCGCCAGAAGTTCCTTTTAACCACAATTTTTTCCTGATTATCAATTTGGCAATGGGCGGTAATTTTGCTGGAGCTGTAGATCCTTCTGTAACTGGTGCTACTTTAGAAGTTGACTATGTTAGGGTTTATAAATAGTACTTTTAATAAAAAATTTTAAAAGGGGGAATTACTCCCTTTTTTAGATAACGAATATCAATTTTATATGAAAAACTTATCTCATTATTTAACTTTTGGATTTGCGCTCCTTTTTGTTGCTTTTTTTCGCACAGACAGCAAGGCGCAATCAGCAGACCAACAAAGCAAAATCGACCAGAAAGTGCAGTCGTTAATCGCAAAAATGACCCTCGAAGAAAAAGTTGGTCAAATGGCGCAGGTAACCATTGATGTAATCACCAAGGGCAAAGACCGTTTCAGCAGTTTTGAACCGGTAGAATTAGACCCAAAAGTAATGGACGATGTGTTTAACAAATACAAAGTCGGTTCTATTTTAAACACCGCTAATAACAGAGCCAGAACACCGCAGCAATGGTATTCGTTGATTTCTGAAATTCAAAAAGTTGGAAAAGGGCGTTTAAATATCCCTGTAATTTATGGGATTGATGCTATCCACGGAACCACCTATACCGCTGGAGCCACTTTTTTTCCACAACAAATTGGGCAAGCGGCAAGCAGAAATTTAGATTTGATTAAAAAGGGTGCTGAAATAACAGCTTACGAAACCCGGGCTAGTAGCATTCCCTGGAATTTTTCTCCGGTTTTAGATTTAGGTCCAGATCCACGCTTTCCACGGATTTGGGAAACTTATGGCGAAGACCCATTTCTTACCTCCGAGATTGGTAAAGTGGTAATTAAAGGCTACGAAGGAGAAAATAACGATATCTCTTCTCCTTTCCACGTAGCTTCCTGCTTAAAACATTTTCTGGGTTATCAGGTTGCCGCTTCCGGAAAAGATAGAACACCCGCTTTTATTTCTGACCAAGCTTTACGCGAATATCATTTACCGGCATTTAAAGCAGCGATTGATGCTGGCGCACATACCATTATGATTAATTCTGGTTTAATCAATGGCATTCCGGTTCATGCAAATTATAAGCTTTTGACAGGTTTGTTGCGCAATGAACTAGGTTTTAAAGGTTTGGTTGTTACCGATTGGGGCGATATCGAAAACCTGCACACCCGAGACCGCATTGCCGCTACCAACAAAGAAGCGGTAATGATGGCCATTAACGCAGGTATTGATATGTCTATGATTGCCTACCAGTACGAACCTTTTTGTAATGATTTAGTGGCTTTAGTAAAAGAAGGTAAAGTGAAAATGAGCCGTATCGATGAAGCAGTGACAAGAATTTTAACCCTTAAATATCAACTTGGTTTATTTGAAACCCCGGTAACTAATTATAAAGATTATCCAAAATTTGGCAGTAAAGAGTTTGAAAACGCAGCTTACCAAACCGCGGTTGAATCTATTACTTTATTAAAAAACAAGGATGATGTTCTTCCGCTTAAAAAAACAGCAAAGGTGTTAATAACCGGCCCAAATGCCAACTCCATGCGTACTTTAAACGGCGGCTGGAGCTACTCTTGGCAAGGCGAAAAAGTAGAGGATTTTGCCTCAAAATACAATACTATTGTAGAAGCTATCCAAAATAAAATTGGTAAGCAAAACGCAAACTTCATTCCTGGCGTGAGCTACAAAATGGATGGTAAATATTTTGAGGAATATGCCAACCAAATGGATGAAGCAATTGCCGCGGCAAAAAACGTTGACGCAATTGTGCTTTGCCTGGGCGAAAACAGCTATACCGAAACTCCCGGAAACTTAAGTGATTTATATTTATCTGAACTGCAAACCGAATTTGCAAAAAAGCTAGCTGCAACCGGCAAACCTGTGATATTGGTTTTAAATGAAGGCAGGCCGCGTATCATCAGTAAATTTGAGCCTTTAATGCAGGGCGTGGTGATGACTTATTTACCTGGTAATTTTGGTGGCGATGCTTTGGCAAGTATTTTATTTGGTGATGAAAATCCATCAGGAAAACTGCCTTTCAATTACCCCAAATTCCCTAACTCTTTAGTGAATTATAATCATAAACCATCTGAAAGCAGAAGTGTGGTGGAGGGTGTTTATAATTACGATGCAGATTATAACCCACAGTATGAATTTGGTTTTGGCTTAAGTTATACCGCTTTTGCGTATAGCAACTTAAAGCTGAGTGCCAACAACTTATCAGCAAATGATGAGTTAATTGTAACCGTTGATATTAAAAATACCGGCAACCGCGAAGGTAAAGAAGTGGTTGATTTGTATTTATCTGATCTTTATGCAAGCATCACGCCCGACGTAAAAAGGTTAAAAGGTTTTCAAAAGATTAATTTAAAAGCCGGCGAAACTAAAACCGTAACGTTTAAATTAGATAAAACAGCTTTCAGCTTTATAAATGCCGATAGCAAACGCGTAGTTGAGCCTGGTGATTTTGAAGTAAGCATCTCCAACTTAAAAGCTAAATTCAATATCAAATAAAATAACGGCGCACCGACTAAACAGCGGTGCGCTTTTAAATTCTTTGTTTCAGTTTAAGAACGCCCATAATAACTTCATCACCTCGGGCAACTTCTATAAAAAGTGTTCTTCCGGGTTCTGAACTTAACATTTTAACTATCTCGCTATAAGTTAGTGCAGCAACTTTGGTAAAGTTAATCGCCAAAAGTTCGTCGCCACTCATCAATCCAAACTCATCGGCAGCAGAACCGGGCACCACACGGTTAATCAAATATCTATCAAAATTATCGCCTACGCACACTAACTCAAGTCCGCTTTTATCATAATCAAAGGGTCTGTTAATTCTGTTTAGGGGTTTTAAAAACAAGTGCTGGTTTTGGTAATCAAAAACTACACTAAATCTGGAAAGTAAAGGGTTTCCAATACTCCCGTTGCTTGTGTTGGGGTTAAGCTTGGCGCCAACATCTTTAAAGTGCGGAAAAGAAGTAAGCATATTGTCAAACGTAAACTTGCCTATACTTAATTTGCTAACTCGCCCATCAACGCCTTTAATATTCCCATTTAAGCCAACGCCTAAATTTGCCAGCACAAAATTGTGGGGTAGTTCAAAAGGTTTGTTTTCAAAAGATTGCAAAGATAGCGGATGTCCGCTGCCGCAATCAACCAAAAGCTTTAAATTGAGTTTTTTCCCCTGGTCTGTAACTACCAAAGCATCTATAAACGGTTTCTTATCAACTATCAACATCGGAATTCTGGTGCCATTTTTAAATAATCTGGCTTTCTTTTTAGAAAAAACTTTGAGCACACCGGCTTCGTAATTTAGCTTAACAATAAAGCTTTTAAAAAAATCATATCCCAATAAGCCGTGTATAGGCATCCCAAAATAACCCGAAAGGTCAAAATTATCTGATTCAAGAATTACCGCCGAGGCGCTTTTATACACAGCGCTACCAACTTTTAGGGTTAAAAAGGGAGTGCTAAAACCAATGAGCTTATCATTTTCGCCCAGCCCGTCGATAGCTATCTTGCGTAAATGTTGTAGGTTTAACGAATCTTTTAGTTTTGCATCTGTAATAATTACGGAGCCAACACCGGTGTCTAAAATAAAATTGAAAGGGCCTTTTCCGTTAATGTACATTGGTAAAATTACCAAACCCCTGCTCTTTTTAAAGCCCAGTAATTCTTGGCTTCGTTTACCCTCAAATACAAATGCTTCTTGGGCGCTTAAAGAAAAGCAGACGAACAAATTAAAACCTAATAGAAATATTTGCTTACCGACTGATTTAAAAAACATAGTTTGCTGTTTTACCCGCAGCTAAAATTATTGAATTTATTTACAAAATATCGCCTCAAAAATTTCTGTACCAAATACAATTCACGCTAAAGTTCGCAAAAAACACATCAGTAATTAATTTTGTAAAAGATGGCACTTCATTGCTAGCAAAATGTTTTTTTATGGCCGTTGCATCAATCCAATTTAGTATCTTGTGGCAACAAAAACCTAGTGTAACCGCGGCATCATTCGCCTTGTTAAGTAAATTTTTTTTAGGATATGCCCAAAAGATTAAGCCTAATACTTATTTTCTTTGAAATATTTTTTTTGAGCGTTGCAAGTTTTGCACAAACTCAAAGCTTTACGATATGCCCTGGAAAGTCTATTACACTTCAACCAACTAATATAAGCGCTTTCTCATACAGCTGGAGTCCGGCCTCATCACTAAATGCGGTTGATATTAAAAATCCGGTAGCAACTCCTTCTCAAACAACAACTTATACTGTTATATCTGCTAACAGAAGTTCCACTAATTTAGTTGTTAACGGAGATTTTGAGCAAGGAAATACCGGCTTTACGTCTAACTATATATTTGGCACTGCTGGCTCCTCTTTTGATCAGGGAAACTATGGCATTTCCAATAACCCTAACCTATATAATCCTGGTTTTTCCGCATGTACCGACCATACAACAGGAAGCGGCAAAATGTTATTGGCAGATGGCGCTTCGGGACAAAAAAATAACGTACCACCCAAAGCTACTGTTTGGCAGCAGACAATTCCGGTTACCGCAGGCAGAAATTATGCATTTTCTGCATGGATTACTAATATCGCTAATGGGGCTTTATCATCCTTACAGTTCTCTATTAACGGTACCATTATCAAAAATATTTCCTCCTCTTCGCAGAAATGTAATTGGGAGGAACTGTATGTAATATGGCCTTCAGGAACAAATTCAACAGCTACTATTTCTATAGCCGAGGGGACGGGGGCTGTTGGTGGAAACGATTTTGCGTTAGATGATATCGGCTTCTATGAAATTATTCCTCAACCAGTTCCGGAACAGATAACAGTAAATGTTAGAGCGGTGAATACGCCCATTATTTCTGGTAACCCTACCATTTGTATAGATAATAAAACCGAGCGCTTAACAAGCTCTTTAAACGGAGGGACTTGGATCAGTAGCGACCCGTCAATTGCTACAATAAGTACTTCTGGCGTTGTTTATCCTTTAAGCGCTGGTAACGTTAGCATTACCTATAAAGCTAACGATATTTGTAATACACCCTCTGTGCCATTTGCACTCACCATAACTGCCCCGCCAA
Source organism: Pelobium sp. (assembly GCA_036379295.1). Taxonomy (GTDB): domain Bacteria; phylum Bacteroidota; class Bacteroidia; order Sphingobacteriales; family Sphingobacteriaceae; genus Pseudopedobacter. Next base: position 10,159 of record DASVGY010000040.1, read on the forward strand.
TCTTAACCTCAATTAAAGGAACATCAAAATTGTTCGAAGGTCAACAAGCTCAGCTATCCATCAACTCCACTAGCGGGGTTTGGAGCAGTTCAGATTCTTCGATTATACAAATTTCTGCAAACGGATTAGCTACAGGTGTAAAAGAAGGCGAAGCAGAAATCATCTATACGGTACAAACACCTTGCACAGCTATCTCAACGCCTTTGAAAATCACGGTTATCCAAAAAGACGACTTATTTATTCCTAATGCTTTTACACCCAATGGCGATGGAAATAACGACGAGTTTAAAATCTACGGTACTTTAATAGACCAATTGCTCGCCTTAAACATTTTTAACCAATGGGGCCAGTTGGTGTACCAAAGTAACGACTTAAGTAAAGGTTGGTCTGGTGATTTTAAAGGAAAAAAGCTACCGGCCGGCGTTTACGTATTTACTGCAAAGATAAAAATGTTAAATGGCAAAGAGCTAGTTAAAAAAGGCGCAATAAATTTGATACGATGATGGTAGGTAACAAAAATTGCACTAGCAACTAAATGAAAAGAATCGCGAATCTTTTTCTGTTTTTTGTATTGTGTATTGGCGTAAATAGGCAAACATTTGCGCAAACAGACCCGCATTTTACGCAAAATTACATGTTTCCGATGGCGGTAAACCCGGCCTTGACCGGAAGTATGGATGGTTCTTATCGCGTAGCTAGCATTTATCGTAACCAATGGAGAAACATTACCAATCCTTATCAAACTATCAGCTTTTCAGCAGAAATTGCTACTTCTAAAGACATAAACATCGGCGCAAGCTTTTTTAAAGAAACCGCGGGTTATAGCGGCTACCAATACAGTTTAAGCAACCTTTCTCTAGCTTATACGGGCGTGAGGTTTGGGAAAACCGGCGATCAGCAGATTTCTTTTGGCGCCCAAAGCGGATTTGTAAGCGCCAAGTACAACCTTAATAATTTTGAGTTTGGCCAACAATGGCTATCGGGTACGGGCTATGTGCCAGGAACAAGTTCTGGAGAAAACTTTGAAAATTTATCTGTTTTTGTTCCGGATATTAGCTTTGGCATTTCCTATTTTGACAGAACGCCAAATAAAGCCGTATCGGCTTACGGCGGAGTAGCTGTTTACCACCTTACGCAGCCTCGCTTTTCTTTTTTAGGAGGCAACAACAAATTGCCTGCCCGGATAAGCGCACAGGCCGGGCTAAAAGTTGTGCTTAACGATGGCGTTTTTTTAATGCCGAACGTGGTGTATAATCGCCAACAAAACGCATCAGAAATTATAACGGCAGCCTATGCCCAGTTTTACGTAAACGATGATACCGATATAATGATTGGCGGAAACATCCGCATTAAAGACGCTGTTTCCCCTTTTATCGGGCTTTACTTTAAAGGCTTAGTTGCTGGTTTAAGTTATGATATTAATACAAGCGCTTTAGCTAATTACGCACCCAATAGCAATGCCTTTGAGCTTTCTGTTTCTTTTTCTGGAGGGCGGGCAAGGCAAGCAAACTCTACCTATTTTAATTGCCCACGGTTTTAAAATGCGTTTTTTAGAAACTAATTGGCAAAATTAACCTGCCGCAGCCTGCCCCAGCTTGGCATAAAAAATGCTAAAACTAGCTAAAATAGCCTGCTTAACTGTACAAACCTTTGCTGCTTAATTTAAGAAAGTAATTTGCGTACAAATTGCTAATTTGCAGCGTTAATAATAATTTATGAAAAAAATTTTTATCAGCTCCGTTACCCTTTTATTGTTCGTTTTAGCATCGTGTTCTGTACAAAAAGCCAAACCAAGCGCCTACCAAAACATTGCAGATTTAATTAATAATTCTGCTGTTTTAAAACAGCATCATGTGGGTTTTATGCTTAAAGAAGTGGGCGATAATGCCGTTCTATTTCAAAAAAATGCCGACAAATACTTTATCCCGGCATCAAACACCAAATTGTTAACTTTTTATACCGCTTTAAACTTATTGGGCGATTCCGTTCCGTCTATAGAATATTCAGTTGTTAAAGATTCATTAATTATTTGGCCAATGGCCGATGCATCTTTCCTAAATCCCAACTTTAAATCTCAAAAATCATTTGAATTTATACAGAATTCTGGCAAAAATATTTATTTGGTAAGTGGCCGCTACAAAGGCGAAAAATACGGCGAAGGTTGGAGTTGGGACGATTACAACTACGATTACCAGTCGGAAATTACCGACTTCCCAATGTATGGTAATATGCTTAAAGTGAGTAGCACCACTTCCGGAAAATTAACTTATTCGCCAGATTTAGCTGCAATGTATTTAAGTGATATTACAGTTGCGCCTAAATCCAGTAGTTTAAAGAGAGAAATTAATACCAACAACTTAACCATTCCAGCTAATTTTAATGCAAAGTTTTCGCAAAGCGTTCCTTTACATTTGGATAAAACCATTACAGAAAACCTATTAACCGATACGCTTTTAGCAAACGGCTTAATTATTAAACCTGTAGAAGTATTACCATGGAGAAGATTACCTGCCAACGCAAAAACCATTTACAGCATAAAAACAGATAGTTTGTACCAACAGATGCTGCAACACAGCGATAATTTTATTGCCGAAGAAATGCTTTTAAATTGTGCTGCTGCCAACCATTTAGTGATGCGTACCGACAGTGTAATTTCGGTTGCCAAGGTAAATTTATTAGCCGATTTACCTGATAAAGTACAATGGGTTGATGGTTCGGGACTTTCCAGATTAAATTTAATTACACCCAGAGATATTACCCAGCTGCTACAAAAAATATATGATAAAGTTGGCAACGAAACCAGGCTATTTAATTTAATGCCTAGCGGTGGAAAAACAGGTACGCTTAAAAATATGTTTTCTTCAACAGCCGATGGTCCTTTTGTTTTTGCAAAATCTGGAAGTTTGAGCAATAACTACAATTTAAGCGGTTACCTGTTGGGCGTTTCGGGCAAAAAATATATTTTCTCTTTTATGAACAACAATTACGTGTTACCCACTCAAGAAGTTAAGGCCGAAGTAGAAAGTATCCTAAAATTTATACACGAAAATTATTAAGGTTAAAAGCGCTTTTCCGCCATCGGGCTGATTTTTGAGCGGTTTCTAAAGCCTAATAATTCCAAAAAGCATCTTCAATATGCTTTATATCATAGCTTTCGAATCCTTTTTTAAATAGGACGGCAACCACATCAAACCGGATTTCTCCTTGATGTTCTTTTAAGAACACGTATTCGTTAGCGGCTTTAGAAAGTAGTTTTTGCTTTTTTTCATCAACAAAATCTTCTGGCAAACCAAAACCAGTACCGGATCGGGCTTTTACTTCTACAAAAACAACAATGTTATTGATAAGTGCTATCAAATCAACTTCTGCCCTGCTGTACCGCCAATTTTCTTCTAAAATCTGATAGCCTTTCGCCGCTAAAAATTCTTTAGCAAGTTGCTCGGCGTGTTTTCCATCATCGTTATGGCGAGCCATTTATTTAATAATTACAGAGCCCAAGTAATTGGAAATGTATTTTTCTACCTCTTTTAGCGCTTTATACTCTTGCATCAAAATCATTTCGTTATCCGGGTTTTTTTCGGCTTTAATTTCCTCCTGTTTTGCAGCAATAATACTTGCTATTTTCTTTTTCTTTAGGTGAAAAATTGCTCCCATAACCGTTCCTTGTAGTTTCTCGGTTTCATCTGGTACGGTAATGTTGTGCATATTGTACCAATTTTCGCTCAATACGTAGGGGCTCGAAATCAGCGATATGGCTAAAGAAGAAATTTCCCTATCGGGATGCTGAATAAAATCTTTTTCGTTAGGCAATCGGCCTTGCTCCAGCTCTTCTTTATAAAACTTTATCACTTTGGCATAAAGAGAATTGCTAAAAACCACATCATCTAGGTGTAGCACAATGTAAGGACCAATGTAAGTATCGGTAGTTTCATCCCAATTGGCCATTTTATCGCCGTACATTAGCAATACCCGTAATATATCTCGCTCTTGGTATTCATCGCTTTGCGCCGGAAGTCCGTACATTTCGGCTTCTACTTCTGGCGGCGGTGCATCATCAAAATGTGGCTTAGGGGTTTCCTTTTTCACCTTTGCCAAACGCATTTTATTTAATTCGGAAATTAAAATACGCTCTTCCATTTGTAGCAGCGCACTGCATTCCCTTATAAAAACCGAAGCTTTAATGGCATCGGGAATTTTGGCAATGCTTTCTACCACTTCCCTAATTACGCCTGCCTTTTTTATGGGATCGTTGTTGGCGTCTTTTAAAAGAATTTCGGTTTTATAAAAAATAAAATCCTTTTTATTTTTATCAATGTGAGATTTAAAAGCCGATGCACCCAATTTCTGGATGTAAGAATCCGGGTCATGCCCATCAGGGAAAGAAACCACTTTAACATCTAAACCTTCCTCCAAAATCATATCCAAGCCACGCAAAGAGGCTTTAATCCCGGCAGCATCACCATCGTATAAAATAGTTACACTTTTGGTGAATCGGCCAATTAACCTAATTTGTTCAGTTGTAAGCGACGTTCCTGAGGAGGAAACCACATTTTCTACGCCAGCCTGCTGCACCGAAAGTACATCTGCGTAACCTTCTACCAAATAGCAATTGTTTAAGTCGCGAATTGCCTTTTTAGCCTGAAACAAACCGTAAAGCACATTAGACTTATGGTAGATTTCGCTTTCTGGTGAGTTAACATACTTGGGGACGGCTTTATCGGTTTTTAACGTTCTGCCACCAAAACCAATCACCCGCCCCGTAAAACTATGAATGGGGAACATCACTCGTCCACGGAAACGATCGTAAATTCTACCTTGATCGTTTTTAATCACCAAGCCAACTTCTTCAAAAAATTCTTGCTGATAGCCATCTTTTACCGCTGCATCCAACAATGCACTCCAATCATCTGGCGAGTAACCTAACTGAAATTTTTTGATGACATCGTCTCTAAAACCACGCTCTTTAAAATAACCTAAGCCAATGGTTCTACCATCCTCGCTATTCCACATACGGTCCTCAAAAAACGAGGCGGCATAGTTAGAAACAATATATAAACTTTCCCTACGGTCTTGTGCTTGCTTAAATTCTGGCGTTACTTCGGTTTCTTCAACCTCTATATGGTATTTATTGGCAACGTATTTTAAAGCTTCGGGGTACGAGTATTTCTCGTGTTCCATAATAAAATGGACAGAATCTCCACCTTTTCCACAGCCAAAACACTTAAAAATCCCTTTGGCAGGAGAAACATGGAATGATGGCGATTTCTCGTTATGAAAAGGGCACAAGCCCGTTAAACTGGAACCCCTTTTTTTTAGATGCACAAAATCGCCAACCACTTCTTCTATTAAAGCGGTTTCTAAAATTTTATCAATGGTTTCCTTTTTGATCATGGGCTAACAAAATTGCAGAAAATAATGGGGGTTAGCAATTAAATTGAGTAAGCATTTTTATGGGCGTTTAAACACTCCGCCAACTGGCGGATCATACTGCACAAGGCATTAGCCATCCGCTACTATCCATTTACCATCCTTCGAGGATACGAGAGGTCTCACAAATAAGTTTTCGAGCAATTTTTCCTTGCGGTCGGTGTTATCATCGAAC
>DASVGY010000041.1:0-5797 GCA_036379295.1 Pelobium sp.
CTCCGAAGTAAGATTGTTCAATTTCTACAAAAATCTTTTCCTTTTACACGAGTAAATTTGGCTTATTAAATTAAGCTATCAACACATTAATGAAAATAAACCGCTACTTGCTATCTAGCGGTGATAATACAAATCCATCAATAAAATAAAAGAGTGATTGGTCCAAAAATCAAGCGCAAGCGAAATTCTCTTTAAAAATTTGGTTTCAATACATATTTATCATAAAACCTGAAAATGTGTTCTGCGGCTTCTTCTGCTGTATCCACTAGCCTAAACAAGTTCAAATCCTCAGGATTAATGTTCTGTTCTGATGCTAACATGGTTGTTTTAATCCATTCAATTAGCCCTTTCCAGTAATCTACACCAACCAATACAATAGGAAAACGGGCAATTTTTCCGGTTTGTATCAAGGTCATGGCTTCAAAAAGTTCATCCATGGTACCAAAGCCGCCAGGCAATACAATATAACCTTGAGAGTATTTCATAAACATTACCTTTCGCACAAAAAAGTAATCGAAATCTAACAATTTATCTCGATCGATATAACGGTTATGAAACTGCTCAAACGGAAGTTCTATATTTATCCCTACAGATTTTCCGCCTGCTTCATAAGCGCCTTTATTTCCGGCTTCCATAATTCCAGGACCACCGCCGGTAATCACACCATAACCTCTTTCAGTTAATCTACGACCAATTTCTACTGCTGTTTTGTAATACCTGTTTTCATTTTTGGTACGGGCAGAGCCAAAAATGGAGACACAAGGGCCAATTTTTGCCAGTTTTTCGAAGCCATCAACAAACTCGGCCATGATTTTAAAAATCTGCCACGAGTCGGTTACTTTTATTTCTTGCCACGTTCTGTTTTCAAACGCACTTCTTATTTTATCGTCGCCAGTCATCTAATATTCGTCTTTCTTTTAAGCAATTTGTATTTTTTTTCTTGAAATTAATAGCAGTAAGGCAAAGGTAATTAAGCCATTTACTAAAATCAGTTCATTATCAAACACATAACCGCCCATTAAAGTTTGCGAATGTAGATTTAAAAAGTAGCAGATGGCAGGCGATAATAGACAAATGATAGGAACCAATTTATCGTGAACACCTCTGCTTTTCACAATCAAACCAAAAGCGTATAATCCCAATAATGGCCCGTAAGTGTAGGAAGCAACCGTAAATATGGCGCCAACTACCGCTTTGTTGTTTACCTCGTTAAATAAAATCACCGTAAAAAACATCAGCAAAGAAAAAGCGACATGTACCCAATGGCGAGTGTTAATGCTCTTTTTCGAATTCACATCTTCTTTTTTATCGAAACCTAAAAAATCCACACAAAAAGAAGTGGTTAATGCGGTTAAAGCAGAATCGGTGGTAGCAAATGTTGCGGCGGTTAAACCTAACATAAAAACCACAGCCGGAACCACGCTTAAATGGTTCAACGCTATTTCTGGGAATAAAAAATCTGTACGGACAGCGCCATTAGCATCAGTAGGTATTGCAATTCCGTTCTTTTGCGCATAAACATAAAGCAATGCGCCAACGCTCAGGAAAAACAAATTGATAATTACAAAAATCCCGGTAAAAGTGAACATGTTTTTTTGTGCTTCGCCGATGTTTTTGCAGCTCAGGTTCTTCTGCATTAAATCTTGGTCTAAACCAATCATGGCGATAGTTACAAACATTCCACCAATCAATTGCTTACTCAGATGAAAGCGGTTCATCATAAAATCATCCAGAAAAAAAATTTTAGAATAACCACTATGTTTAATGGTCTCAAAAGCTTCCACAACGCCGAGATTTAAACTATCGCAGATAAAATAAATCGTTAAAATAACGGACAACACCAGGAAAGAGGTTTGCAAAGTATCGGTGATGATGATGGTTTTTAAACCTCCTCTAAAAGTGTAAAGCCAAATCAGCGCAAGCGAAATAAAAACCGTGGCAAAAAACGGAACGCCATAAGTATCAAAAATAAATTTTTGCAACACAATAACCACCAAATAAAGCCTAAAAGCAGAGCCAATAGTACGGCTGGCCAGAAATATCCCCGCAGCGGTTTTATAACTTACAGTCCCTAAACGTTGTTCGATGTAGCCGTAAATGGAGGTTAAATTTAACCGGTAATATAATGGCAGTAAAACGGTTGCTACCACGATGAATCCGAGTGCATTGCCTAAAACAAACTGAAAATATTCGAACTGATGCCCTGCTAAAGAACCAACCTGACCCGGAACGGAAATAAAAGTGACTCCACTTAAAGCGGTTCCAATCATCCCGAAAGCAACCAAATACCATTTGGAGTTTCTATTGGCGATGAAAAATGCAGAATTGTTTGATGATTTTTTGGAGGTTAAAAATGCGATAAAAATAAGGACCAAAAAATAACCAATGATAAAAGACAGAAGGATATTTGGAGACATAGGTGTTGATTTTAATAATTGGTTAGGCGCTAAAAGCATCGCTAATTAGCATTAAATTTTTAATTTAGCAAAATGAATTTTTCCTCTAAATTATTGGAGAATGCCGTTTCTGAATTTGGGAAGTTGCCCGGTATTGGGCAAAAAACAGCTTTGCGTTTAGTTTTACACCTTTTAAATCAAGAAAATAGCGAAGTCAACAAATTTACCGAAAGCCTAACATTGCTTAAAAATAACATTAAGTTTTGCAAAAAATGCCATCATATTTCTGATGCCGAATATTGTGAGATTTGCAGTTCTAAAAAAAGAGATCAACATATAGTTTGTGTGGTGGAAGATAGCCGCGATGTAATGGCTATTGAAAATACCAACCAGTACAACGGTTTGTATCATGTATTAAACGGATTAATTTCGCCGATGGATGGGGTTGGGCCTTCAGACCTAACTATCAGTCAGCTAGTAGAAAGGGTTGATAAAGAAGGGGTTGAAGAAGTTATTTTTGCCTTAAGCGCAACAATGGAGGGCGATACCACTGTTTTTTATCTCAATAAAAAGTTGCTGCCCGCCAATATAAAAATCAGCACTTTAGCCAGAGGAATAGCCTTTGGTGGTGAAATTGAATATGCTGATGAGCTTACATTAGGTCGGTCAATTACAACGCGGGTTCCTTACGAAAATTCACTTAGCAAATAAGGTGAAGTTATCCATCATTATTGTTAGCTACAGAGTAAAACATCTGCTTAAACAAGCTATCGATTCTTTGTTAGTGGCCGCCGAAACCATTGATAAAGAAATTTTTGTAGTTGATAATGCATCAAACGACGGTACGGTTGAGCTTTTACGAAACACATACCCAAATATTTGTGTGATAGCTAACCAAAAAAACCTTGGTTTTTCCGCAGCAAATAATCAGGCTTTAGCCAAAGCAAAAGGTGAGTATGTTTTGGTAATTAATCCAGATACCATTACACAGCCAAATACTTTGACCGAATCAATTGGTTTTTTAGATAAAAACTTGGATGCCGGAAGTTTAGGCGTACGTATGTTGGATGGTAACGGAAGGTTTTTGCCCGAATCTAAACGTGGTTTGCCTACGCCTTGGGTTTCTTTTTTTAAATTATCCGGAATTTATCATTTGTTCCCAAAATCTAAATTGTTTAACCATTATTATATGGGTTGGATTGGCGAATTTGAAACCCACGAAGTTGATGTATTAACAGGTGCTTTTATGTTGTTGCGTAAATCTGCTTTAGAAAAGGTGGGTTTATTTGACGAACACTTTTTTATGTACGGCGAAGATGTTGATTTATCATACCGGTTAACTTTAGCCGGATATAAAAATTATTACTTTCCCAAAGTTGCTATTACGCACTTTAAGGGGCAAAGCACCCATAAATTGAGTTTAAGCTATATAAAGAGTTTTTACGGATCAATGTTTATTTTTGCGAAGAAGTATTTTTTAAAATTTTGATATGAATTTGAAAGGGAAAGTTGTAGTGATTACTGGCGCTTCAAGCGGAATTGGCCAATCTTGCGCTTTTGAATTTGCTAAACGCGGCGCTAATGTGGTTTTAGCCGCTCGGCAATACGTTAAACTGTGCGAGCTTACTCAACAAATCCACGAAAAATACAAGGTAAAAGCACTCGCCATTCAAACGGACGTTAGTATTGAGGAAGATTGTAAACATTTGATGTTGCAAACTATCTCAACTTTCGGGCAAATTGATATTTTGATTAACAACGCAGGAATTTCTATGCGGGCACTATTTAAAGATTTGGATTTGGAAGTGCTTAAAAAAGTGATGGACATTAATTTTTGGGGCACTGTTTATTGTACCAAATATGCACTGACCGAACTTTTAAATAGGGGAGGTTCTGTTGTAGGCGTATCTTCAATTGCTGGTTTTAAAGGTTTGCCTGGCCGTACTGGCTATTCTGCCTCTAAATTTGCGATCAACGGTTTTTTTGAATCGTTAAGGACAGAGAATTTAAAAAATAATTTACATGTGATGGTCGCTTGTCCGGGTTTTACAGCTTCAAACATTAGAAATGTAGCCTTAAACGATGAAGCAAAACCCCAGGGAGAGACTTCTATGGACGAGGAAAAAATGATGAGCAGTGATGAAGTTGCCAAGCGAATTGTTGACGGCGTAGTTGCTCGTAAACGATTGTTGGTGATGACTGGGCAAGGAAAACTTACGGTAATGCTTCAAAAATTTATTCCGTCTATTCTGGATAAATTGGTTTACAACCATTTCAAAAAAGAAAAAGACCCGTTGATTAGCTAATTGCGTTGCTGGTTTTAATTTGTAATTTCCGTTTCGGTTTTATAGATTGAAGTTTTTTAACGCGGCAAAAAAATAATGGCGAGACTTGTAAAAGACCTTCAAAACAATCGTTCTGTTATTTTTGATTTTGGGCGTTTTGATGATTGGTGTGTTTACGTGGTAGAAAGCGACGGACGTAAAAAAGCACCGTTTGATGAAACCTACTTTACCGATTTGTACAATATTTCGCTCAAATACCTGCCTAACAAAGTTTACCTCGATTTTGTGTTGATTTTTGAGCATACCACAAAAATAATCGACCAAGCGGTGTTAACTTTAATCAATCAAATTGTGGCCACGTATCAGGAAGAGGATAAAGTTATGATTGAACAGTGGTTTACCGTTATTTACGCTGGGATGATAGCAGAAGAAAACAAGAATTTCGCGATTTTAAAAAAGCGAGTGAAAAGATTAGGAATGCATCAAGTTCTTGTTCTAAAGATGCCCGCAATAGCAGCAGCGAAGTTTAGTTATAACAAAAAGTGGAGAGATTTAGACCTGCTGATGAAATCTTTGGGATTTTAATAGTCGGGGTTTAAGTTTTGCAAATCACCTTTTTTAGCTTTTTTACTCATCAATTCTATTTTTAAAAACCAAAACTTATTCAAATTTCGTAAACTATATGTGGCATAATTATGGGTAAAACCCAAAATAATGCGTACAAATCATGCAAACATCAATTTTCAAATGAAATTTCTATCCATAATTTCCACCCTAATAATATTATCCACATTGTGCTTTTCAAAGGTTAAAAAGGAAAAAGATATCGCTTACGCTGATAACGGAACGGCAAACCTGTTAGACGTTTACCATCAGAAGAAAGCAAAAAATCAAGATGTTGTTGTTTTTATCCACGGAGGTTCATGGAATAGCGGCAAAAAAGATACTTACTGGTTTTTGGCGAGAGCTTTCGCCCGAAAGGGAAAAGTGGCAGTAATCATCAACTATCCGCTTTCGCCGGAAGCTAAATACCGAGAAATGGCTTTTGATTGTGCCAGAGCAGTTATCTGGGTAAAGCAAAATATCAGTAAATACGGCGGAAATCCAGATCGTATT
>DASVGY010000042.1:0-5784 GCA_036379295.1 Pelobium sp.
TTTTTTAAATTGGGTTGGAAAATCATTTGGGATCCAGCCTAATATTTTTAGCGCATTTAGTAATCTGGTTCTACGTAGTTTATATCTTTGATTTAATCTTCTTGCACCTCTGGCCTGCCTTCTATTTGCTGCTTTTGAAACAGTAATACCAGTTTCAAATTTATTCATTGAATCTGCGTCCATAGGAATAATCCTACTTCCTAATTGGATTATTTTCCCTTTTAAAGAATCAATATTTTTATCATAAGCATTAGTCTCAATAAATGCCCATCCAATAGAATTTGTCCCTATATCGAGGCCCAGGATTTTTTTCATTAGGAATATATTTTAGGTTTAACAAAAAAATGCCCCGAAATACGTCGAGGCTCGTGAAAATCATTACGGAATGATCCTTATTGTGATTTGCTGAAAGTAATGTAACATTAAAAATTAACTAGAACAAAAAATAATTAAAATTTGTGCTTTTTGTGAAAACATTTAGCGCCTCGCCTATCTGCGGGGCTTTTTTATATATGCTGTCTGGTAAATTTAATAATGCCTTTCAACTTATTCCCCGTCGGCGATAAATAAAAAAATACACTAAGTCAATTTTTTTCGGAGATAAAATTTGCTGGTACTTTCTCCCACACATCTTCCACAGTTCTTCGGGAAAATGGGGCTATTCTCGAGGCGGTCTCAAAGAAATATTGCAGAATGGGTAAAATCTCGGCAAAACCTGGCAATTCTAAACGGTTCATGCTTTTTAATAGTCCGCAGCATGAATATCTAAAATCATTGTCTTTCATCATGTGTTTTACCTTTACAGGTCGAGAAACGTGGTTTGCCCTTAAATATCACAATACTTAATTTTAATTTGCTTACAGCCTTTAAGAATTCGATTTTAACATGCAAATGTAAAAATGCCCCTATCATCAGTGAAAAAGCAGAAAAACACGTTTTCCTTTTCGGTTGTTTTCAACATCTTTTTCAAAATGCAAAACTCAACTGTGGATTAAGCAAAAAACGCTTTTAAGTCTACCGGTTTAACTCTTTTTTTGAAATTGCAGGCAAATGCCACCAGTCCACTAACGCTCCAATTTTTTCTCTTATATTTGCGCAAATTTTAAACAAGCCGTTTAAAATAATAACCGTTTTATTTTAGAGTTTCTACAAGCAAAACGGCCGCTCAAATTATGACAACATTACAAACAGAAATAGCCAAGAGACGTACTTTTGGAATCATTAGCCACCCCGATGCAGGAAAAACTACTTTAACAGAGAAGTTGTTGTTGTTTGGCGGTGCTATCCAAAAAGCGGGGACGGTAAAGCGAAATAAAGACGAGAAAACTGCGACTTCCGATTTTATGGAGATTGAAAAGCAACGTGGTATTTCCGTAGCTACCTCTGTAATGGGTTTTGAGTATAAAAATGCCAAAATCAATATTTTGGATACGCCTGGTCATAAAGATTTTGCGGAAGATACTTACCGTACTTTAACAGCTGTCGATTCGGTTATTTTAGTGGTCGATTGCGTAAAAGGGGTAGAGGAACAAACCAAAAAACTGATGCAGGTTTGCCGGATGCGCCATACACCCGTGATTATCTTTATCAACAAGATGGACCGTGAAGGTAAAGACCCCTTTGATTTGTTAGAAGAGTTAGAAAAAGAGCTCAACATTTCTACCCGCCCTTTAAGTTGGCCTATTGGGATTGGCTACTCTTTTAAAGGCGTTTATCAACTAAATAATAAAGTTTTAAACCTTTTTAGTGCTAATAAAAAACAGATTGAAAAGGAGCAAATAAGTATTGCAGATTTGGCAGACCCACAGGTAGATCAACTGGTGGGAGATAGGTTGGCTGCCAAATTGAGGGAAGATGTGGAGCTGATTGAAACGGTTGCCGAACCCTTTGACAGAAGTTTGTACCTGGCTGGCTATTTGGCTCCGGTCTTTTTTGGAAGTGCTATTAATAATTTTGGTGTTCAGGAATTGCTGGAAACTTTTATTGATATTGCTCCAACTCCGCAAGGGCGGGATACCGATGTTAGAAAGGTGGAAAGTGCAGAACCTAAATTTACCGGTTTTGTTTTTAAAATTCACGCCAATTTAGATCCAAACCATCGCGATAGAATTGCATTCTGTAGAATTTGTTCTGGAACTTTTAAACGGAACACTTTTTACCAACACATCAGGCTAAACAAAAAACTAAAGTTTGCCTCGCCAACCAGCTTTATGGCAGATAATAAAAGTTTGGTAGAGGAGGCCTTCCCCGGCGATGTTATCGGTTTGTATGATTCTGGAAACTTTAAGATTGGTGATACTTTAACTGAAGGTGAAAATCTTCAGTTTGTGGGCATACCGAGTTTTTCGCCCGAGATATTTAGGGAGTTGGAAAACACAGACCCCTTTAAATCGAAACAGCTTGAAAAAGGGATTCACCAGTTGAGTGATGAGGGCGTTGCACAGCTTTTTATCCAAAATCCGGGCAACCGAAAAATTGTAGGAACGGTAGGTGAGCTGCAATTTGAAGTGATTCAGTTTAGGTTATTGAATGAATACGGTGCGGCCTGTAACTTTAGGCACCTAAACATTAGTAAAGCCAAATGGATTTCGGCAACATCTGAAGAAGAGCTGAAAAAGTTTATTTTAAGACATAATTCTAAAATTGCTTACGATAAAGAAAATAAGCCGGTTTTTTTAGCCGGCTCGGCCTGGGATATTGAATATGCTACAAAGCAATTTCCAGAGGTAAGTTTCCATGATACCTCTGAATGGAGTTTGATGGAAAAAAAATAAACATTTTGGGCCATCGGCGGCTTAAGTATTTGCCTAAAACCGGCCAGCGAAAGCAAACGGTACCTTTCTTTAAGCTAAACAGTAAATTGAGCTAGTTTTATTTTTTAGCGAGGGCATAAACCAAAAAAGGTTGTCCTTTTACAAACAACCTTTAAAATTTTAACTTAAAAAAATCAAGCGTTAACTACTCAAAATATTCTTTCATCCTATCAAAAAAGCTCTTCTCGTTTTTTCCGGGACTTGGTTTAAAATTTTGCGATTCTTTTAATTTCTCTAACACTTCGCGTTCTTCGTTGCTTACAATTTTTGGAGTCCAAATGTTAATTTGTATCAATTGGTCTCCTTTGTGGTAAGAATTTACCTCTGGGATACCCTTCCCTTTCAAGCGTAAAATTTTACCCCCTTGTGTGCCGGGGTCTAATTTAATTCTTGCTTTACCATCAATTGTAGGCACTTCTATTGTTGAGCCTAAAGTGGCATCCACAAAACTTACGTGTAAATCATAAATCACATTTATACCTTCTCTTTTTAAAGATTCGTGAGGGGTTTCTTCAATCAGGATGATCAAATCTCCTGGTACGCCTCCTCTAGGGGCAGCATTTCCTTTTCCGCTCATGCTCAATTGCATTCCTTCGCTCACCCCAGCAGGGATATTAATGCTGATGGTTTCTTCTCCGCGAGTAATACCGTCTGCGTGGCAGGTATTACATTTAGAGGTAATAGTGCTTCCTTCGCCATTACAGGTAGGGCAAGTACTGGTGGTTTGCATTTGGCCTAAAATGGTATTTGTTACCCGCCTAACTGCTCCGCTGCCGCCACAAGTTTTACAGGTAGAAAAAGAGCTTTTGTCTTTTGCGCCTGTTCCGTCGCAGGTATTGCAAAGCACTTGTTTATTTACTTTAATTTTTTTTTCTACACCATTGGCAATCTCCTCAAGGGTTAGCTTTACCTTTATCCTAAGATTTGTGCCTTTTTGCACCCTTCTGCCGCCGCCACGAGATTGGCCGCCACCACCAAAGAAACTATCAAACGGGCTACCGCCACCACCACCAAATATATCTCCGAACTGGCTAAAAATGTCTTCCATATTCATGGAACCACCGCCGTATCCACCAAAGCCACCCTGGGCGCCCGCATGGCCAAACTGGTCATACCGTTGTTTTTTTTCTGGGTTGCTTAACACCTCATAAGCTTCGGCGGCCTCCTTAAATTTTTCCTCAGCACCCTTATCATCCGGATTTTTATCGGGGTGGTACTTGATTGCCATTTTACGATAGGCTTTTTTAATTTCATCAGCCGATGCACCTTTGGAAACACCAAGTATATCGTAATAGTCTCTTTTGCTCATTTTTCTTAAATTTTGAAGGATTGAAGGAGAGAATGATGGAATAACGTGAACGCAAGTCCATTCACCCATTCAAAATTCAATCATTCATTCATTTTTTCTTTACGCTCCAACAATTACTTTTGCGTAGCGAATCACTTTATCATTAAGTAAATATCCTTTTTCTGCCTCGTCTATCACTTTACCTTTCAAATCTGGTGTGGGTGCCGGTATATTGGTAATAGCCTCGTGTATATCAGCATCAAAAGGTTGCCCAATGGTTTCCATCGGCTTTAAGCCCTTTTGTGCTAATAATGAGCTTAGCTTATTTTGAATTAATTCAACACCTTCTTTAACAGATTGTACGTCAGTTGCAGTTTCCATTGCTTTTCCAGCCCGTTCAAAATCATCTAAAATGGTAAGTAATGATACAATAACATCTTTACCCGCGGTTTGTAAAAGTTCAACCCGCTCTTTACTGGTGCGTCGCTTATAATTATCAAATTCTGCGTACATCCGCACATATTTATCGTTCAGCATCGCAACTTCAGCTTTCAGTTTATCTGTTTCGCTAAGTTCTTCTGGTGTTTCCTCGGTTTGGTTTACTCTGGCATCATTAACCTGTTCTATCTGCTCCTCAACTTCTTCCTGCTTTTGAGTTTCTTCGTTCTGATCTGTCATTTTGTTCTTTTCTTCTGGCTCTGAAACCTTTTTTCTGTTAAACATAGCTGTAAAATATAACGGTGTGCAAATCCCAAACATTCTGCCATTCACTAAAAACAGTCAACCTGTCAGTTTTCAAAAAGAAATACCTGCAAATTGACTGAAATTTAAGAAATGTTTTTGGGATAATAATTTATACGGTGGCGTCTTCAATCACCCTGCCGTTTTCGCATTTGATAATACGTGATGGAAAGGTACGAATGATGTGGTAGTCATGCGTTGCCATTAAAACTGCGGTACCCGACTGGCTAATCTGACGCAACAAAATCATGATCTCTTCTGATGTTTCTGGGTCTAAATTCCCGGTAGGTTCGTCAGCTAAAATCAGCTCAGGGTCGTTCAATAAGGCTCTTGCAACCACCACTCTTTGCTGCTCGCCGCCTGATATTTCATGGGGCATCTTTTTCATTTTGCTGCGTAAGCCTACTTTTTCAAGTACATCTTTAATTCTTTCGTCGATAAGGTTTTTATCTTTCCAACCGGTAGAGCGTAAAACAAAAGCCAAGTTTTGCTCAATACTTCTATCGGTTAATAACTGAAAATCCTGAAAAACAATACCCAATTTCCTTCTCAAAAATGGTACATCGTTTTCTTTTAAATCTTTCAACTCATAACCAACCACGTGGCCGTCTCCGTTAACAATATGTAGGTCGCCGTAAATAATTTTTAGCAAACTACTTTTGCCAGAGCCGGTTTGCCCTATCAGGTACACAAATTCTCCGCTGTTAACATGTAAATTTACATCGGAAAGCACCAAATGCTTTTGCTGAAAAATATCAATGTTGTTAAGTTTTATAACCGAATTGCCAACCATTTATATGTCTAATTTTAAAATTTGTCCAAACGGCAAATCTTTCACCGTTTCCATAATATACGCGGCCTTATCAGCCAGTCCAATTTTTTCTAATGATTTATCGGGCCTATCCACCCTAAAATAAGCTAAAAGCGTAAAATGATCATCAC
>DASVGY010000043.1:0-18369 GCA_036379295.1 Pelobium sp.
CACGTTTATATCCATGGCGATAGAAGCCTGCTGGAGCAAGGGTTTGATGATATCAAAGGCAAAAACTACATCACTTTGTTTTACGATAAGGAAGCTTAAACGAACGATTTATTTATTCTTAAATTCGCCAAATGTTATTAGAAACAATTGATACCCGCCGTAAGGCACTCACTATAAATTTAGATCAAAATATCTACGGTACTTTTGCCGAAATTGGTGCAGGACAAGAAGTTGCCAGAAACTTTTTTACTGCTGGTGCTGCATCCGGAACCATTGCTAAAACCATGTCGGCTTATGATATGACTTTTAGTAACGAGATTTATGGTGCAGAAGAATCAGGAAGATATGTTTCTAAATCCCGGTTAGAAAAAATGCTCAACCACGAGTTTGAACTTTTAACAGAGCGCTTACACGGCGTAAAATATGAGCAGCGCCGGTTTTTCTCATTTGCAGATACCGTTACCACTTTAAATTATAACAAATCAAACGATCCGCATGGTTGGTTGGGTATTAAATTTCAGTTAGAGCCTTGTGGGCCTGCAAATGAAATTATTTTCCACGTTCGTTTGTTAGACAGCGATGCCACCTTACAGCAAAATGTGCTGGGTATTTTGGGTGTTAATTTGGTTTACGCAGCTTTCTTTCATCATAAAAACACCCAGTTGATGATAGAATCTTTGGCCGAAAATTTAAGCACTGGTTCTGTAGAAATTGACTTGATAAGTGTAAAAGGACCAGCTTTTGCGCAGGTTAGCGAGGTTTTGGTGAATTTGTATTTGATACAAAAAGGCTTTTCGCCAGCTGCGGTTTTTATCCCTGAATTAGGGGTTACACAGGCCAAAGATTTAATGTATAAAAAACACCTGATGATATTAAGAACTCGCTTCAATCAAAAAGCAAAGCCCAATTTCGAGCTTTTTAACGATGCCGTTCGTCAGTATAAATTCCGCATGAATATTGAGGATGAGGATGCGCTAACCATGGCCGAACTTACGCTAAATAACATGATGGAAACCGCTTCTTTAGAAGACAATGATTTATTAGAAAGAGTTTCAAAAAGGGCTGCCGATATTTTAGCGATGGGACACTCGGTAATTATTTCCAATTTTGACAGACACAATAAATTGGCAAAATATCTGGCCAAATGCAAACCCACTAGCGTTGGAATTACCACTAACATTGCAAATCTTAAGCATATTTTTCTATCGGAAAATTATGGTAGCAGTTATACCAATGAACTTTTGGCTTACGTAAGTGATTTGTTCAGCGGAAATGTAAAACTGCTCACTTTTCCTTACCGCGATATTAAAAACAAAAAAATTGTAACGACTAAAAACTTAGAGGTTTCGCCAGAAGCTAAGCCGCTTTTTGATTTTTTGTTGCTGAATAAATACATTGTTGATATTGAGGAGTTAGAAGAGGTTACTCAACCGAAACAATGATAGGGAGATGTTGTTTTTTAATAATTACTATATTTCCTTAGCGTTCTTTACGCAGCTTTGCGGGTATTGTTTAGTGGTAAATAAAATCTAATTCCTCATATTAATATATTGCAAAGGCTGGCCAAAATCTTCAGTTCTACACAAAGCAATCACCGCCTGTAAATCATCTAGCTTTTTGCCTGTTACCCTAACTTGGTCTTCCATAATAGATGCTTGCACTTTTAAACCAGAATCTTTAATTTTTTTTACCACTTTTTTAGCAGCCTCCTTATCAATTCCTTCCTTAACCGAAATATCTTTTTTAATCATATTACCGGTAACTGCTATCAACGGCTTTTCAAAATCCAAGGCTTTAGGGTCGATATTTTGTTTCACAAACCTTGAAATAATTGCATCTGTAATCGCCTTCAACCTCATGTCATTTTCGGTAACTACAGATATAATATTTGCTTTTTTATCAAGTTCTATCGTACTTTTAGAAGTGTTAAAATCGTAACGATTTAAAATTTCTTTTTTGGCGTTATTTATCGCATTATCTAAAGTTTGACTATCAATTTTACTCACAATATCAAAAGAAGGCATATTTGGACTATTATTTGTTACATTAAAAAAAATAAAGATAAATTTAAAAATTTAAACCATGGCAAGGAAATCTCAGAAAGCAAATTCATCAAACAAAATTGATAAAAAAGCTAAAGAAAAGCTTGAAATTAGTTTACGTAAAAAAATAAAGGATTTTGTTTTTAGCTTAGGGCATGATGCCGAAGAAATTGGCGACGAAATTAAAAAAACAAGTAAAATATTAGCCAAAAGGCTCAATCGCAAGTTAAAAGAAACAAAAAAAACAATTGAAGACAAGGTAAAAAAGAGCAAAAAAATCAACCCAAAAAAAACAGAAAGTAAAGTTGATGAGATTGTTTTTAAAGCAAAAAAAGAGGCTAAAAAATTAGACAAAAAATCCAGTTCGGTTAAAAGTGTGGATGTTTTGCCTACCATTAAAAAAGAAACTAAAAGGGTTGCACCCGTTAAAAAGCCGGTTGTTGCTAAAAGTACCGCAACCAAAGCAGTAACTAAAACAGCACCTGTTAAAATTAGCGCAAAAGCAGCGCCGTCAAAAGCTACCCAAAAAACAACTACGGGTAAGGCTTCGGTTAATGCTCATCCAGAAACTCCGGTAGTAAAAAGGCGGAGGGCTACGGCAACACCCAAATCAGATACTAAACCACAAAACACCGATTTACCCTTAGAGGCAGGTCCACGAAACAAATATAAGAGAGGGTAATTTAAACCGTTAATATTAAATTAATAATTAATTGATCTCTTATTCGCATTTTTGATGTTCCAGATAAAAAATATCTGGAACTTCTTTTATTTAAATGACTAAAGAAAAAACGCCGTTATTAAACAGAGAAATCAGTTGGCTGCATTTCAACGCGAGGGTTTTGCAAGAAGCCGCAGACAAATCTGTCCCTTTGTTAGAAAGAATAAAGTTTTTAGCTATTTTTTCTTCTAATTTAGATGAGTTTTATCGCGTTCGTGTGGCAACGCTCAACCGCTTAGTCACTGTTGTTAGCAAAACAAAAGACGAATTAGGATTTAACCCTAAAAAAATCCTTAACCAAATAAAGAACATTGTTGTAAAGCAAGAAAAAAAGTTCAATTTACTGTACGAAGAAATTATCAAACAACTGGCAGAGAACAAGATCTTTTTACTGAACGATCAGCAGTTAAATGTTAGCCGAGGTGCATTTGTAAAAAGCTATTTTCACGACAAAATTCTTCCGGCTATTGTCCCGATCATTATTGACGAAAATAAGCCCTTTCCAGAACTTAGGGACAGGGTGATTTACTTTTTGGTAAAACTGAGCCACAACGATAGCGACAGCAAGGCAAAATATGCCCTTATAGAAATTCCCGCGAGTTTACAACGGTTTCTGATTTTACCTGATACCAACGATTTAAAATTTATCATTCTGTTAGATGATATCATTAGGTACTGTTTAGATGAAATCTTCTTCATTTTTGATTATCACCATATAGAGGCATACTCTTTACAAGTAACCCGAGATGCCGAACTTGATTTAGATACAACGGTAAGTGATAAATTTATTGATGCATTATCTAAAAGTTTGCAAAAAAGGAAAAAGGGGAAACCCATGCGCTTACTTTACGATAGCAGCATGCCAATTGATATGCTAAATACGGTGGTTTCTAAACTAAACATCCATTCAGAAAGTTTAATTCCGGGTAATAAATACCATAATTTCAAAGATTTTATTGCTTTCCCGGGTGTAGGTCCAGATATTTTGCGCTATAAACCGATTAAACCATTAGCGGTTAATGATTTAAGTAAAAACAGGGGGATGTTAGAACTCATCAAAAAGAAAGATTACCTTATCAATTTACCTTACCAATCTTTTGACTATATCATCCACTTTTTACGCGAAGCAGCAATTGACCCTAGGGTAACCACTATTCATATTACACTATATCGCCTGGCAGAAAATTCTAGGATTATCAACGCTTTAATCAACGCATCAAGAAATGGAAAAAAAGTGGTTTGCCTGATAGAACTTAAGGCTAGATTTGATGAACAAGCTAATATTTACTGGACGGGTAAGTTAGAAGAAGAAGGAGTGGAGGTAAATTACGGAATAACCGGCTATAAAGTTCATACAAAAATATGTATGGTTACCCGGATTGAAAAAGGTAAAAAAGCATATTACGCAAACCTTGCCACAGGCAATTACAACGAAAAAACAGCTAAACTTTATTGCGATCATAGCTTGTTTACCGCAAACGAGCATATCACCAACGAGTTAAGTAAGCTTTTCCAAAACATAGAAAGTAAAAAAATATCAAAAGGGTACAAACATTTAATTGTATCGCCAACAGAAACCCGCAAGAAATTATTTTCTTTTATTGATAGGGAAATTAAAAACGCAAAAGCTAAAAAGAAGGCCTACTTAATTTTAAAAATGAACTCTTTGGCAGATGAGCCTACCATTAAAAAATTATACGATGCCAGTAACGCAGGTGTTCAAATAAAACTTATTGTAAGAGGCATGTGTTGCTTAATACCCAAACAAAAAGGTTTTAGTGAAAATATTGAAGTAATTTCTATCATTGATAAGTTTTTAGAACATGCCAGGGTTTGGATTTTTGCCAACAATGGTAAAGAAGAAGTTTTTTTGCTTTCCGCTGATTTAATGACCAGAAATTTGGATCACAGAATTGAGGTTGGCTTTCCTATTTTCGACCCTTCTATCAAAAAAGAAATAAAAGAGTTAATAGAAATTCAGTTGATGGACAACACCAAGGCCCGGGAAATTAACGCTTTAAACAATAACAAATACCGAAAAACTGGAGTGAAAGTACCTTATCGTACTCAAATTGACTCTTACAATTATTTAAAAAATAAAATTCAACAAAATTGAGATACGCAGCTATAGATATCGGTTCTAACGCCATTAGGTTATTAATTGCCTCCATTTTAACTGATAATGGTAAAACCACTTTCAAAAAAACATCATTAATCAGGGTTCCTTTAAGACTTGGAGATAATGCTTTTTTAGATCAAAAAATTTCAGATAAGAAATCTGAAGATTTGATAAAAACAATGAGCGCCTTTAAAAACCTAATGGATGTTTACGGGGTTGAAGACTATATGGCATGCGCTACCTCCGCTTTACGCGAAGCCGAAAACGGCCCCGAACTTGTTAAAAAAATAAAGGAGAGAGCAGCGATAGACCTTGAAATTGTTGGAGGTGAAAAAGAAGCAAACATTATTTACTCCAGCCACATTGATCAGGTTTTCGACCACGATAAAAACTACCTGTATATTGATGTGGGCGGCGGTAGCACAGAATTATCGCTTTTTGCAGAGGGCAAACCGGTAACATCAAAGTCTTTTAATTTAGGTACCATCAGAATTTTAGATGGCAGAGATAAAACCGAAACTTGGGACGATTTAAAAAACTGGATAATTACAGAAACCAAAAACTACAAAAACCTGATTGGAATTGGCACCGGCGGAAACATCAATAAATTATTTAGATTAGCCGACGGCAAAGAAGGTTCCCCATTAAGTTATGAAAAATTAGAGGCACAATTTGAGTATCTAAATTCCTACACATTAACAGAAAGGATTATTAAACTCGGTTTAAACCAAGATAGGGCAGATGTGATTATACCGGCTTGTCAGCTGTTTTTAACCGTGATGAAAACTGCAGATATTGAACAAATCCATGTTCCAAAAGTGGGTATGGTGGATGGGATTATCAATATTTTAATAGAGAAAAATTTCAAATAAAACCATACAAGCAATTATTTTGTTAAGTTGAGCGGAGTCGAAGCCTATTCTTTCGAACATTTGTACTCCGCTCAATATAAAAGATACCGATTAAAGAACCGCGTCTAAATCAGCAATTAAATCGTCAATATGTTCTAACCCAACCGAAACTCTTAATAAATTGGTTGGCGTTTTGGTATCTGCACCTTCAACAGAATACCGGTGTTCAATCAAACTTTCAACGCCGCCCAAACTTGTAGCCTGCGTAAAAATTTTAAGAGAATTAACTACTTTTTTTGCTTTTTCTTCTCCGTCTTTCAATAAAAAGGATAACATACCACCAAAAGAAATCATTTGTTTAGCTGCCAATTCATGTTGCGGGTGCGATTTTAATCCAGGATAAAAAACAGCTGATACGGCAGGATGATTTTCTAAATAATTAGCTAAAGCTGTGGTGTTTTCCACATGCCCACGCATACGGTAAGGCAAGGTCTTGATGCCTCTGGTTACCAAATAACAATCAAAAGGAGAGGGGACTGCTCCGCCGTAACCCTGCACTATTTTTATTTTCTTCCATAAATCAGTGTCTTCTTTGGTAATTAAAGCTCCGCCAGAAACATCACTATGGCCGTTCATAAATTTTGTGGTTGAGTGCATTACAATATCAGCACCTAAATCAAGGGGTTTTTGGCAAATTGGCGACGCAAAAGTGTTATCAATTACAAACGTGATTTGGTGCTCTTTAGCGATGTGCGCAATTGCAGCAATGTCGCAAAGCTTCATTAAAGGATTAGAAGGCGTTTCTGCCCAAATTAACTTGGTTTCCCGCTTAATCGTATTAAATATCCGTTCAACATCCGTAAAATCAACAAAGTCGAAAGTTAAAATTCCATTAAACATCAATTTTAATTGATTGCGTAAGCCGTGGTACATATCATCCGGGCAGATGATATGACTTCCGGGCGCTAAAGCTTGAAAAACAGACATTCCTGCGGCATTGCCAGATGAAAAAGCACAAGCATCTACACCATTCTCTAGTTTTGCTAGCACATTTTCAAGCACCTCTCTGTTCGGATTTGCTGCTCTAGAATACATAAAGCCACCCGGGTAATCACCTTGCGGCCCTCGTAAAAACGTGGTCGATAGGGTGATAGGTTGTACAACAGCGCCAGTGCTTTTATCAGCATCGTTGCCGGCGTGGATGGCTAATGTTTCAATTTTCATTTTTTCTCTTTTTGTTCAAACTTAACACATTCACACTTGTTTTACATTAATAAAACCTAATTAAATGGGGTTTTTGCTATTTTTGACAAAATTCTAATACAAATGGATTCAAGCCATCAAATTGAAATACTACTTGCCGATAAAAATTTAAGTACTACACACAAACACATCGCCGAGAAGGTTAAAAACAAAGAAAGAATCACTTTTGATGAAGGTGTTTTTTTATTTGAAAAAGGCGAGCTTTCTTACCTAGGCGTTTTGGCAAATTATATCAGAGAAAGTCGCCACGGAAACAATACTTATTTCAACAGAAATTTCCATATAGAGCCTACCAACCTTTGTGTTTATGATTGTAAATTTTGTTCTTATTCTGTTTTAATTAAAGAGCGAAGTGATGGATGGGAATATACTATGGATGAGATGCTTAACATTGTAAAATCTTATGATGACCAGCCCGTTACGGAAGCACACATTGTAGGTGGCGTTTTACCTCAGTACGATTTAAAGTTTTACACAGAATTGTTTTCGGCCATTAAAAAGCACCGTCCCGAATTACACGTTAAAGCACTTACTCCGGTTGAGTATCATTATATTTTTAAGAAAGCAAAAATAGATTACGCTACCGGCATGAAGTTGATGAAGGAAGCTGGATTAAATTCAATGCCTGGCGGGGGTGCAGAGATTTTTGACCCCGAGATTAGGAATCAAATTGCCAAAGATAAATGCACCGGAGCGCAGTGGCTGCAAATACACGAGGAGTGGCATAAATTAGGGATGCGCTCAAACGCGACGATGCTTTACGGTCATATAGAAAATTTTAAGCATAGGATAGACCATTTAGAGCAGCTAAGAAGACTTCAGGATAAAACCGGCGGTTTCCAAACATTTATCCCTTTAAAGTTCAGGAATAAAGATAACCAAATGGCAAACGTACCCGAATCTACTGTTATAGAAGATTTGCGTAATTATGCAGTTTCAAGAATTTACCTCGATAACTTTGACCATATTAAAGCTTATTGGGCAATGATTAGCAGAAACACCGCACAACTATCCTTAAATTTTGGGGTGGATGATATTGATGGAACTTTAGATGATACCACTAAAATTTATAGCATGGCAGGCGCAGAAGAGCAACACCCTGCAATGAGTACCAAAGATTTAGTAAAACTAATAAAAGCAGTGGGCAGAAAGCCAATTGAACGCGATACTTTGTATAACGTGGTTACAGATTTTGAAAATGTTGAATTTGAGGAAGATATAAAGCCCCGATACTACGCCCTGCCCGTTTTAAAATAATTATGAGCAATTCCGATATAAAGAAATTATACATCATAAGGCATGGTGAAACAGATTTAAATAAAAACAAAGTTGTACAAGGAAAAGGCGTTGATGCCGATTTAAATGATACTGGACGGCAACAGGCAGAAGCATTTTACCAATGCTACAAAAGTGTTTCGTTTGATAAGGTCTATACGTCAGATTTAAAACGTACCCGCCAAACAGTGGCTAAATTTATTGAAAGTGGTATCCCATGGGAGCAACTGAGCGGTTTGGATGAGTTTGGTTGGGGGATTTATGAAGGCAAAAAACATTCTCCTCAGCTTAATGTAAGTTTTAATGAGTTGATAAATTCTTGGGCAGATGGTGATTACGATAATAAAGCGGAAGGCGGGGAAAGCCCCAACGAAGTTCACATCCGCCAGGTTGAAGCTATGAATTACATTTTATCAAAAAAAGAAGAGCAAACGGTATTAATTTGTATGCATGGCAGGGCTTTACGTTTGCTGCTTTGTTATTTAACGGGTAAAAATTTTAGTCACATGGATGATTTCCCCCATCACAACACGTCTTTGTACTTGTTAGATTACAATGGGAAAGATTTTAGAATAGAAGTGTTTAACAGCTTAGCGCATTTACAATAGTATTAATGATTAAAATTTCGGCGGTAAGTTACACCAACACCATTCCATTTATTTATGGCTTGCAGCATCATGCAATTAAAAAAAGCATTGACTTAACTTTGGATGTGCCTTCACTTTGTGCAGAGAAACTGATTGAAGGTAAGGTGGATATTGGTTTGGTTCCGGTTGCTGCAATATTGGATTTGCCAGAGGCGCACATCGTTTCAGATTATTGTATAGGCGCAAATGGGGCTGTAAATTCTGTCTTTATCTTTAGCAACTGCCCTATTAAAGATGTAAGGTATTTGCAGTTAGACCCGCAATCAAAATCGTCAAATAATTTAGCATTGGTTTTATTAAAAAATTACTGGAAAGTGCAGCCAGAATTGGTTTACAAAGCTAAAGAGTACGGACGTTCGCCACATCCAAAAACGGCGTTTGTACAAATTGGCGATAGAACCTTTGGTAAAGTTGATAAACAATCTTACGTGTACGATTTAGCTGCGGAATGGAAAAATTTTACAGGTTTAGAGTTTGTATTTGCGGCTTGGGTGAGTAATAAAAAACTTGACGCTGCATTTATAAAACAACTTAACGAAGCTTTAAAATTTGGTTTAGATAACCGATTAAGGATATTTGAAAATATGGAAATGCGTTCAGATTTTGATTTGGTAGATTACCTGATGCACAAGATTGATTATCAATTAACCGATAGCAAAAAAGAAGCTTTAGCACTGTTTCATGGCTTAATAAAGAGCCTTTAAAATACTTTTAACTAAAAATATTTGATTAAGAATTTTTCCGTGGGATTTAAAATTTAAATAACGCTAAATATCACTAGTGCGTAAATATAAAATCGTAAAAATCTAAAAAGCGCCCAAAGCAAATAGTGTTTAAAATTGTATTTAATTAAGCCACAAGCAAAACTCACTATTGAATGTGGAAGCGGCAGCATTGCGCCCACAACCACAAAAATACTTCCCCACTTTCGTAAATTTTTGATGTGCACCGCAATTTTATTTTCGATGTAATTTTTAACAGCGGGTATTAAAAAAGTAAGTTTACCAAGGTAATAAGCGGTAACACCGCCTAAGTACGAAAGCGTTGCCAAACCAGTAAGGTAAAGCCACGGATGACTCATTTTCGAGCTCCAGGCAATAAATATTTCTGGTGGAAGCAAGCCCAAAATCGTTTCAGAAACGTAAAAAATAATAAGTATTGATGCTCTTGAATAGTTGTTTACCAAAGCGTCGAACATAGCCTTGGTATCCAAAAAAAAGTAATCGAGTATAACAAAAAGTACCACAAAAACTGCGATGGTGATACTGCCTTTGATGGCTGTGTCTCTTAAAAAATCGTAAAATCTGGTTATTTTATAGTAACGGTTAAGCGCTACCATTTTATTTTTTCTGCTCAAAATGTTTACCTGAAAATGTTTGTATAAAACTTAGTTAACCGTTGTTTTATTGCGCTCAAATATAGATTTTATTTTTGCTCAAACTCAAAATAAATTCCAGCGGCTTTTGCTGTTATAAAATACCTAATAGTCAATGTTTTAACTAGTTTACAATTAGTACCGGAATTTTAATTTTATGCCTTACACTTTCTACGGTGGTGCCAAATGCGAGGTCTTTAAAGCCTTTGTGTCCGTGTGCACCCATCACTAAAAAATCAATTTCAGAATCATTTACAATTTTTGCTATTGCGGCGGCAGTGCTTCCATAACCAATTTTATAATCTGCATTAAAACCCAAAGCAATTAAATCATCCCTGTATCTTTTTAAGTTTTCTTCGTCTAAAATGGTTTCTTGGTCCATCACATTTTTTCCGTGATACCTGGCCGCAGCGGTTTCAACCACATGTATAAAAGTATAAAACGCATTTGCACCGCCTTGGGTTAAAGCGTTATTAATTATTTTTTGGTCTTTTAAAGAAAAGTCTGTTGTTATACCAATATGTTTATAAGTAATGGCGTGGTTTTGCACATAACCAACAGCCTGCCCGTGTGGCACAAACATGGTTTTCTCTCGCTTCTTAGAAATTAAAGGATGAATAAAAATATAAATAAGTAAGGCTAAGCAAGCCAGCAGAATTGGAATAACTAAAAAATAAACAATCTCATCTGTGGTGGTACTGCCGTTTAACCAGGTTTTTACCTCATCAACCACCAAATGGATATTCAAATAAACTATTATTGCCGAGCTTAGCCACGCCAAAACTTTTACCCAAGTTTTAATGGCAAATTCTCCCATCAGCTTTTTATCTGAATTAAAATGGATAAGCGGAATTACGGCAAAACCTAATTGCAAGCTCAAAACAACCTGGCTAAATATCAGCAAGCTTCCTAAAGAATCTTCACCAAAAAATAAAATTGTACAAAATGCAGGTACAATAGCAATTACACGGGTTATCAATCGGCGTAGCCAGGGCTGTATGCGTAAGTTTAAGTGTCCTTCCATAACAATTTGCCCAGCCAGGGTTCCAGTTATGGTTGAACTTTGGCCGGCGGCAATAAGTGCTATCGCAAAAAGTGTTGGTGCTGCTTTACCAAAAATGTTTTCCAAAAGCACAAAAGCATCCTGAATTTCGGCAACCTGATGGTAGCCATTAACATAAAACGCTGCCGCCGCTAAAATTAAAATGGCCGCATTCACAAAAAAAGCCAAGTTTAAAGCGATGCTTGTATCTATAAAATTAAATTTTATTGCCTCTTTAATCCCTTTAACTGAGCGGTCGAACTTTCGGGTTTGCACCAAAGAAGAGTGCAAATACAAATTATGTGGCATAACCGTTGCACCAATTATTCCAATAGCTATGTACAATGCAGAACCGTTAAGGTTAGAAGGAATTAAACCTTTAACCACATCGCCATAAACCGGCTCAACTATTAGCATTTCAACAAAGAAAGCCATCCCAATGATTGAAACCATGGAAACAATAAAAAGTTCCAGCGTTCGCATCCCTTTTTTAATCAAAAAAAGTAGTAAAAGCGTATCTAAAACGGTAACGCTAATCCCCCATATTAAAGGGATGCCAAACAGCAGATTTAAGCCGATAGCCATTCCAATAATTTCTGCTAAATCGCAAGCTGCTATGGCAATCTCTGCTAAAATATAAAGTGGAAAATTTGCCCATTTTGGATAAGCATTTTTTGATGCCTGCGCCAAATCCATGCCGCCAACTATACCAAGACGGGCACTTAATGATTGCAACAAAAGCGCAATTAAGTTAGACATTAGCAACACCCAAATCAGTTGATAACCAAATTGAGAGCCTCCTGCAATATCTGTAGCCCAATTTCCCGGATCCATATAGCCAACGCTCACCAAATACGCCGGACCTAAAAAAGCTAAAATACGTTTCCAGCCTTTTCGTTTATCGGTTCCAACACTGCCATGTACTTCGCTAAGCGATTTAAGATCCTCGTTTGTAGTCATTATAAGCCTAAAGCTTTCTTAAGTAAATTATTAAATGTTTGTGATTTACAGGGTAAAGACAAAACTAATAAAATTTTCAAAGAAAATTTTAAATATTTTTAGACTAGTCTAAAAATAAAAAGTAGAGAATTAAACTGCAATGCTGCTATCGATTTTTAAAATATAATTTGGTATCTAAGGAATAAATCTAATTTTGTAGTAAATCCACAAATTATGGAGCTAGATAAAATAGATTTCAATATTCTTAAGATTTTACAAGAAAACGGTCGGATTACCAATTTACAATTATCCCAACATATTGGTTTATCGCCGGCGCCCACTTTAGAGCGGGTGCGAAAGCTTGAAAATTCTGGCTATATAAAAAGTTATCATGCACTTGTTGATGAGGAAAAATTAGGGTTAGGAATAAAAACCTTCATACAAATTTCGCTTGACTTTCATGAACCTGGTACCCGGGAAGTTTTTCTGAAAGAGATTGGCTCTATCAAAGAAATTACAGAGTGCCACCACGTTACCGGACCTTATGACTTTTTACTAAAGGCTTATGTAAAAGATATTAAAACTTATGAGCAACTAATCATGGAGAAAATAAGCAGAATTTCTGTGGTAAAAACCTTCCAAACCATGATGATCATGTCCACCAGTAAAAAAGAGCCAATTGTGCCTTTAGAG
The DNA here is from genome assembly GCA_036379295.1 of Pelobium sp. Lineage (GTDB taxonomy): Bacteria > Bacteroidota > Bacteroidia > Sphingobacteriales > Sphingobacteriaceae > Pseudopedobacter. Next base: position 12,968 of record DASVGY010000043.1, read on the forward strand.
TACTAATTTTAAGGATTAAGTTAAGCGCTGAGTATGAAAAATGTTACCCTTAAGCAATTAGCCGCCAGGCTGGGTTTATCAGTATCAACGGTGTCTAGGGCGCTAACCGATAGCTATGAAATTAACGTAGAAACAAAAAAAAGGGTAAAAGCACTTGCTGACGAGCTAAATTACCAACCAAACCCTTTTGCAGCGTTTTTACGCAAACACATTAGTAAAACCATTGCCTTAATTATCCCAGAAATATCTAACAATTTTTTTTCGTTGGTAATTAAAGGGGTAGAAAAAGTTTGTGCAGAAAAAGACTACTACGTTTTAATTTATGAAACTCACGAGGATTACCAAAAAGAAGTTCGAATTACCAATCATTTAATTGGCGGAAGGGTAGATGGGGTGCTAATTTCTGTAAACTCTGAAAGCGAGAACGCTGAGCATTTAAAAGAATTGGTAGAGAGAAACGTAAAAATGGTGATGTTTGATAGGGTTATTGAAGATTTTAAGGCATCAAAAGTATATAGCGATGATTATAACAGTAGCTTTGATGGCGTAAACCATTTGGTTAACCGTGGTTGTAAGCGCATTGCATTTTTAAAGGCAGGCGATAATTTATCTACCATGCAGCAGCGTGAAAAAGCTTATTTTGATGTACTAAAAAAACACAACTTACTGATTGATGAATCGCTAGTGAAATCATTTATTCCCTCAAAGGAAATTGATTTAAAAGAACTAAGCAATTTTATTGTTGAAAAAAAGCCAGATGCTATTTTCTGCTCTGTTGAAAGGCTGGCAATTGCCTGTTACGATATCTGCAACCAATTAGGCTTAAGCATCCCTAATGATATAAAAGTGATTACTTTTTCTTGCTTAAACGTAGCCAGATTACTAAATCCATCGTTATCAACCATATCGCAACCTGCGTTTGAGATTGGAAAAACCGCGGCCAAATTACTTTTAGAAGAAATAGAAGGAAAAAAAGAAGATGGAGAATTTGCTAATTTAGTTTTAGCATCAACAATTATTAAAAGAGATTCTACCAAACGGCAACTTTAACTAAGAACCTCTATAATTGCCTTAACCTTTAATAAACATTCTTCGTATTCTTGCTCCGGAACAGCATAATAGGTTATGGCACTGCCTACCTGAAAAGATAAGTAGTTTTCTGTCTCGTTATAAAGGATGCTCCTAATAATAACATTAAAATCAAAATCCCCATCCGGCGAAAAATACCCAACTGAACCAGAGTACATGCCGCGTTTACTCTGCTCAAAGTGCTCCATTAGTTGCATCGCTTTTATTTTGGGTGCGCCAGTCATGCTACCCATCGGGAAAGTATTTTTAATAGCGCCAACACTGCTGATCGAGGTTTTTTTATCGCAAGAAACCGTGGAGATTAAATGATGAACCTGCTTAAATGAATAAATGCCAAAGAGTTCGTCAACTTTTACAGAGCCTTTAAAGGCAGATTTTGTTAAATCGTTACGCACCAAATCAACAATCATCACGTTTTCTTGTTGTTCTTTTGCACTGCTTTTAAGCCTTGCAATGTTCGCTAGATCTTCCTCGTTGGTTAAACCTCGTTTGGCTGTTCCCTTAATGGGCTGCGAGATTAATTTCTCGCCTCTTTTGGCTAAAAATCTTTCTGGCGTTGCAGATATTACGTACCTATCAAACCATTTAAAGTAATTTGAAAAAGGCGTTGGCGACCGCTTGTTAAGCTGCTGGTAAGTGTAAAGGGGGTTAATTGTCGCATCATCGGCATAAAACTCCATACAAAAATTAGTTTCGTAGATGTTACCTGCACTAATTTGATGGATAATGTTTTCTACTGTTTTAACATAGGCCAATTTATCGAAGCGCTGCTTAATGCCGAAAGTGGCATTTTTAGGTGCAGGTTGTATCTCGGTCTCGTTAATTTGTTTCCATATTGCTACGGCGCTTTCGCTGATGATTTCTAAACAATTGCCTTTTAAAATGAGAAGGTGTTTCGGGACAAAAAAAAATGCGTTAGGAAATTTTATAAAATCAGGATTTTGCGATGATAGCGGTTCAATATCATTCTTTAAATCGTAGCCAAAGCCTCCAAAAATCCAATGCTTATTATATTTAGCGGTAAAAAGCTCAATTTCTTTAAAAGAATCGGATTCAATTTTATCGTTAATGCCAGCGGCAATGGCAAAATCAATTTTTGAGTAACAATCCTGGTAATTATTAGAATCCAACAAACAGCAAACCTCAAAACCAGCTGCCCATTGTTGGGCTTTTGTTTTAAAAGTTTCCAGTTCTGCTAGATGTATTACCATATAGCCCGCTAAATTAGGATAAGCTTTTTTTAAATCAGAATAATTTTGCTAAAACCCTAGCTGCTTAATAAAAATTTATTTGTTGTGCGGCACAATTAGCACCGGGCAATTTGCGTGGCGGGTTACGCTTTCTGCCACCGAGCCAGATATAAAATGGTCGAACCCTTTGCGGCTGTGTGTACCCATAATTATCATCGAAAAATTTTGTTCTTTAGCTAATGATACAATCTCGCTAGTTACATCGCCTACCAATATATATTCATCTACAATGGTTTCTGCAGCAAATCTTTCTTTCAAATCAGCAAAAAGCTTCTCGCTATGCTCTCGTTGAATGTCCATCATGTTAGGCAAAATCATACCCGGGTCGCCCAAAATTGGGTCGCCAGTTATGTTTGTAGTCATTGGAATTTGGTTAATGTGTACCAAAGAAACCGACGCACCGATTTTTTTTGCCAAAGAAAAACCGTAAGCGGCAGCGTTGTAGGCATATTCTGAATCGTCTACGGCAATTAAAATACGTTCAAATGTTTGTAAATTTTCCATCTTATTTTGTTTTATGTTAAATTACGCAAATTTCAGACCATGATACACCGGCTATGGAAAACTTTATAGGCACTTGCTTTTTATCATCTATCCCCATGAGATCGCTGCCTGCTCATCGTTCAGAAATGCTGTCTCAGCTACTTTTTGCAGATACTTTTGAAGCTTTTGCAGCAGAAGGCGAGTGGCTTCAAATTAAAACCTTAAATGAGGGTTATATTGGTTGGGTGGATGCCAAGCAGGTAATCGCATTAGATAGTGATTATTTAATGAATGTTAAAAATAACAGTCATTTTTTAACCAATGAACCAAATACCTTAGCTTTAAAAGGTAGCGCAAAATCTCCAATTTACCTGCATGCCGGAACCACTTTGCCTAACTACAATGACGGAAAATTCACTTTAGCGGGCGAATTTTACCTGCTAACATCAAGTAATGTTTTTTTGCCCAATGCAGATGATTTTGAAAACGATGTGGTAGAAACTGCCAAATCGTTTTTAAACGTACCTTATTTATGGGGAGGGCGTACCCATGCGGGGATTGATTGCTCTGGATTTAGTCAGTTGGTTTTTAAAATGTTAGGTATCAAAATTAATCGCGATGCATGGCAACAAGCCGAGCAAGGAAAAGTGGTTGATTTTTTAACCGAGGCTAAAGCAGGCGATTTAGCTTTCTTTGATAATGAAGAAGGTAAAATTACCCACGTAGGCATTATGCTAAACAATAGTCAGATCATTCATGCTTCTGGCCGGGTAAAAATTGACAGAATTGACAATCAGGGTATTTTTGCCCTTGATCAAAACAAATATTCGCACCGCTTAAGAATCATCAAAAGGTATATCTGAAAAAACCAATACATGAAAAAACAACTCTCCAACGAACAGCAAAACAGCCTTTTAAGTATTTTAAAAAGCAGGTTCGAACAAAACACCGCTTTGCATAAAGGTATGGCGTGGGAAAAAATTCAAGCCCGGTTATTAGCAAAATCCTCCAAACTTTGGTCGTTAAATGAAATGGAATTAAGTGGTGGCGAGCCAGATGTAATTGCTTACGATAAAGTAGCCGATGAATACCTTTTTTGCGATTGCGCCACAGAAAGCCCTAAAGGACGCAGAAGTTTATGTTATGATAGGGCAGCCCTAAATTCAAGAAAAGAAAATAAGCCAAAAAATTCCGCGATGGATGTGGCGCAAGAAATGGGAGTGGAGCTGCTAAGTGAGCAACAATACCTACAATTACAAAAAGTAAAAAATGTTGATTGTAAAACTTCTAGCTGGGTGCTTGCGCCAGCAGAAATCCGCAGTTTAGGGGGCGCTATTTTTTGTGATTTCCGCTTCGGGCGAGTTTTTACATACCATAACGGTGCCGAATCTTACTACGCATCAAGAGGGTTTAGAGCGCTGCTACGTGTTTAAATTTAATTTTGTTGTTTTACGCCGGCTTAATTTAGCTGGCAACGTTGAAAATTAAGATTAAAAGAATCAAATAGTTCAAGTATTGGAAAAAATTCATCCTGATCAGTTTTTTTTAGATGGCCTTATCACTAACGATAGTAAGGTAATTGGTCAAATTTACTCGAGATTTGCTGACAAAGTGAAGCGCTATGTTTTGGCAAATAGTGGCGATGAGGATGATGCCGGAGATATTTTTCAAGAATGTTTGATTGATTTGTACCATCAAACAAAAAGCAAAGGCTTAAAACTGAGCTGCCCCTTTGAGCCTTTTTTTATGATGGTTTGTAAGCGTAAATGGTTGAACGAATTAAAAAAAAGAGCAGTTATACCGGTAACAAAAAACGATGACGACTTATTAAATGTTAGTGAGGATGTTTTTAGCTTGGCTGATGAGCTGGAAGAGCAGCAAAGACAGTCTTCCCTATACTTAAAGATGTTCAAGAAACTATCAGAAAGATGCCAAGAAATTATCACACTGGCGCTTTCAGATGAACATCAGGAGAAAATAGCGGAGCGGCTTGGCGTTAGCTACGGCTATTTAAGGAAAAAAAAATCAGAGTGTTTGGCATCTTTAATTCAAATGATTAAAACAGAGGAGAGCAAAAATCATGAATAAGTTTTCGGAAAAAGATGTTATCAATTACGCAGAAGGTCATATGCAGCCAGATGAAGCTCATGCTTTTGAAGAAGCTTTAGCTAATGATTTTGCTTTACAAGCAGATTTAAAGCTTTACCAATCAGTAACCAACACATTGCAAACAGAAATTGCACCTAATAAAACAGATATTGAATTTAAAACAACGCTAAACAAGTTTACGCAGGCACACTTTAAACAAAAAAAATCAAAACCAAAGGCAAAAATTATAGCATTCGGTAAAATTTGGTATGCGGCAGCTATTTTGGTAATCGGTTTATTAATTTGGGCTCCGTGGAACAAAAATTTGTACACTAAATATAGCAAAACAGAAATGGTTTCTTTTGCAGAAAGAGGTAATAATACCCAAACTGACCTGTTAAAAGCAACAGAAGCTTTCAACGCCGAAAATTACAATGAAGCTAAAGAATTACTTGCTCCATTGGTGGAAAAAGATACCACTAATGATATGTT
>DASVGY010000044.1:0-8342 GCA_036379295.1 Pelobium sp.
CTTAATATTGGCCCTAAAGGCTTCACTGGCGAAAAATATGGCGGTTCTACTTATTGGGATACCGAAGCTTATTGTGTGCCTTTTTATTTGGCAACTGCACCGCAGCAAGTCAGTAAAAACCTGCTGATTTACCGCTATAAGCAACTGGACAAAGCCATTGAAAATGCAAAAAAACTTGGCTTTACAAATGGCGCTGCTTTGTTTCCGATGGTCACCATGAATGGCGAAGAGTGCCATAACGAATGGGAAATCACCTTTGAAGAAATCCACAGAAATGGAGCAATTGCTTATGCCATTTACAATTACATCCGTTACACCGCAGACCAAAATTACTTGGTAAATTATGGATTAGAAGTCCTCATCGGTATCAGTCGGTTTTGGAAACAACGCGTTAACTGGAGCGGCGAAAAGCAAAAATTTGTGATGTTAGGGGTAACAGGGCCCAACGAGTACGAAAACAACATCAATAACAATTGGTACACCAACACCTTGGCTACCTGGTGCTTAAAACACACCATGGAAGCTGCTGCTTATGTTGAAAAAGCAAACCCGCAAGCCTACCAGCAGCTCTTGCAAAAATTAAATTTCAAATCTCGCGAGTTTGGCGATTGGGAACAAATTATAGCAAACATGTACTATCCAGAGGATGCCGGTAAAGGCATCTTTTTGCAGCAAGACGGTTATTTGGATAAGGAGCAGGTTTTGGTAAAAGATTTACCGGCGTCAGAAAGGCCAATTAACCAAAAATGGAGTTGGGATAGGATTTTGAGGTCGTGTTTTATCAAGCAAGCCGATGTTTTACAGGGAATTTACTTTTTTGAGGATGATTACGACTTTGCAACCATCAAAAGAAATTTTGATTTTTACGAGCCGCGTACCGTTCATGAAAGTTCACTTTCGCCATGTGTGCATAGTATTTTGGCTGCAAAATTGAACGATGAAGCCCGGGCTTATGAGTTTTATTTACGCACCGCCCGTTTAGATTTAGATGATTATAACAACGATACCGAAGACGGTTTACATATTACCTCTATGGCAGGTACCTGGATGAGCGTTGTAGAGGGTTTTGCCGGTATGCGTATAAAAAACAATACCCTGCATTTTAGTCCCTTTTTACCCGGTAAATGGGAATCCTTTACTTTTAAAATCAATTTCCGTGGGGCAAACCTTAAAGTTAACATCAGCAGAAGGCAAACCCATATTACCAATAACAGTACGCAAGATTTAGCTATCGCAATTCATGGTCAGGTGCACCAGTTAAAAGCATCATCTCAAATAAATATCGAAAACACCGAACTTGTGTAAAATGATAGAAGGCATGGTCAATAACAATAAATTTATTACGTTAAAGATGGCTGGGTTAAAAACCATATCCATTGTTTTTATATTGATGTTTACAGCGGGTTGCAACCTTTCGCAAAAAAAATCAAGCGCAATGAAAGATAAAAAAATCGTAATCTACCAGTTATTGCCACGTTTATTCGGTAATAAAAACACTACCAATGCCTATTATGGTTCTTTACAACAAAACGGCAGTGGCAAGTTTAACGATATTGATGATAAAGCGCTTGATGGCATAAAAGAGTTAAGCGTAAATTATGTGTGGTACACCGGTATAATTGCACACGCCAGCCTAACAGATTATAGCAAATATGGCATCCCTAATAGTGATGCAGATGTGGTAAAAGGCATTGCAGGTTCGCCTTATGCCATCCGCGATTATTACGATGTTGACCCAGATTTAGCAGTTGATGTGCCCAACAGAATTCAAGAGTTTGAAAATTTAATCGACCGCACACATGCTAAGCAGCTAAAGGTAATTATAGATTTTGTACCTAACCATGTGGCTCGCGGCTATAAATCTATTGCAAAACCGGCGGGCGTTCAGGATTTTGGCGTTGCTGATGATACCACCAAAAGTTTTAGTCCGCAAAATGATTTTTACTATTTACCAGGGCAAAAATTTGAGGTTCCAGATATCGATAAAAAATCTACACCAATTGATAGTCTTAAAGATTTCCAGGTTAATGAAAGCCCTGCAAAAGCAACCGGAAACAATTCTTTTAAGGCAAAACCTAATGATGATGACTGGTACGAAACCATTAAATTAAATTACGGTGTTGATTACCAAAATGGCGAAAAAACTCATTTTGACCCCATACCGCCGGTTTGGGTAAAAATGAAAGATATTTTGGTTTATTGGACTAAAAAAGGCGTAGATGGTTTCCGTTGTGATGTTGCCGAAATGGTACCCGTAGAATTTTGGCAATGGGTAATTCCGCAGGTTAAAAAAGAAAACCCCGATTTAATTTTCATAGGCGAAGCCTACAATCCAAACGCTTATGAACAATATTTAACACAAGGAGGGTTTGATTATTTGTATGATAAAGTAGGTTTGTATGATGCCTTAAAAAAGCTGATGCGTAACCAGCCAGATGCAAATACAGCCGAAGTTTCTGCTGCCAAAAATCATGTAAAAAATATAGATGGCCACATGTTGCGCTTTCTGGAAAACCACGATGAAGAGCGTATTGCTTCCGCCAACTTTACCGGCAATGCTAGCCTTGGTTTGGCCGCTTATACAGTTACGGCAACACTGGGCAAGGGGCCGGTGATGATTTATTTCGGACAAGAAGTTGGTGAGCCTGGCGAAGGTATCGAAGGTTTCGGTAAAGATGATAACCGCACCACTATATTTGATTATTGGGGCGTTCCAAACCACCAACAGTGGATGAACGGCGGTGCTTTTGATGGGGGAAAATTAAGTGCAGAACAAAAAACCTGGCGATCGTTTTATAAGACATTGCTAAAAGTTTCTGCAGAAAATGAAGCGATTGTAGCTGGCGATTTTTATGAAATTCCGCAAAACCAGCTAAACAACAGCCATGTTTACGCTTTCATCCGCTACACCGCAAACCAGCGCTTGCTTATTGTCGCAAATTTTGATAGGAACAATGTTTTCAACGGAGCTTTAACAATACCAAAAGATATTTTGACAGATAAAAAGGTGAATAAGCCGACGGATTTATTGGCAGGTGCGCAGCTTGATTCGCCCGCCGAAAATATAGTAAAGGTAAACGTAAGCCCTAACTCATCACAAATTATAGCTTTTTAAACCCAATAACATGAACTTAAAAACCGCAGTTGAAAATCCAAAGCTTTCGCTGATTCAAATTATCAACATGAGCGTTGGCTTTTTCGGAATCCAGTTCGGCTGGGATTTACAAAGGGCCAATATGGGGCGTATTTACGAAGGTTTAGGGGCGCACCCGGACCAAGTTCCTTTATTGTTTTTAGCAGCGCCACTCACCGGATTGTTAGTGCAGCCTGTTGTAGGTTACCTTAGCGATAGAACATGGCATCCAAAATGGGGCAGAAGGCGCCCGTATTTTATGGTAGGGGCAATTATCAGCAGCATCGCGTTAATATTTATGCCTAACAGCAGTGCTTTGTGGATGGCGGCAGGCTTACTTTGGGTGTTAGATGTTTTTGGAAACGTTTCTATGGAACCTTTTAGGGCGTTTGTAACGGATAAGCTTCCGGATAGTCAGGTAAACAGAGGTTTCATTATGCAAAGCATGATGATAGGCTTGGGCGGGAGTATAGCCTCCGCTTTACCTTGGTTAATGAACAATGTTTTCCATTTAACCAACACCGCCATGCAGGGCAGCATTCCAGAGAATGTTAAATATTCCTTTTATATAGGGGCGTTTTTCTTTTTTGCCTCTGTTTTATGGACGGTTTTAAACACCGATGAGTATCCGCCAACCGCCGAAGAATTGGCAGCGCAAAAGAAAGAAGGAAAAAAAGGCTTTGCCGGCGGTGCAAAGGAAATTTTTACGGCACTAAGGCAAATGCCTAAAAGGATGCAAATAGTTTCTTTGGTTCAATTTTTCACTTGGCCAGGCTTGTTTCTAATGTGGTTTTATTATACCACGGCGGTGGCAGTCAATGTTTTTGGTGGAACAGATGCCAGCGACCCAGTTTACGCGGCAGGTGCAGATTTTGGAAGTTTGACTTTGGCTTATTATAGCGTTATCACGTTTTTGTTCGCCTTGGTATTGCCCACCATTGCAGATAAGTTAGGAAGAAAAGCTACCCATGCGCTATGCCTTTTGTGCGGCGCAGCCGGATTAATAAGCGTAGCGTGGGTTCATGATAAAAACATGTTGTATTTGTGTATGACTGGGGTAGGGATTGCTTGGGCTAGTATTTTATCTATGCCTTATGCAATGTTAAGCGGTGTGCTGCCCAAAAATAAAATAGGGATTTACATGGGCATTTTCAATTTCTTTATAGTGTTGCCCGAAATTTTGGCGTCTTTAGGCTTCGGTTGGTTAATGCGAAATATCCTGCACAACGACCGACTCTTAGCCGTACAATTAGGTGGCGGTTTAATGGCGCTGGCTGCCCTCGTTTGTTTTTTGTTTATTAAAGAAACAAAATCTACCGACAGCATTTTAGCCACCGAATTGGAAATAGAAGAAGGCAGGTCAGTTTAATTTTTTCGCAACGCAAGCAGATCTCTCCAATCGTCAAGATGACGGGGCGGCAGCAAAAGCAAAGACCAAAGTACACCAATAAATTCGGCCTTGGCCTTTGCGGCAACGAAGAACCAGAGTAACAGCAGCACCTTTGTAGCAAAGGGCGCAGCCGAGAGTTTTTTTGGTTCCTTTTTTTGCGGAAAAAAAAGGAAATGCCCTTTGCCCGGCATGAGGGCAGGCAAGCCAAGAGCGCAAGGCTCTAGCCACAAAGAAGAAAACTAAAGCTTGGTTCCTCCCTTAACCGTCATTCCGAACGAGGTACGAGGAGGAATCTGTTAGTTTTTTTGGCGAACTGAGGTATCGCAGAAGAACAAACAGATCTCTCTTCGCTAAGGCGAATCGAGATGCCGGGGTAAAACAGCAGCGCCCCCGCAGCAAAAGCAAAGACCAAAGTACCGCGAAAAATTCGGCCTTGGCCTTTGCGGTAACGAATAGCAGAAATTAACGCACTCCCTTTGTAGCAAAGGGCGCAGCCGAGAGTTTTTTTGGTTCCTTTTTTTGCGGAAAAAAAAGGAACTGCCCTTTGCCCGGCATGAGGGCAGGCAAGCCAAGAGCGTAAGGCTCTAGCCACAAAGAAAAAAAGATAACTAAAACCTTGGTTTCTCCGGTTAATCGAGTTATTGCAAAGGAACAAACAGATCTCTCCTACCGTCGAGATGACGGGTTGAGTTCCTCCGGACAATCGAGCTATTGCAAAGGAACAAGCAGATCTCTCTTCGCGAAGCCGAATCGAGATGACGGGACGGCAGCAAAAGCAAGAACCAAAGTAATATGCATCACAAAAAACAGCAATAAAAAATCAAATAAAACACCATGAAAAAATTAACCTATCTCCTCCTAATTTTAACCCTCGCTACCTCTTGCAAAAAAGACAAAACACCAGGTAGCACACCCACGCCAACCCCGCCAGAAACGGAGCTTCCAGCAGCGGCAAAAAACGGAGTAGCTTTTATAAATAATGGAACATCAGCCATTATCACCCTAATCGCTCCAAAAAAAACCTCGGTAGCGCTCATCGGCGATTTTAACAATTGGCAAAACAACCTCAATAAAATGCAGTTGGCAAAAGACGGCAAAACATGGTTTACGCAGATAGATAACCTAAACCCCGATACAGAATATGCCTATCAGTTTGAGATTGATGGAACATTAAGAGTTGCCGACCCTTACTGTGAGAAAGTGCTCGACCCAGATAACGATAAATACATCGATGCAAAAACTTACCCTAATTTAAAGCCCTATCCAAGCGGAAAAACCACAGGTATTGTAAGTGTAATGCAGGCTAACCAACCTAAATACGAGTGGAAGAACAACAACTTTACCCGCCCCGCAAAAAACAATTTGGTAATTTACGAACTGCTGCTGCGTGATTTTACCACAGACCATAGCTACGCCTCAACCTTGGCTAAATTAGATTATTTAAAAAATTTGGGAATTAACGCCATAGAACTAATGCCAGTGAACGAGTTTGAAGGAAACCTAAGTTGGGGCTACAATCCTTCGTTCTACTTCGCTCCTGATAAATATTATGGAACCAAAACTGCTTTGCAAAACTTTATCGACGAATGCCACGGTAAGGGCATAGCCGTGATTTTAGATATGGTGCTCAACCATTCGTTTGGGCAATCGCCAATGGTGCAAATGTATTTTAAAAACGGAGCGCCAACGGCCGATAACCCATGGTTTAATACTGTAGCTAAACATCCTTACAACGTAGGGTTTGATTTTAACCACGAGAGCGGCGAAACCAAAGTTTTTGCTAAAAACGTGATGAAGTTTTGGATGCAGCAATACAAAGTAGATGGCTTTAGGTTTGATTTGTCGAAAGGATTTACGCAACATCAATCATCAGATGATGGCAGTTTTGCAGCTTATGATGCTTCCCGCGTGGCAATATGGAAAGACTACCATAACTTTATCAAAAGTATCGACGACAATAATTTTTATACCATTTTAGAACACTTTGCTGATACCAAAGAAGAAACAGAACTCACCAACAATGGTTTAATGGTATGGACAAACCTCAACTACAACATGAACGAGGCTACGATGGGTTGGTTGGGGAAATCTGATTTTTCGTGGGGCTTTTTTAACAACCATGGTTTTGCAAAGTCCGATGGCTTGGTGGCCTACATTGAAAGTCACGATGAAGAACGCTTGAATTTTAAGAACATCACTTACGGAAATGCCACCGCTACATACATTATCAAAAATAATTTAGCAACCTCCTTAAAAAGAGAAGAGCTGGCCGCAGCCTTATTTTTTGCCATCCCAGGGCCTAAAATGATTTGGCAATTTGGCGAGTTAGGCTACGATGTTAGCATTGAACAGAACGGGCGTACAGGAGAAAAGCCCATCCGCTGGGAGTATTTTGATGAGCCCAACCGCAAAGCATTGTATAATGTTTATGCCAAAATGATAAGCTTAAAAGAAAACAACCCTATTTTTAACACAACTGATTTTAGCTATAGCCTTAGCGGAGGAATTAAATACATAAAACTCAACACACCCAGCAATAACGTAGTTGTGGTAGGAAACTTTGATGTAGTGCCGCAAGCTGCCAATATTGATTTTGGGGCAGCCGGAGCATGGGCAGATGCTTTTGGAAATGCAATTAATTTAAGCGCTAATACCTATAATTTAACATTGGCACCGGGCGAGTACCATGTATATAGCAGAGTTGCGCTAAATTAGCGCAACAAATAATTTTTGAGCCAGCGGTAAAAAAGCTGATTTTTTAGCATACCGCTGGGGCGGGATGAAATTGTTGTGCGTTAAAAATGTTTAGCACAAACTACGGGCATTGTTATATTTATAGAATTAATTTTAGCCATGGACGGTAACAAAGAAATAGAAAACTCAAAAAATTTAGCGCCAACGCCCTTTGCACAGACGTACTTTCATGGTACAAAAGCAAATCTTAAACTGGGCGAATTTATACAAGCTGGTTACAGTTCAAACTTTGGGCAGCAAAAAAATGCAAAGTATATTTTTCTTTCCGCTACGTTAGACGCTGCAATTTGGGGAGCGGAGCTTGCTTTAGGTGAAGGAGAAGGAAGGATTTATTTGGTTGAGCCAACAGGGAAAATAGATAACGACCCTGATTTAACGGACAGAAAGTTTCCGGGTAATCCTACTATGTCATACCGTTCTACGGCGCCATTTAGGGTTGTTGGCGAAGTAACAATTTGGCAAGGGCATTCGGTTGAACAAGTTAATGCAATGAAAGCGGCATTACAAAGCCTTAAAGAACAAGGGGTCAATTCTTTAAATGACGAGTAAAGAAAGCAAAATTAGAAATCAATTGGTTCCTCCGGCGAATCGAGGGGGTGCAAAAGAACAAACAGATCTCTCCTAACGTCGAGATGACGCGTTGAGGCAATCCGTCTTAGTGGTTTCTCCCTTAACCGTCATTCCGAACGAGGTACGAGGAGGAATCTGTTGGTTTCGCCGGTGAACTTAGGTAGTGCAAAAGAACAAGCAGATCTCTCTTCGCTAAGGCGAATCGAGATGCCGGGGTAAAACAGCAGCGCCCACCCAGCAAAAGCAAAGACCAAAGTACCGCGAAAAATTCGGCCTTGGCCTTTGCGGCAACGAATGACCAAGGTAAAAGCAGAACCTTTGTAGCAAAGGGCGCAGCCGAGAGTTTTTTTGGTTACTTTTTTTGCGGAAAAAAAAGGAACTGCCCTTTGCCCGGCATGAGGGCAGGCAAGCCAAGAGCGCAAGGCCCTCACCACAAAGAAGAGAAGAGAACTAAGGCTTTGGTTCCTCCCTTAACCGTCATTCCGAACGAGGTAC